>WFRX01000345.1 GCA_015486285.1 bacterium
CCCTACCGGGCGATCGGTAAGCTGCTTGTCGGGGAAGGGGCGATTTCGCCGGACGATAAGTCCATGTGGGCCATCAAGAAATACCTGAAAGCCAATCCGGAAAAGCAGGCCGGCATCATGGATTACAACGAAAGCTACGTCTTTTTCGAGATCGTTCCCCAAGGCCCCCTGGGCAGCCTGGGGGTGCGGCTTACTCCCGGGCGGTCGATCGCCGCGGATCCGGACTGTTATCCCCGGGGCGCCCTGGCATACATCGAAACCGAGGTGCCGGTCATGGGCGAGGACGACCGGCCTGCCTCATGGAAGCCGGTCAGGCGGTTTGTGCTGGTCCAGGACGCCGGTGGGGCTGTTCGCGGTCCGAATCGAGCCGACATCTTCTGGGGAGACGGCGAGGAGGCCGGCATGGAGGCGGGATGGATGAACCGGACCGGCAGGATCACCTTCTTTGCTCCGAAGAGCCGTTAGGACAGGGGGCGGGAACTGTCGCTGCCTTTCATGAGGCGCTTTCCGTTCGGCGCTGTCCCGGGTTCCGTCTCCGATTTGCTTGGGCTCCGTCTCGCCCTCTCCCGAAGTCGCCCGGCACAAATCTCCGACGGAACCCGGGACAGCGCCGAAGGACCGGGATCTCGTTTGGGAACCGAGGCGACCGTTTCCCGATGAACGTGATGGTCAGAGCCCCCGCCCCCATCCCTTCAATGACCGCGGGCATGGGGGCCTGATTGCGAATCCTGCCCCCTTTGCCCCTTCGCCTCTTTGCTGTTGCACTTGGCGGTTCCGGACGCGTGATCGGGAGGGGTTCAGCCGGTCTTGCCGGCGAGGAGGGAAAGCAGTTTCTCCTGGATCTTTCCGTTCGAGGCTACGAAGGCTTCGGAGTAGAGGTGGGTCGGGCCGCCGTCGAGGCCGGTCACGCGTCCGCCGGCCTCCTCGACCATGAGAACCCCTGCCGCTGCGTCCCACGGGGCGAGTTTAAGGACCCAGTATCGGTCCAGCCGGCCTGCGGCCACGTAGCAGAAGTCGAGGGCGGCGGAGCCCGAGCGTCGGACGCTGCGGACACGGAACAGGACCCGGGAGAATTTTCGGAGGTTCTTGTCCCGGGCCGTCTTGATCCTGTTGGGGAATCCTGTCGCGATCAGGCATCGGATCAATTGATTTTCATCACTCGTCCGGATGGGGCTTCCGTTGAGGAAGGCCCCCCCGTCCGCGGTTGCGGTAAAGAGATCTCCCCGAACGGGATCGTAGACAACCCCCACCACCGTCTTCCCCTCGTGTTGCAGGGCGATGGAACAGCAGAAGTGGGGATAGCGGTGGGTATAATTCGTGGTGCCGTCGAGGGGATCGACCACCCAGAGAAAGGGGGAGCCGGTCCGCGGCATGACGCTTTCCTCCAGGAGGAAATCGTGGGACGGGAAGGCGCTTCGAAGGAGGCCGAAAATCGCCTCCTCGCAGGCCCTGTCCACTTCCGTGACGAGGTCGGTCTCTCCCTTGAAATCGACCCTGTGGGGCTTGTCAAGGGCCCTGATCTGTATATTTCCGGCCCTTCTCGCGGCTCGAACAGCCGTTTCGAGGTGCTTTTTCCAGGGGCCTTGCGAAGTGTCCGATTTTTCCTTCATGATGACGCATCCCTCCCGGCCGGCCATGATACCGCAAGCATCCGGCGAAATACACCAGACCGAACCCGACATATTGCCTTCCGCCGCCTTGTCTTTGTGTAGAAATGTTGGCGGCGGTCCGTGCAGGGGCTTCCTCGGCGCAAGCCGTCCATCCCTTTCAACTTTCACCGTTGGAAAGCGGGCGGCCTGTGGAGGATCCGCGACGCTTTGCAGCGTGGTCTTTTTTCCTCCTCGAAGAGGCGGGCGGACGCATTCGATCAGGAAGCACGCGGGATACCCGAGGCGCCGGGGGCTTCCCGGCCGGCATGGCACGCGGCTTGCCCCCTTGCCCCCGCCGGGAAAGGGAATTCCGGTAACCTCTGTGGGCAAGGGAGCCTCCTATGACCGCCTCGAAAACGATTTCGCTTCCAACCCTGTGGGACCTGGCCGCCATCGTCCTTGAAGAGGTGGAAAAGATCTGCAGAGACGAAAGGAGCGCGGCGGCCCTGTCGAGGGAGGTCGTGGTGCGCATCATCCAGGGGCATGTGAAAAACATGGAGATCGAACCGCCCCTTTCGCATGCGCTCGCGCGCCGGAGCATCCCGGGTTGATGGCCTCCATCGTCTATGCGGGCACAGAGCCCGTCGGTACGGGACCGCCGGCCAGAGTCCTGATCGTGGACGACGAGCAGGAGAGCCTGAAACTGCTGCAGCGTACGTTGCGGGGCCGCTACGAAACATTCCTTGCCGGGGACGGGCGCGAAGGGCTCGGATTCCTGGAGCGCCATCCCGTGGCCGTGGTGATCTCGGACCAGAGAATGCCCGGGATGACGGGCGTGGAGTTCCTGGCCGAGGCTTCCCGCCGGTGTCCGAACACCCAGAGGGTATTGCTTACGGCCTACACGGAGGTGGAGGGTATCATTGAGGCGATCAATGCGGGCCACGTCTTCGGATATGTCTCCAAGCCGTGGCATCCGGAAGACTTGCTGACCACGCTCCGAAGGGCGGTGGAGACCTATCGGCTTCTCGAGGACAAGGATCGGCTCGTGAAGGATCTGCACCGGAAGAACGAGGAACTGAGGGGCCTGCTCCAGCAGACCAAGCAGCTCGAGGCCGCCAGGATTCAGGCGGAGCGATGGGCGGCCCTGGGCAGGCTGGCCGGCATGGTCGCCCACGATCTGCGCAGCCCTCTGACCGCAATCCAGTGCCAGGCGGGCCTTCTGCGGGATCGGGACCCGGTGGGCGCAAACGGGGATCGGTCCGTTCACGCGATCCTGGAGCAGGTGCAGCGGATGCGCCACATCATCGATGAACTCTTCCTGTTCGCAAGGCCGAAGAATGGGTCCTCCTCCAGGCGACCCTATGAACTTTCCGCCCTGGTGGCCTCGGTCCAGGAGGCCTTTTCGTTGCGATGCGACGGGAAGGGGATTCGTCTGGAAACGGATCTCGAATACGACGGAATCGTCTGGATCCGGCCGTCTCAGGTCTACCGCGTCCTCGAGAACCTCGTGAAGAACGCCCTGGACGCGGTTGGGGAGGGGGGCGAAATCCTGATCGCTTCCGATACAGCCGCCGGCAGGGAGGTGGTCCTCCGCGTGGCCGATTCAGGGCCGGGAATCCCGGAGTCGATCCGAAAGGACCTGTTCGAGCCCTTTGTCACCCGGGACAAGCCCGGCGGTACGGGGCTGGGCCTTGCGATTGTCAGGAAGATCGTGTGCGAGCATGGGGGAAGGGTCTGGGAGGAGCCGTGGAGACTGCAGGGCGCCTGTTTTCACCTGGCCCTGCCCCTGGGGCCTCCAGCGGAGGGGGGCGGGTAACATGCGGAGCGGAAAGAGGCGGCTCGGCGAGTTGCTGGTTGCCCGGGGATGGCTGCAACAGGAAGATCTCGATGCGGTCCTCGCGGAACAAGGCGAAAGGGGAACCAGGCTCGGGGCCCTCCTGGTGGATAAGGGGATCCTCGGAGAGCAGACGCTCCTTGAAGTCCTGTCCCACCAGCTCGGCGTGGAAACGGTGGAGGTCACCGACCGGCCCGGAGACGCGGATGCGCTTGCCGCGCTTCCTTACGCCGTTGCGAAGCGGTACCGGGCCCTGCCGCTCCGGCGGGAACCACGGCTTCTCTACGTGGCCATGCCGGAGCCCCAGGACGCGGAGGCGATCCAGGCCCTCGAGTTTGCCACGGGAATGCGCATCCATGCTTCCCTCTGTTCCGCCCGGGAGATCGACATCGCTCTCGAGCAGCACTATGGCATGGAAGAGGCCGTGGAGAAGATCGTCAGCAACGTGGCCCGGGAAGCGGACCTGGACGGCTCGAATGCCTCCTCGGTCGTTCAGGTCGACACGCCCCTCCCGGGGGAGGAGGCAAAGGGCCGTGCCTCCGACCCGACCCGGTCCATGGCCCCGATCATCCGGCTCGTCAACCTGATCCTGCTGGAGGCGGTTCGAAAAGAGGCGAGCGACGTCCATTTCGAGCCGACCCGCCACGGCCTGCAGGTTCGTTTCCGGCTCGACGGCCTGCTGCGGCGCCGCATGTCGATCCCCAAGTATCTGCAGCAGTCGGTTCTGAGCAGGATCAAGGTGACGGCCCGGATGGATATCGCCAAGAAGCGCGTCCCTCAGGACGGAGGTATACGGCTTCAGGTGGACGGCCGCAGGCTTGATCTCCGTGTTTCCAGCTTGCCCACCTTCTATGGGGAAAAGATCGTTATCCGGCTCCTGGACCAGACCGAGCGGAGGGTCGATCTGGGCACGCTCGGCCTCGAAGGGGAAAGTCGAAGGCTCCTGGAAGCATGCTACCGCAGGCCGCAAGGGATGATTCTGGTCACCGGGCCGACGGGGAGCGGAAAGAGCACGACCCTCCAGTGCATTCTGAAAGACCTTCGATCCGAGGGGATCAACATCCTTACCCTGGAGGATCCGATCGAATACGAGCTGGAGGGCATCAACCAGGTGCAGGTGCAGCGGGAGGCGGGCCTGACCTTCGCCGACTCCCTGCGCGCTATCCTGCGGCAGGATCCGAACGTGATCATGGTCGGGGAAATCCGTGACGGTGAAACGGCCGAGGTGGCCTTCCGAGCCGCCCTGACGGGGCACCTCGTGCTGTCCACCCTGCACACGAATGACACGGTCTCCACGATTACCCGGCTGGTGGATATGGGGGTGCCCCCCTTCCTGATCAGCTCGGCCCTGCTCGCGGTGATCAGCCAGAGGCTGGTTCGCAGGATCTGTCCCGGGTGCCGGGCCCCCGAGGACCCGCATCCGTCCGCTTTAGAGGCGCTGCCCGACGGGGCCCTCGACTCGGTAGACCGGTTCTACCGCGGCAGGGGTTGCAGTCGGTGCGAACAGACGGGATACAAGGGACGGGTGGGAGTATTCGAACTTCTTGTGTTCTCCCCGGCTGTCAGGAAGGACGTGGCCGGAGGCGCCGATGAGGGCGCGATCCGCGACCGGGCGAGAGGGGAAGGGATGCGTCCGCTCCTGGAAGAGGGGATCGAGAAGATTCGCCGGGGGGTGACGACCCTGGAGGAAATCCTTGCCGCGGCTTACTGGGACGGCCCTTGCGCGACTGCGCAACGAAAGGGGCCCCGCCCTGTTCCGCAGTCGGGATGCAGGGAGGGGGCGGCCCCCCGGCCGGGCCGACCGACCATCGTCTACGCCGAGGACGATCCGGCCGTGCGGGAGGCGGTCTGCCTCTCACTGGAGGCCCTCTCCTGCCAGGTGATTCCCGCGGCGGACGGGCAGGAAGGATGGGAGAAGGTGGAGCGACACCTGCCGGACCTGGTGGTAACCGACATCGAGATGCCCGGGCTGGATGGATACGGGCTGCTCGAGAAGATCCGGACGAACGTCGCGACGGCCTTGATTCCGGTGATCCTGCTCACGGGCAGGAACCGGTGCGAAGACCGCATGAAGGGGTTTCTCCTGGGCGGCGACGACTACATCGAAAAGCCCTTTGACCACCGGGAACTCCTGGCCCGGGTGAAGCGTTGCCTGGAACGCAGTGCCTTCTTGGCGCCTCCAGGACCTTCGCGCTCCGGGTCCTCTACCGGTTGAACAGGGCCTCCACCTCTTCGAGGGCGATGCCTTCCAGGGAAGGGAGGACCCGGTCCGCGGCCTTCAGCCGGCGCGGGTCCTCGGTCTGGGCGAGGGCCAGGACATGCATGCCGGCCGCCTTGGCGGACTGAATGCCGGCGCGGGAGTCCTCGACCACGAGGCACTCCCGGGGCCGGATGGCCCGGCCGGTCTCCGTCAGGGAGAGATGGTCGTTGAGCAGGCACAGGGTTTTCCGGTACGCCTCCGGATGGGGCTTGGTTTTTTCGATGTCTTCCCCGCTCACGATGACCCGAAACAAATGGGACAGCCCTGCCCGTTGCAGGGCGGCCTCGATTTCCCCGCGCCGGGCCATGGATGTGACCGCGATCGGGTATTTTTCCGCCGCGGACCGGATGAAGGCGCATACGCCCGGAAAGAAGCGTATCCGTTGGTCGAAGAGTTCCTGGAAGTATGCGGCTTTTCGTTCGACCAGCCGCTCGATTCCCCCCGCCTCCTCGATCTTTCCGGTTTCTTTCATGCCCCACCGGATGCACTGCGCATCATTGAAGCCGAGACAGCGCTGGTAGTAGATCTCGCGGGAAAGCGAGAAGCCTTCTTCCTCGAAGATCCTTCGAAAGGCCTCGTAGTGATATTCCTCGGAATCGACGATAACGCCGTCAAAATCGAACAGGATCGCCTTGAACATCCGGTCTGCCTCACGGTGCGCCGTTGGAAAAAAGGAGAACACATCCTATAATGCCAGAAAGCACCCCGAAAGAGAAAAGAGAAGCGGGAAAGGGGCTATCCGGATGGAACCGCAGAAGGTGCTCTTGTTCGACATCGACGCCACGCTCTTGAAGACGGGCTGGGCGGGCCTGCGCGCGCTGGACCGCGCCTTCGATCGACTCTACGGCGTGCCGCAAGCCACGAAAGGGATCCGGCCGGCGGGGAAGACCGACCCGTTGATCATCCGGGAGATGCTGGCGGAGCGGGTGCCGGACCTGGATCCGGACCGTGAGATCCCGAGGGTGATCGAGCTCTACGTGAAATGCCTTGCCGAAGAGGTGGAGGCCTCTACCGGCTTCCAGGTGATGCCGGGCGTTCCGGAACTCCTCGATACGCTCTGCCGTATCCCTCACCTCGTCCTCGGCCTCGCCACCGGGAACCTGGAGCAGGGGGCCTACATCAAGCTGCGAAGGGCCGGGCTCGACTCGTACTTCTCCTTCGGCGGTTTTGGGAGCGACTCGGAGAACCGGACCGAGCTGGTCCTCGCCGCCATCCATAGAGCGAAGGCCTACCTGCGTGGAGAGGTTTCCTTGGACTCGATCTATGTCATCGGAGACACTCCCCGCGATATCCTGCACGGAAAAGAAGCGGGCGCGAAGACCGTTGCCGTGGCCACGGGGGGATGCAGCGTGGAGGAGCTGGGCGGCTATGATCCGGACTATCTTTTCGAGGATTTCTCCTCAACCGGCAAGGTCGTGGAGATTTTTCTGTAGCCCCCCTTCGAGCCGGGCCTCAGGCGAGGCGGGCAGCGAGCTGGAGCAAGGTCTGCACGACAAAGGCCCGGATGAAGACGATGGCGAGGATCACGAGGACGGGCGAAAAATCCATGCCGCCGTAAAGGGCGGGTATTCTCCGCCGGATTGCGGAGAGCACCGGCTCCGTCGCTGTGTACAGGAAGCGAACGATCGGGTTGTACGGGTCGGCGTTGACCCAGGAGACCACGGCCCGCCCGATGATGACCCACATGTACAGGCTCAAGCCGATATCCAGGATTTTGGCCACGGCGACCAACAGGTTGGAAATGACAAACATCATTCGTCCCCTTTCATACGGACAAGGTGATAGCGTTTTTTGCCGGCCCGCATGAGCATGCCCTGTCCCCGGACCTCTTCCGCCCCGATCCGTTCATCAAAGGCGTCGAGCCGCCTGTCGTTCACATAGCCTCCCCCCTGCTGAATCAACCGCCTGGCGTCTGCGCGGCTCTTGCAAAGGCCCACCTCGTGGAAGAGCTGCCAGGCGGGGATGCCCTCCTCGAGGCGCTCGCGTGCGATTTCGGTTGTCGGCACCGAGCGGAGATCTTCCCCCCCTGTTCCGCCGAAGAGGCCCCGGGACGCATCGCGGGCCCGGATCGCTTCTTCCTCGGAATGGGTGATTCGCGTCGCCTCGAAAGCGAGGATTTCCTTGGCCTCACGGATCGCCTCTCCCTCCAGCCCGCCGAGCCGCCGGACCTCTTCCATGGGCAGAAAGGTGAAGAGGGCCAGGAACCTCTCCACGTCCCGGTCATCCACCTTGATCCAATACTGGTAAAATTCGTAAGGTGAGGTCTTCTCCGGGTCCAGCCACAGCGCGCCGGCCGCGGTTTTGCCCATCTTGGCGCCGGAGCTGGTGGTCAGCAGGGGAAAGGTGATGCCGTAGACCTGGGCCGCTTCCAGGCGCCGGGTGAGGTCGATGCCCGCGCAGATGTTTCCCCACTGGTCGGCCCCCCCCATCTGGAGCCTGCACCCGTGATGTTTGTACAAGTACCAGAAGTCGTAGGCCTGCAGGAGCATGTAGTTGAACTCGATGAAACTCAGGCCGCTTTCCTGCTCGAGCCGCAGCCGGTAGGATTCCGCGGCGAGCATCCGGTTCACACTGAAGTGGCGGCCGATGTCCCGAAGAAAATCGATGTATCGCAGGTCTCCGAGCCAGTCCACGTTATTGACCAGCAGGGCCCCGCCCGAGCCGAAGTCGAGATAGTGGGAGAGCTGCCGCTTGAGGGCCTCTGCGTTCGCCTCGGTCTCCTCGCGGCTCATGACCCTCCGGAGCTCGGTTTTCCCGCTCGGATCCCCGACGAGCCCGGTCCCGCCGCCGACGAGTACGATGGGCCGGTGGCCGCATCGCTGCATGTGGACGAGGCTCATGATCGGTTCCAGGGAACCCGCGTGGAGGCTCGGGGCCGTGGGGTCGAACCCGATGTAGCATGCGGTCGGCTCCTCCAGCAGCTTGTGCACACCCTCGTCATCGGTGGTTTTCTCGATAAAGCCTCTCTCGCGGAAAATGTCCAGAACGTTTTTCACGGTACGTCTCCTCAGTGCCGGGGCCCGGGCACGGCAAGGGGGGGCAGGTCTTCCTGTACCCTGCGCAGCACGTCCCAGAAGGCCCCCCTGTGTCCTTCCCGGATGGCCTTCACCAGGACCGCGTTCTCGTTGTAATTGTAGTTCGACCGCCCCGACTCCCGGCGGGGGAGCAGGAAACGGGTGTCATTCCCGACAAGGGCGCTCAGGTGGTCCTGCCAGCCGGGGCCCATCTCGTGGGATACGAAAAATACAGGATACAGCAGTTCCTCGTTTCCCTCCAGTCGTCCCTGGAGGTCCGGATTCGAGCGAAGGGGGCCCTGCGCCAGGACTTCCCGGGAGAGGGCGGTGCCGGGGTAGACCCTGACCCCGCAGTTCGCCCCCACCCTCGGTACGTCGATTTCCCTGCAGAAGTCGATCGCCTCCCGGAGCGTTTCCCCTGTCTCTCCCGGTCCTCCGAGAAGCAGGTCGAAGAGAACCGGCAGCCCGACCCTGCGACAGGCCTCGGCCGTTCTGGCCAGATCGTCCGAGCGGTGCCGCCGCCCCAGGGCCCTGAGCATGCCCGAGTGGCTGTGGTCTACGCCGAAATTGATCCCGGCACAACCCGCTTCTGCCATCCGGGAAGCAAGGGTCTCGTCAAAGCCCAGCGGGCTCGCGTAGGTGAACCACCGGATTCTTCCGGAGAGCCCGTCTTGTATGAGGGCGTCGCAGACAGCGAGCGCGTGGTCCGGAGGCTGGTTGAACTCGCTGTCGCAGAGATGAAAGACGCTCACTCCCTGATCGACCAGAAACTCGATCTCCCGGAGGAGGCGGTCCAGGGGTTTTGTGAAAACCCGCTTGCCTTTCACCACGGGGTCGACACAGTAGCGGCACAGGCCGGTACACCCTCTCTTGGTTTCCAGGCCGACCATGCCGCCCGCATGAAAATACCAGCGGTTGTCGACGGTACGACGGGAGGAAAAGAAGTCCTCCTCCATGGCGGGCGGGCTCTGGGGATTCGACCGGATGCGGCCGCCTTGGCGCCAGATGAGGCCCGGCACGTCCGGGTAGGCACCTTGGCGGCCCAGGCAGGCCAACAGCCGGAGCAGGTCCGCCTCCTGCGCGCCGGCGATGCCGAGGTCCGCTTCCAGAAGGTTGAGGATCGCCTCCGGGGCGATGGAAAAACCGCATCCGCCCAGGATGACCGGGCCTTGGAATGCCGATCGAAGGCCTCGTATCAGGTCCCGAAGTTGAGGGAGGAAAGACGCCTGACTGAAGTAGTACGCATCATCGAGATTCCGGACAGTGAGCAGGAAGGCGTCTACTTCGTCGGCATTGAGGTCCTGCCAGTAGCCCGCGGGAACCTCCGCCGCGGGAAGGCCTGCGCGGCATAGGTCCGCGGTCGCGCAGCGGATCCCCCGGGAGCGCAGCGCCTCCCCGATGGAGTCCAGCGCCAAGGGGGCGACCGGAGGCTGTGTGCGGTTGGGATTGATGAGGAGAACGTTCATCGGCTCGGACCGGTACTGGCTATGTGCAGGTGACGGCAAGGGAAAGAACCGAACATTGCAGTCCGGGAAGGTATGCTAAGACAGAAAGAAGGGTTTTTCAACCGGAGAGGGTTCGAGGGGGCGCTTAGCCGGTTCCGGTGGATAATGTGCGTGACATCCTATATCATGCGAAGGATTTTCCATTCCGCCGAGAGGCGGCAGGAGCCGAGAGAGACGTGGAACTTCCCGTACAAAAGACGGGCGGACGCGACCGTCGTCCGGAGGGCGGGCAGGAAGGATCCGGCGGTCTACCGCCCTGGAGGCGCCTGTCGGCGTGGGGATGGGTCGCCTCGGTCCTGATCTCCGCCGGGATCGTTTTCCTTCTGCTGCGGCTTACGGATGTCTCCGCATCGCTGATTCTGAAGACCCTGCGGGGGATCTCTCCGACCGCACTGGCCCTCGGGTTCGCACTCCATATGTTCACCTATTGCCTGCGATGCCTTCGCTTTCGCCTTCTCATCCATTCGGCAAGGCCTGCGATCGCTTCCCTTTTCGAGATCGTCAGCGTACACAATCTACTGAATCACGTCTTGCCCTTTCGTGCCGGTGAGTTGAGTTACATCTACCTGATTCGATCCCTGCACGGGGTGCCCGCGGCCGAGGGGCTGGGCACCCTTACCATCTGCCGCATCATGGACCTCATGGCCTTCGCCCTTTTCTATCCCATCGCCATCGTTCTCTTGTATCTCAAGGGGTTCGCCTTTCCCTCGTATGTCTGGCCCGTGCTCTGGGTCGTGACACCCCTGTTCTTTGTCCTGGCCGCCCTGCTCGTCCTCTTGGCGCTCAGGGGCAAGGCGCTGGCCGGGCGCCTGCGGCGTCTCGTCGCCGGTCCGGCAGCCGGTTCCCGCCTGGCCGATCGGATCCTGCGAAAGGTCGAGGAGGTCGCCGAGAGCTTTGCACACCTGGGGAAGCGAAGGGTCTATTTCGGGGCCTTTCTGCTGTCCCTGGCGATCCTCGCCATGATCTACCTGGTCGTGTACATCCTGCTGGCCGGCATGGGCTATCCGATGCAGATGCCCCTGGTGATCTTCTGCTCTACCCTGGCTTCTCTCGGCCTTCTTCTCCCCCTGTACAGCTTCGGGGGCTTCGGGACCCTGGAGGCGGGGTGGACCGTGGGCTGCGTCATGGCCGGTTTTTCCAAGGAGATGGGCATGGCAAGCGGCTTGAGCTTTCACATCATCGTTCTCGGCTATGTATCGATCATGGGCCTCTACGGATTGGTGCGTATCGGCAAGACCGGCTGGCGTTGGGCCCGGTCCGAGGCCGCCTGAAGCGAGGGGGAAGAATGGGGTCGATGTGCGGGAGAAACGATTCTCAACGGCCCTGGATACGGCTCGCCTTTCTAGCCGCCGCCTGTACGGCCATCGTGTCCGTTCCTGTCCGGGGAGCTTGTGGGCAGCGGTTCAGGGCGTACCGGGTCCGGATCGAAGGGGAAATCAAGGCCGTCAGGCCCGCGGACCTGGATGGGGACGGCCGGCGGGAATTCCTCGTGTCCTCGACCCGCTACTGCAACCGCGTGCCGGAACGTACCCTGTCCTTCTGCGGATGGAGGGGACAAGGGAAGGATGCGAACCTCGTCCTCGTGGACGCATGGAAGGTTCCCCCGGAGGCCGTTTTCTGGGACGTGGGGCCGGCGGGCGACGGAGCGGGCGGCGATCATTGTTATTTTCTCTCCGCCCGGGGATTGTTCGAGCTTTCCCGGGAGGGCGGGTCGACCTTTGCATCCGGTCTGCGGATCGAGGCGCCGCTCTTCTTGGCCGGGGGTCAGGAGGACGAGTTCGCCCGGCTGGCCTTCATGCGGGACTGGGACGGCGACGGGAGGGTGGAAGCGATGCTGCCCCTGGACCGGGAGGCCCGATTCTATCGGCGCGGCGGGGCGGCAGGGTGGGAGCGGGTGGACTCCGTGGGACTCAGTCCCTTTGCGTATTACAACAACAATGTCCTGTTCGGACGGAACCTGGGGCTCCACCAGTACCTGGCGGTTATCTTCTATCCCCTCCTGGAGGCGGCCGACATGAACGGGGACGGCCGCAAGGATCTGCTGGTGCTGCGTAACGGAAAGGGCTTCTGCTATTTGCGCGGCGAGAACGGGAAACTCGATCCGGAGCCGCTTATCTGGAACCTGGAGGTCCGGACCGGGGAAGAACTGGCCCGGCGCAGGGCTACCTTGTCCTACCGGGTGGCCGACTTGAATCGGGACGGGTGCGCCGATGTGGTGGTGCATAAGGTGGGGATGCAGTTCGTGTCCTGGAGTGCGGAGACCGCGGTTTTTCTCGGCCGTTCCGACGGCGCCGGACCGGAACGGCCGACCTTCACGTTTCCTTCCCGTGGGCTCCTTTCCGGTGTGTCTTTGGAGGACCTGGACGGGGACGGCTATCCCGACATGACCCTGTGGTCGGTCCGGATGGGTCTCTGGCCCATGGTGGAAATTCTCCTGAGGAGGGTGATCCACATCAAGGCCCGGTATTCTTACGGAACCTGGCCGGAGGGGTTTCCCGCCGAGGCGGCAAACGAGATGGATTTCGTGCTCCACGTCGACGCGAAGAGGCCTGACTATATCCGGGGACTCGTTCCTTGCACGGAAGGGGATTTCGACCGGGACGGGATCAGGGATCTTGTGGCCTCGAAGGGGGAGGGCAGGCTGGCCGTCTATCGCGGCCTGCCCGCCAGGAAGTTCGCCTCCCGGGCCTGGGCCGTTCTCGCGGCGCCCGGAGTCAACTATGTCGGGGTCGAGGACCTGGACGGGGACGGCCGGAGCGACCTGTACGGATATGAGGTGGAAAAGGGGTTCTCCCGGCTCCATGTCTGGCTGCAGGGCCCTTGAATCATGGGGCCGGGACTATGCATTTTTTTCTCAGCAGTCGTAAGCGCCTTCCCAATGCTCTCTCCGTTGGTTGCCGGCCCCTGACCGGGCGGATTCCCTGGGAAAAATTTTCCGGGTACCCGCGGGTTTCAAAAAAGTAACTTCGGCCGTCGGTGTGATACGGTATGGGTTCCCTCTGGTCCAGACGAAGGCCGTATCGTCGTTTCCGGAAGACCGGAGGTGGATCCCCCCTGTGAAGAAATCTATCTTGATTTCAGTCCGTTAGAACATCCTTCCTTCCCCAAATTCCTGGAAGACGCGGCCTCCAACGCCCGGCCTGCCCCCTCTGAGGAGTATACCCGTCCGAATGGCCCCTTGGCGGCCGGGGCCATGGCATTGAATTTGCTACGGGTAGCGTCAGAGCAGGACGGTCCGCCGGGACCGTGACGGACTTCGAGGCTCGTCGATGCGGACGAACAAGCGGAAAGGAGTGTGCAGATGAAGAAGTCTTTGGTCGCAGTGTTTGTCGGAGTCATGCTGTGGTTTGCAATCGGTAGCGCCACCGGCGTGGGCAGGGTGACGATCTATGACGTCTCCGACTTTATCGCCCCCTTCTATGTGCAGCTCGGAGATATCATCCTGTACCTGCTTTTCGGCACACTGATCTACACGACAGGGATCTTCGTGTATCACCTTCATTCGTTCCACCAGGAGCGGAAATACCTGAACGGCGGGGCCGAGAAGGTACGAAGCGTGCTCAGGGCCCTCTTCGGGAGCAGGCCCGAACCGGAGGAGTCGGCCGAAACGCCCCGGGCCGACAGGCTCTGGCAGACGGTCGAGGCGGAGAAGGATTCTCCTTACGGCGAAATCTTCCAGGGGCTCAGCGACGAAGACCTGAAAAGCAGGCAGGATTTCATTTACGCCCTGGAGGTCCGTGTGGGCGATATGACCGCGCAGAAAAAGCAGGTCCTTTCGTTTTACAACTACATCAGTATCACGGCCCCGACCCTCGGGTTTCTCGGGACGGCCGTCGGGATGGTGGCTATCTTCGACGACGTGGGGGTTGCCGGCGCGGAGCAGCTTGCCGCGGACCTGAAGATCGCCCTGATCACCACGGTCGTGGGGCTTGGCATACGCTTCGTGGCCTTGTTCTGCAAGACCTTTCTCGAATCCGTGCAGGATGACATGTCGGTTGTCATGGTGAACGAACTCAAGGAGATGCTGGCATGAGGAAGCGACTGGGAGTGCGGCGGACCGGACAGGAGGACGAGCAGCTCGAGGGGGCGATCGACATTGTGTTTCTTCTCCTGATCTTTTTCGTTCTCACGAGTTCCTTCCAGATCCTCGTGGGAGCGAAGATCAAACCGCCGAAGAAGGTGGATCAGGAACTCGTCATCGATAATCAGAAAGACATCGTTCTCAAGGTCGATGCCCTTGCTCAGGTTGTCCTCATCTACCAGAAGCAGGAATACCCGCTCGTACGCGATTCGCTCTTCAAGGATGGAAAGGCGAAGCTCGGCGCCCTCCTGTCCGTGAACCATGACGCCAAGGTCGTCGTGTTCGCCGATTACGACTCTCCCTTCGGGGTGGTCAACACGATCGAGCTGATCTGCACGAACCTCGGCGTCTCCCCGTATATCTGCTATGAGAGAGGCCAGACGTAATCCATTCTGCATCCTGGGAGCACCTTTCTATGGAACGAGCCCGCACTCCGCGGAAACAGCGGTGGCTGGGATGGACCTGGAGCAAGGAGGACGAGGACGTGATGGCCTGTCAGGTCATTTCCGCGTTCTCCTGGATTATCCTCATCCTTCTGATCAATTTCTTCTTCCTCCACAAGTCGAACACGATTCCGGCGGCGGAGGCGACCTCGGTGGAACCGCAGTCCGCCCTGCGGCCTCCGGAGCTTCCCCGGCCGCTCCCGCAGACGGCCATGCTCCCGGACGCGATTCCGTGGGAGGTCACCCGGGAATTCGTGGAAGACGACTACAAGCCGAACTACTTCTTCCTTTACAAGGATCAAGTTCGTTTCGTGGACAGGATTCCGAAGAAAAAGACGGTCCTTGCGAGCCGTAAGACGCTGGTGCCGCCCCCGGTAGCGCCGGAGCCCGAAGAGCCCGTCGAAAAGGAATTGCAGAAGCCTTTACCGAAGCCCCTGCAGCTGGACTGGGTCGACATGACCATGGTCGAGGAGGCGGAACCGGAGAAACAGAAGCGGGAGGAGAAGCCTCCGCCTGCCACGCGGACCATCCAGGTCGCCATGGTGGAGAACCTGGACATGGATATGCAGATTGTGGAGGACAGCACCCCCACCGCCGTCCTTCCCCGGGAGCCGAAGAAAGTCCCCAGCCAGGTCCTGCCGAAGATGCGCGCTTCAGCGGTTGATTTGGACATGCAGATTGTCGAGGAATCGCCGGAACCCCCGGCTCCACCGGAACCGAGGGAGGTTCCGCGACAGGCCCTGCCGAAGATGCGTACCTCGGCTGTCGATGTGGACATGCAGTTGATGGAGCAGCCGCCGCCGGAGAACCCGCCCCGGGTGGTCGCTCCCTCCCCCATGCCGCAACAGCCCGTGCTTTCGGCGTCCGCCGGAGCGGACTATATCCCTCTTTCCGTGGAAATCGGTCCGGAGAGTCCCGCGTTTCCGACCACGGCCGTCCCTTCCGACCAGCCGGCGCGCAAGGGCGCGGCGCATCGCGCGCTCGTCGCAAAAGGGCCGACCGGTCCCGCCGCCGACGTGCCCATTTCGATGGAGATCGGAGAAAGCCGGGAAAGGGTATCAAGATCCGGTGCGATCGGGTCGATAAAGAGGAAAACCAAGGCGACAAGATTCGCGGCTGTAAACGGTAAAGGGGTGGGAGGAATCGATTTGCCCGTCGGTATCTTCGAAGGAGAAGGGTACGGGAAGGGTACGGGAAGGCCGAAATCGGCCGTTCCCCTCTCCTCCGAGAAAAAGAAGGCCGTGCGGGTGACCGCGCGCTCGACCCGAGGATCCATTCGGCTGGGTACCCCTCTCGCCTTCGCCCTTGCCGATGTGGGGGCCGAGACCCATACGGGCAGCGCGTATATCCGGAAATCCACTCATCTGAAGCGACTGCTCGAGCAGCAATCTTTGCCCGAGGAGCCGGTCACGGTCTCAATGGCAGAAGCCTCAGGCGATCGAAACGGTTCAACCCGTCTGGTCGCTGTGAGCTATTCCCTCGCACAGGTGGTGCTCCAGTATGCCAACGGTAAGCAACAGGTGATCCGCCTCGTGCAAGGGGAGCCTTATCCGCGGTTTGAGTTGCGGCGATCCGCCGATGGAACCGGTTCGGTTCCCGTGGGGAGCAAGCTGGAGGAAATCTCCTCCTGCCTCTCCACGCTGCAACAGGTCCTAGAGGAGTGAGGAAGATGAAAAAGGTCAATGCCCTCGTCGTCGCCGTCGTTTTCCTGGTCGTTCCGGCCATCGGTTTGGCTGCCGACGGTCCCGCATCCCTCCAGAGCGAGCACCTGGCGCTCTTGAAGAAGGCGAAAGAGCTGTACGACCAAGGGGACAACGGTGGCGCCATTGGTGTCTGCGACGAGTACATCAAGAAGCTCGGTCCGGATTTTCACCCCCAGGTCTGGTTCCTCCGGGGAAATGCCTATCACAAGATTTTCAAGAATACCGGGAAAGAAGTGCACATCGGAAAGGCGATCGAGAGCTACGAAAAGGCCCTGGCCCTGTACAAGGATGTGAAGACCTTTACGGGACTCGATTCGGTGCGGTACCAGATCGACGGGCTGTTCAATCTCGGTCTGCTGTACGAAGAGCAGTACAAGCTGCTCCATGCCGGCTGGGATCCCCAGACGCGAAAAGAAAGGGAATGGAAGATCATCTCCAGCATCTCCCAGGCCATGTCTCTAGCGGAAATGTACGGGGAATGGAAGGAGCCGATCGACGACCAGCGTGAGCGATACCTCGACCGGGCCCTGCAGACCTATCTGGATATGATCGTGCTGAGCGACATGCCGGATGTGTACATGCCCCTGGCCCAGAGTGTCTGTGCCCGCGGACGGGCTTCCAAGCAGAAAGAGAAATACGCGAGGTATGCGGAGGCCCTTTCCTTTGACCCCAACATCCAGACCTGTGTCTATTGGATCCGGGGGAAGGAACTGGCGGAGACGGTCGGAGCATACGGGGAATCGATCGATCAGCTGCGCAAGGGGCTCGCACTCGCGGAGAGCGACAAGGCGCGTGCCACGATCTGCCGGCAGGTGGCCGACATCTATTTGAAGAAAGATTCCTTTGAGGACAAAGAGTCGGCGATGAAATACGCCGACCGGGCCTGGGAACTCTGGAAGGAAAACCGGGGGGCGTGGGGGGACCGGCAGGACATCTTCGACACATACGGTGCGAGTTTGAAGGCCGTCGCCGTCGGCATCGCCATGATGAAAGAGCCCGATTACGATCGAATCATCCAGGTCTGCCACCAGTCTCTACGCATTCCAAACTACGACGACCGCTACTACATGAACTACCTCCTTTCATATGCCTCCTACCAGAAGGGCGATGAGGAGGATTTCTACCGTTACGGCAAGCAGGCGGTCCAGGTGATTCTGGACAAGTACGCCAACGAATTCGACAAGGCTCAATCCGAAGAAGAAAAAGAGGTTCTCATGTTCTGGGTGAACTCGCTGCGCGGATCCGGCAGGATCCTCGAGGCGATGCGTTACCAGAAGATCGGGGATCAGGTCGGCAAGGACACGATGTAGACCGCTTGAGGGGCATCGTCTGCCGGAAGGAACGAGGCGAGAGACGCACCCACAGATCAGGGGAGTGGAATCATGAGAGGGAAAACCCAGAGCGCTGTAATCCTGCTTGTATGCCTTCTTCTGGCCGGCGTACTCGTACTCCCATGCAGGGCGGAGGACTATGCGGCCAGCAAGGGGGTCGCCCTGTACAGAGTCGAACTGCAGAACCTGGCTCAGCAGATTCTCAAGCTCAAGCCCGCGGAGAAGGATCAGAGGGAATTCCTGAACCGGCTCTTTGAGATGAAATTCGCCGAGGCCGAAAAAATGTTTCCCCTGTGCGGCAACGACAATCAGGTCAAGCGAATGATAGCGGATCTCTATCTGCTCAAGGCGATGGTGGCGGACGGGTTGGGAAACTGGATCCAGTCCTATGCCGCCGTGCAGGACGCCGCAGGATGGAGCCGGGACGCCTTGACCCAGCCCTTCAAGCTCGGCGGAAAAGAGTATGATATGGGTGCCTTTTCGCGGGGGCTCGAGGCCAAGGTCCAGGCATGGGGAAATCAGGTGCGCTTCGTAATCAAGCCGTTCCCCCCGGACCGGATGTTCCGCCCCGAAAAGGTGGTCCTCTCGCGGAGCGAAGAGGAAGAGACGGCGGCCGAGGATCTCGATGCTTCGCGCCGGACCCGTGCGGGGCGGCACAGGAACTCGCGGGGAGAGCCGTTGGATAGGGTCGAAGAACCGCGCGAGAAGATGGCGATCAGCCAACAGGACGAGGCCTACGTGCGGGATCGACTCAACAAGGCGCTGTACGCCTACTACTACGACCCGGTCGAGAAGAACGCGCAGTTCGACCTCTTTCTGCCTTACGGAGAGTACTATCTGTATGAAAAGGATTTCACGGTTCATCCCGTCGAGTTCGAGGTGTCGAAACGGAACACGCAGGTGGTTCTGAGGCCGGCCCGATGGTTCAAGATGACGATCTCCGAAGAGGTGCACCCGTCGAATGTGCACCTTTCCTTTCATGGGGTGGAATGGAAGGACCTGGACCACGTACCCTTCGGCAGCTACCGTATCCACGTGAAAAGCAACGAATTCACCGCCCCCGCCGTTCGGGTCACCTTTGTGCCCAAGATGGAGACGGTGTCCGAAGAGGAGGCGAACGGGCGGAGGAAGGGAGAGGTCGTTGTGGTCGAGGACAGGGGGGTGTACAAGCTTTCCCTGCGTAAACGAACCGGCAACGAGAAGCTTCGCTATTCGCTTCTGGGCTTCTGATCACCCCCGATCACCCATGGCTCCCTCTTTCCTGCAGGAATCGGGGGATCTCGGAAAAGTCTTCCAAGACCGGTACGGAGACCTCGCGTCGAAGAGCAGCGGCCGGGTAAGGGCCCGTGGCCATGAGGACACAGTCGAGACCGGCCCGGCCGGCCGTTTCGACGTCGAGGGGCATGTCGCCTATGTACAGGCATTCCTGTTCCGTCAAGCGGATCCGCTTCAGGATGGCACGGATCATGTCCGGAAACGGCTTCGGGCGGGCTACGGATTCCGGCCCCAACACGCATTCGAAATACACCTTCACGCCGAGGTGGTCCAGGATCTTTCCCGTGAAGGCGAGCGATTTGTTTGTGGCGACCGCAAGCCTCCGTCCCGACCCCTTGAGAACGGGTAAGGTCTCCGCCACCGAGGGCAGAAGAAAGGTCCTCGCCAGGCAGGTTTCGCTGTAGTCCTGCCGGAAGATTTCGATCGCCTCCTCCTTCTTCTCGCCGCCGACCGCGCATCCTACGAGATACTCGATACCCCGCCCCACATGTCGTTTGGTGGTCTCCAGATCCCAGGGCGCCAGGCCGATCCTTTTCATGGCCTCCGCGAGGCTTCCGTGGATGGCGTGGAACGATTCGACGAGGGTGCCGTCCATATCGAAGATGATTCCCGGGTAGTTCAAGGTTCGTTCTCCTCATGTGTGATTCGGAACGGGGCGGCAAATGCCTCCGTTTTCGGCCAGACTCCGATCCGGTTGACACGCGGAAGGGGTTAACAGGTATAATAGCCCCTTTCCAAGCGGATGAGAAGAGAAGATCGGGTCTTGGGCGGGGCCTCACGGCCCCTTGATGTGGCGATGACGGAACCGGAACGGAAACAGCAGAAACGGGAGGAGAGAAAAATGGCGGACATTCGGTTTGATGGGAAGGTTGCCGTGGTCACGGGGGCGGGTGGAGGGCTCGGCAGGTCGCACGCCCTGCTGCTCGCCAGCCGGGGAGCGAAAGTGGTGGTCAACGATTTGGGTGGCGCCCCCGATGGGACCGGGGAAAGCAAGATGATGGCGGACAAGGTAGTGGACGAGATCAAGGCGGCAGGAGGGGAGGCGGTTCCGAACTATGATTCGGTGGCGACCATGGAAGGAGGCGCGAATATTATCAAGACGGCGGTCGACAGTTTCGGCCGTATCGATATCCTCATCAACAACGCGGGCATTCTGCGGGACGTCAGTTTCATGAAGATGACCGAGGAATCGTGGGATATCATCTTTTCCGTTCATGTGAAGGGCGCCTTCTGTTGTACCAAGGCGGCGTGGCCGATCATGCGGGAACAGAAGTTCGGGCGGATCATCATGACCAGTTCGGCCGCAGGGATCTACGGGAACTTCGGCCAGGCCAATTACTCTTCCGCCAAGATGGCCCTGATCGGTCTCGGCCAGACCCTTGCCCTGGAAGGGAAGAAGTACAATATCCACGCCAACACGATCGCTCCGATCGCGGACAGCCGCTTGACCGCGACCGTGCTTCCGGAGGATATACGCAAGAAGCTCAACCCCGAGTATGTGTCCCCCCTGGTAGGCTACCTCTGCAGCGAACAGTGCGAAGAAACGGGTGGCCTCTTCGAAGTGGGCGCCGGGGCCTTTTTCCACCTGAAGTGGTGCCGTTCCGCAGGGGCCCGGATGAAACCCGAGGAGGTGACTATCGAGAAGGTTGCGGAGAATTTCGGCAAGGTTGTCGATATGTCGGATGCCAAGATCATGGGGAGCATCCAGGAATCGACCATGAGCTTCATGGAGAATGTGTAGCCGAAGAAGTGCGGCTGTGCCGGGGAATCCTGACGGCAACGAACTGTCCGGCCCCCGGCAAGGATCCGGACGAAGGTGTGACGAAGGGCCCGGGGGTTATCCCCGGGTCCTTTTTGTTACAGCTCTCACCAGGAACCAAGAACAATCCCGGCCCGTTTCTGCATCTAACTTCTTGACGACAGAAGAGGATTGGAGGATCAGGGGTCCGAGCTTGACCCGGGTCTGCGTCATGGGAGGATAAAATGGCCTCAGAGGGATGTGCTGCAAAGGCGATGGACGGGAGTCGATACAAGAGATGCGCAGACTTCCGGGAGTGTACCCTCACGGAATGCATTTTCTATGACGGGTCGGACAACTGCTGGTCGCTGGTGTCGCCGTTCAAGTTGCGCAGGAGGCCCTCCCTGCTTCTGAAGGACACGGCGGAGCGGTGTATGTGCCTCTCGATCTCCTGCACCGACTGTGCGTATTACGAAGGGTAATCGATCCGCAACCCCCTCGACCGGGCCTGTCCTGAAGGTGCGCGGTAAGCCGATGAAGAGTTCTTTTCCCCCTGGTTGACAGACGCTCCCAACCCCCGTATCCACAACCCTCCTCGACGGTTTCCCGCGCAGGCTCGCTTTGCCGATGGGGGGCTCTCCCGAACGCCGCGGCAGGGAGCATGGAGGCCCTGCTGCAAAACGCCGGGGTGCCCGGCGAGGGCGCCCGAGAGGGCGCTATGGAATCTTTGCTGATGATCGGCTAGACTCTGGACCATCAGAGGGCCGAACCGACGGCAGCCGGTTTGCCTGGATTTTCGCTGCTGCCATACCGCCGGGATGGTTCGCATGACAATAGAGAAAGAAGGCCTGAAGGCCCCTGCGGCCGTCGGCCCGCCCAAATGGATCGCATGGGAAATCACGGGTCGATGCAACCTGCACTGCATCCACTGCCGATCCTCCTCGGAGGATTCCGCGGGAGTCGGGGAATACAACGGGGCGGAGGCCAGGGGCCTGATCGACCAGATGGCCGATTATGCCTCCCCTGTCATGGTTCTCTCCGGAGGGGAACCTCTGCTCCGGGAAGACTGCTTCGACCTGGCCCGTTACGGTACGGACAAGGGCCTTCGCATGTGCCTGGCCACGAACGGAACGCTTGTGGACGAAGGGGTCTGCGCCGAGATTCGGAGGTCCGGGATACGGATGGTTTCCCTGTCTCTGGACGGCTCCACGCCGGAGATCCACGATGACTTCAGACAGCAGCCGGGCGCCTTCGAGGGGGTGATGAGGGCGGCCGCGTATTTCCGGAGGTTCGAAATCCCCTTTCTGATCAACTCCTCTTTCACGAAGAGGAATCAGGAAGACATCGAGAATGTCTACCGTCTGGCCAAACAACTGGGCGCCAGGGCCTGGTACCTCTTCATGATCGTACCCACCGGACGGGCGGAAGGAGCCATGGACGAGTTGATCTCACGGGAGGATTACGAGAAGATCCTCCTCTGGCACTACCGGCAGGAACAGAATGAGGGCGAAATGCTCATGCGTCCGACCTGCGCGCCACAGTATTTCCGCATTGTACGGCAGCAGTCCCAGCGGGAAGGAAGACAGTGGAAGCAGAGAAGCCTGGCCTTTGCCACGGGCGTGGCGAAGGGATGCCTGGCGGGCCAGCATATCGCCTTCATCGACCGGTTCGGCAATGTGATGCCCTGCAGTTATTTCTCCGAGGCGGCGGGCAATCTGAGAGAGGCCTCTTTTCGGGAGATCTGGGAAAACTCGTCTCTCCTGAACAACCTGCGGGATTTCGACAGCTATGAGGGGAAATGCGGGGTTTGCGAATACCTCCATGTCTGCGGAGGGTGCAGGGCGCGGGCCGCGGCCCTGAATAACGGCAACTATCTGGCCGAGGAGCCCTTCTGTACGTACGTGCCGCGCCGTGCGTCGGGGAAGGGTCGGGTCGATGGCGGAAAAGCACTGAAATCAGACTGAGATGAAGGAAGACGATGGCTGCCTCCTCCGTGTTTGTAGAAGCGTGTCTGGGCCGTTCCGTGGACCGTCTCCCCGTCTGGCTGATGCGGCAGGCGGGACGGTACCTGCCCGAGTATCGAGAACTCAGAGGCCGGTTTCCTTTCCTGACCCTGTGCAAGACCCCGAGCCTGGCCGCGGAGGTGACCCTTCAGCCCGTCGAACGCTTCCGGATGGACGCGGCCATCCTGTTTTCCGATATTCTCCTTATCCTCGAAGCGATGGGGGTGGAACTCGCCTTCGGCGAGAAGGGAGGCCCCAGGTTGGGGAGCGGGGAACCGGGGGAAGAGCGGGTCCGGTTGCTCTCCGTTCCCGACCCGGCGGATGATATGGGATATGTGCTGGACGCCATCCGGCAGATCAAGGGCTCCCTGCCGGATGGGTGCGCCTTGATCGGATTCAGCGGGGCTCCGTTCACCCTGGCCACCTACCTGATCGAGGGCGGTACCAGCCGCGATTTCTATGCCACGAAGGCCTTTATGTACCGGCAGCCGTCCGCCTTTCATGGTGTGATGGAGAAGCTGGTGGACGCATTGGAACCGTTCCTGAAGGCCCAGATAGCGGCCGGCGTCGATGCGGTCCAGTTGTTCGACACGTGGGCCATGATCCTGTCGCCCGCCGATTACGGGAAGTTCGTGCTGCCTCACATGCAGCGTCTGGTGGCCGGGCTGAAGAATCAAGGGGCCCCCGTCCTCCATTTCTCCCTGGGGACATCCACCCTTTTCAAGGAAATGGTCCGGATCGGGGCGGACGTCCTGAGTCTCGATTGGAAGATCGACATGGGAGAGGCGAGGGCCCTGTTGGGGCCGACGCAGGCGGTCCAGGGCAATCTGGATCCTTTCGCCCTGTTTCAGGATACGGCGGGGCTGGAGGCCAGCGTCCGGGGAATTCTCGAAAAGGGATCCCGGTGGCCGGGTTATATCTTCAACCTCGGACACGGTGTTCACCCGAAAACCCCGGTGGAGAAGGTGAGAAGGCTGGTGGAAGTCGTTCACGGATTCCCTGTGGGAGGGGCGGATCAGGGAGCGCAGGGATGATCCGGGGGAAGACCGGGATCGCCTTGATGAACATGGGGTCTCCTGCATCGCCCGCCGATGTGCGGCATTTCCTGCGCCGGCTTTTCCTTGACATCGAGATGGTGCGTTTCCCCGGGGAGCGGTTTGTCCGCCCACTTCTGGCGTCCATGATCGCGGCCCTTCGGGCGGGCCGCGTCCGCCGGCGCTACCGGATCCTCGGGGGGACGTCTCCTCTGCTGGGGATTACGCAGAGACAGGCGTTCCGCCTGGAAGGGGCCTTGCTCGGCCGCGGCTTCGAAGTGCCCGTGGAGGTCTGCATGCGGTACAGCCGTCCCCTGTCGTCCGATGCGGTGGAGAGACTTTGCGCGAGGGGTGCCCGTGCGATCATCGGGCTTCCCTTGTACCCGCAGTACAGCCATGCCACGAGTGGCTCTTCTCTGCTGGCGCTTCGGCAGGCGGTGCGGCGGCACTGCCCGGGGATGCCCCTTCGGGAGGTGACGCACTGGTGTGATGATCCGGATTACCACGCGATGCTTGCGAGGCGCATTCTTGCCTGCGGAAAGAGGCTCGTCGGTGGGGGGGAGATGGGGCTCCTGTTCGTGGCCCACAGCGTTCCGGAGCGGTTCGTCCTGAGAGGAGACCCTTACGT
>WFRX01000346.1 GCA_015486285.1 bacterium
CACCAGGATCAGTATCTGCCGCACCCGGATACGCTCCGGCTGCCGGAACCGGTCTTTGTGCTCCTGATAGTAATCCTGGATCTCCTTTTCGCTGATCTTCGCCCGTTCGCTGGCGATCTGCCGGTACAACTTTTCCGTAATCAGGCGCTTCCTGTAACGGTCCACCTTCGCCAGGATGTCCTGGTCCTTGTCCAGGTTTCTTTTCTCCGCCTCCTGGAGGAGCAGGATCTCATCGATCATCTTTTCCAGATGCTTGCGCTTCTGCTCCGCTGTCTTCATCCGTTTTCGCGTGTATTCGGGCAGAGCGTTCACATCACTCTCGAACACCTCCACCGTAATGACCTCATCCCCCACTTGCGCCAGGACAGGCCCCTGTTTCCCGCCGGACGAACTCCCGGGGGTCCCCTGCCCCCCCGGCTTGCAGGAAGGAAACATGCACACCGCGCCCACCAAACAGAAAAATACCGCCTTCTTGCCCGTCATCTCTGATTCTCCCTCTTCGCTTCGGTCGGATCGCTGTACAGACGCCGTCTGCGGCAAAGGCCCGGGCCTCCCACGCTCAACCGCGACCTTACTTGTCTAGCACAGGACCCCGGCCGAAGGCAATCCGCGAAACCTGGAATCCGGCCCGCCTCCCCCTCTTCCCTGCGGCGTCCCCTCCCTTGAAACCTCCACGTAAAATCCATAGAGTAAACAAGAGACCGCAGGACGGCGCCTTTTCTTCCCCCACACGAGAAAGACAACATGATCAGAGACCTGTACCAGTCGCTCGAAATCGGCCCCGGCGCGAACGACGAGGAGGTGAAACGAGCCTACCGGCGGATCGCGCTCCGCTACCATCCGGACAGAGGCCGGACGGGAATGGATGCGGAGGAGCGGATCCGGGAGGCCAACTACGCATACTCGATTCTCGGCGACAGAGACAAGAGAAAGCGATACGATCTGTACCGCGAATTCATGCGGCATGCGGCTCGCTGGGGCATCTCCCCTTCCCTCCCAGAGGAAAGGATCTTGAGCGATCTCTTCCTGGAGCCGAAGTTTCCCGGGCTTGAAGCCTCCCTCGAGGAAATCCTGAGGGCCAAGGACCTCACAAGCTACGGCCCGATCTTCCGTGCACTCTCGAGGGCGGCGTTTCAAATGCTCCGGCACATGGCTCAGCAGGACAAGAAGAAGAGAGCAAGCCGCATCAACCAACCCCGCCTCCGGATTGTCTCGGTTCCGAAAAGGGTGCTCAGAAGGGTCGGGCGCCTTCTCATCGCCGTTGACGGGGCGCCCGGCAAGGCGGCCGGCCCCGGCCCGCACCCTGCCCAACAGGATCGGCAAGGGGACATCGAATGGACTCTCCCCCTCACGAGTGAGGAGGCCGCCCAGGGAACCCGCATGACCTTCTCCTATTACCGGGATTCCCGCTGGGACCGGCTCTGCCTGATCGTCCCCCCCGGGACGCGTGAAGGGGTCCGTCTCCGGGTGCGCAGCAAGGGGCACCACATCGCCTCCTCCGGCGATACGGGGGACTTGTATTTGCGGGTGAGGATCCGTTAGAGTTCTTTTGGAAAACCGTATACACCGTTTCCTCTTTGCTTCAGGGAGTGGGTCGCCGGAGACAGATCGCTCTGCTTCCCCGGCAGCGATCGGGCGGTTCGATGCTGCTCCGGGTTCCGTCGGAGATTTGTGCCGGGCGACTTCGGGGGAGGAAGAGACGGAGCCCAAACAAATCGGAGAGGGAATCCGGGGCAACATCGAAGGCCGGGACTTTTCAGAAACATAGAGATCTGTTTCCGGCGACCCACGAGAAGGTGAATCCGCCATGACAGCAACGAAAGACTATTACAAGATTCTCGGCGTTGCCAAGACCGCCACCCCGGAAGAGATCAAGAGGCAATACCGAAAGCTCGCCATGGAAACCCATCCGGACCGGAACAAGGGCGACAAGCGGGCGGAGGAGAGGTTCAAGGACATCAACGAGGCCTATGCGGTCCTCTCGGACCCGAAGAAGAGAAAACAGTACGACACCTTCGGCTCCGCGAAGTTCCACCAGCGCTTCAGCCAGGAAGACATCTTTCATGGCTTCGACATCGGAGATATCCTGAAGGATCTGGGCTTCACCACCGACGACGTCTTCGGCAGCATCTTCGGTGGAGGGAGGCGATGCGGCGGCAAGGCAGGCAGGCGGCCTCGCAGCCCTTTCGGGGCCGGTCAGGGCTTCGATTTCCAGGATGTCTTCGGACAGGCGGGCCGCCAGCAGGGCTTCGGCGCACAACAGCCCGCGAAAGGCCCTGACCGCACGACGGAGATACAGATCTCCCTGGAAGAAGCCGCCCGCGGAATCACCAAGAAGCTCACCCTTTCTTCCGGGAAGAAGAAACAGACCCTGAACGTAAAGGTGCCGGCCGGGATCAACGACGGCAACAGGCTCCGGCTGGCCGGCAAGGGGGACCCCGGTCCCCCCGGGTCCCCCCCCGGGGACCTGTATCTCGTCGTGCGTGTGCGGCCTCACCCGATCTTTCGGAGGGAAAAGAACGACCTCCACATCGAAAAGGAGATCAAGTTCTCGGAAGCCCTCCTCGGCACCACCATCGAGGTGCCCGGCCTCCTGGAAAAGCCGAAGAAGGTCCGGGTGCCGCCGGGCACGCAGCCCGGGGCGAAGATCCGCCTGCGGGGCCAAGGCATGCCCGCCATGGGAGGCGGCAAGCCGGGGGACCTTTACGTGACCCTTCGCGTCCCGGTCCCGAAGAAGCTCAACAAACGCCAGAAACAACTCGCGGAGCAACTGGCCGAAGCAGGCCTGTAAAAGGGCAAGGATCTCCCCCGAACGAGGTCTTCACCGGGCGACTTGCGGGACCCGGGGGCGGGGAGCCCAAGAAGACCAAAGCGGCTGTCGGCAGCGGGGATGGGATGCGGGATCTCCGGTGGGAGGCCTGTCACGCCTCCGTCGACTCGCACGAAACCAACCACTCCGCGATCCGCGGGAACACCTCGCTGCGCACGTTCTTTCCGATCAGAAGATCGCCGTGCCCGTACTCCTCCTGCTGCCCCTGTTGCCTGCCGAGAACCACGAAGTCCTTCTTGCTGGAAGAGATCCGGTCATAGACAGCGGCAACGCTCTCCGGCGGGACCAGGTAGTCCCGAGACCCGGCCATAAGGAGCAGGGGCCGCCGAATGGACCCGAAGTTCTCCGCGTATGAGTAAGTTCCGTCCCGGCTCCTCAGATCCCCGGTTTTCATCCAATCGAGGAATTGCGAAAGTTCCCCCGCCGACATGTTCGCCACGAGATGGCAGAGCGCCCTTTCCAGCACCAGGGGCTCCACATTGTTCCGGTTCATGAAGCCCTTTTCGCCCGGGATCCCGATGCGGACGAGCAGGGGGGAAAGGGCCGCCGCGAGACAGGAAAATTGAAAACCGGGAAACCGTCGCAGCATACGAACGGCGATGTTTCCCAACCGCACGCTGCCGCCCATATGGCCGGCGGCTCCCGGCGATCCGATCGCCACACCCGAGGCGATCGCCCCAGCTTCCTCCGTCTCCAGCAAGGCATACAGGATGAGACCGCCCATGCTGTGTCCAATCCAGTGGACGTGCGAGGCCCCGGTCCGGCCCAGTACGTGGCGAATGGCCGCCGGGGCATCCTCCCGCACATAATCATCGAAGGAATGATCCGTCCGGGAAGGCATCCCTGCCCAAACACCCCTTCCGCCGCCGTCCCGGCCCCGCAGATCGATCGACCAGACATCGAACCCCGCCTCCCGCAGGAAGACGGCCAGCGACGTCTCCGGCCCGAGATCGAAATTGTGCCGGTTGGCGCCCAATCCATGGCAGAGCAGGACAGGGATCTCGTGTTTCCGCACCGGCGGCGGATAACGATAGAGGGCGATCCGCCACCCGTCCCGGGTTCCGACGAGATGGATTTCCTCGTAGCCCGGCTCAAAGGCAAATCGTCTTCTCCAGAAATCCCTGAACCAAACGCACCCTCCAACCAGCAAGAGAATCAGCAGAACCAGTTTCAGGATCATGGGCGCCTCGCCTTTCTACTTTTTCCAGAATTGTGGAACGAACAGGATCAGCAGCGTAAAGATCTCCAGCCGCCCCAGGATCATGCAGAGCATGAGAATCCATTTGCCCGCCGACACGATGGGAAAGTAGGTCTTCACCGGCCCGACGATCCCCAACCCGGGGCCCACATTCCCGATGCACGCGGCCACCGATGCGAGGGCGCTCTTGAAATCGAGCCCGAGCCATGACATCAGGAGCGAGGCGACCACGAAGATGCACATATAGACCAGCGAAAAACCGAGCACACCCTCCATAACAGCCGGCGGCACGCTCTTCTTCCCCACCTTGATCGTGAAGACGGCGTGGGGATGGATCAAAGAGGAAATCTCCTTCCGGGCCTGCTTGAGAAGGAGCAGAATGCGTATGCATTTCACGCTTCCCCCCGTGGATCCCGCGCACCCGCCGAAAAACATCAGGGCGAACAGGATGTACTGCGCGGCCAGAGGCCACTGTTCATAGTCGCAGGTAACGTAGCCGGTGGTGGTAAGAATGGAAGTGACCTGAAAGACCGCGTACCGGAAAGAAGCCGTAAACCTTTCATAGACGCCTCCCCGGAGGAGAACCGCCAAGCACACGGTGAGAACGGCGATCACGGCGAAATAGAAACGAAACTCCGGGTCCTCCAGGTAGCGGCGGGGACGGCCCAAAAGCAACTGGTAATGGAGCGCGAAGTTCGCTCCCGCGGCAATCATGAACACGGTGATCACCCCATCGATGTAAGGGCTTCCGTAATGTCCTATGCTCGCGTTCCGCGTGGAAAATCCTCCCGTGGCCATGGTCCCGAAGGTGTGGCAGACCGCATCGAACCAGTTCATGTGGCCCAGCATGAGGAAGAAGACCTCGAGCAGCGAGATCAACACGTAGACCATCCAGAGGGTCTTGGCCGTCTCACGGATGCGGGGTTTCAGCCGGTCCGGCACGGGCCCCGGAACCTCCGCCCGGTACAGCTCCATCCCCCCGACTCCAAGCATGGGCAGGATGGCCATGGAAAGCAGGATGATGCCCATTCCCCCCAGCCAGTGGGTCAGGCTTCTCCAGAAGAGAATCCCCTTGGGCAGGATCTCGATATTCTCTACAACCGTGGCGCCCGTGGTGGTGAAGCCGCTCGTGGACTCGAAGCAGGCATTCACGACGCTCGTGAAGGTGCCGGCGAACAGGTACGGGAGAGCGCCCAGAAAACAGGCGAGCAGCCACCCCAGCCCTACGATGGCGAATCCCTCCCGGTGACCGAATTCCCTTCGCTCCGGCCGGAACAGGAACCATCCGCCCAGGCCGATGCCCGCACAGATCAAGGCGGAAAAGAGGAAAGCCGTCGCTTCCCCTTCCCCGTATGCGAAAGAGATTCCCATCGGTACCAAGAGGGTGCCGGCAAGACAGAGGCTCAGGAAGCTGAGCACGAAGAATATGACGCGGAAATCCATCTTCTAAAAGTATTCCAGGCTCACCTTAACGGCCTTCTCCACACGGGGAATGGCGTCCGGCCGGGCAAAAAGAATCACACGATCTCCCGCCTGAATGGCCGTGTCTCCATGGGGAATGATCACCTCCTCGCCGCGAACGATGGATCCCACCAGCGCGCCTTTCGGCATGGAAAGGGTCCGCAGGGACTTCCCGACGATTTCCGAGGTTTCCATGGCAATGAATTCGATCGCCTCCACCAGGTCTTCCCGCAGCGTGCTGACAGAGATCACCTTGCCCTGTCGAATGAACTGGAGGATCGTACCGACTGCGGACAGCATGGGGCTCAAGACCACGTCCACCCCTATCGTGGACGCCAGGGGGATATACCCCGTGGTATCGACCAGGGAGACGACTCGTTTGGCGCCGAGCCGTTTGGCAAACAATGCGGTCAGCACGTTCTCTTCCTGGTCTTCGACCGCGGAGACGAACATGTCCGTATCGCGGATCCCCTCCTCGACCAGGAGCCTCTGGTCCGTTCCCTCTCCGTGCAGGACCACGACCCGGTCCAGGGTCTCGGCGAGTCGCTCGCACCGCTGCCGGTCCCTCTCGATGATCTTCGTCCCGATTCCCTTCGACGATAAGCGGCGGGCGACGCACTCCCCCATCCTGCCGCCCCCCGAGACGAGAACACGCCTCGTGTGATCGTCCTTCTTCCCGAACCGCCTCAACAAGTTCTTGACGGATTCGGGCAGGGTAACGAAAAACAGGGTATCCCCTTCCCGGGCGCGCGTGTCCCCGCGGGGAACGATCACGCTCTCTTTCCGGTAGATGGCCGCCACGAGCATCTTCTCGCCCGCCTCCGAGGAGATCTCCATCAAGCGTTTGCCTGCCATGGGATTCCCGGCATCCAGTTTGATGCCGATCAGCTTGACGCGCCCGTCGGCGAACTCCAGGACATCGGAGGTGCCCGGCGTATCCGCGAGCAGGCTCAGGGTCTTGGAAACTTCCTCTTCCGGGCTGATAACCAGATCAATGTGCAGGAAGCTCTGGTCGATCAGGCCGGAGGCGCCGCGGTATTCCGGGTCCCGCACCCGGCCCACGCGGATGATGTTCTTGGACAGGGTCTGAGCGATCATGCAGGCCACGATGTTCGTCTCGTCGCTGTCGGTAACGGCGATCATGATCTCCGCCGACTCCAGGCCTGCTTGCCTGAGCACCGAGGGGCTGCTGCCTTTCCCCTGGATCACCTGTACATCGAGAACCTGCTGCACCCGGCGAACGCGCTCCTCGTTGATCTCCACGAGCACCACGTCCTTGTTTTCCTGGGAGAGCTTCCTGGCGATGTGGAAACCGACCTCGCCGGCCCCTACGATGATGACCTTCAAATCCACCCTTCCCTGCAGGCGGTTGACCGGAGGGTGTATGCCCCTAGGCCGTCAACCTCGGAGGTAACAAAAAAGGGCCCTCCGAATCAAGGGAGGCGCTCCCCCCAAATTCGAATGAGCCCACAACATCGACTATCGGTACCCGCCGCTGTTTCAGGATTTCTTCTTCCCCTTCAGGATTGCATCGATCTCCTTCTTCATCGCCTCCACCGACCGGTTTCGAACGCGCTTGCCATTCAGGAACAAGGTAGGCGTACCGGTGACCTGCACCCGCCTGCCCTCCTGCAGGTCCGCCTCCACCCGCTTCGCCACCTCTTCGCCCTTGAAATCCTTGTCGAACCGCTGCATGTTCAGGCCGACCTTGGCGGCGTATTTCCGCAGATCCTTGTCGTCGAGCTTTCTCTGATTCTCGAAAACGAGCTTTTCCATCTCCCAGAACTTCCCCTGGAGATGGGCCGCCATACACGCCTTCGCGGCCGGCATGGCGTGTTTGTGAAACCGGAGGGGAAAATTCTTGAACACGTGCCTCAGCTCGTTCGGGTAGGCCTCCATGAGCTTCGCGATCAGAGGCTGGGCGCGCCCGCTGTAGGGACACTGAAAATCGGAAAACTCGACCAGCGTGACGGCTGCGTCCTTCTTCCCCCGCACCGGGGACGTGCCGATCTTGATGTCATAAACCTTGTTGTAATCGATGGGAGGTCTCCGCGGGGATCTCCGCTTCAAGGACGCGAGGATCTGCTGCTGCGTCTTCTCGATCTTCTCGATTCGCTCCAGGATCTTCTTCTGTCCCTGCTGCAACCCTTTCAGTCCCGTTCCCCCCTCCGTGCCGCCCGTGCAGGCGGCCCAGCCCGCACACATCGCAATGAGCAGGCCGACCGTGCCGAAACGAGCCATCGCAGTCCATATATCCGGCCGGTGTGCGCACTTCCCTTTTCGCATGCCCTTCCCCCTCCGTCGAGTTTCCTTCGATGCCTTGCTTTCCCGCCCTTTTCCCTTTCGTTCCGTGCCCTTTCCCGACACCGTCGGCCAGCATACTATGACCCGCCTCGCGGGCGTGTCAAGTCGGACGGGGGCGCCCAACAGGGAGCCGATGACGGACCGTCAGCGGCTTCGCACACCGCCCGCCCCATGCCCCTAAGAAGGCGACCGGAGGAGGGGAGCCAGATAGGCGGCGCCCCGGTTCAGGGTGGTCAGTTCGATGAAATCGTCCTCGGGTATCTCGATCCCGTAGCGCATCTGGAGTTCCATGACGACGTTCAGAAAATCGACGGAATCCAGTTCCAGCTGGTCTCTCAGCGGAACATCCGGGTCCACATCGCTCAGGTCTTCGTCCGGAACGGTTTCATGAATCAGGTCCAGGATCAACTTGATGATTTCTTCTCGGGTCACTTGTTCTCTCTCCCTGTTCCCATGCTGGTTTCGCTCCCGCCCCCCACAACAGGGCCGGAGAGGCCGCTCTCCCGCCGCATGCGGGTAACGGCCCTCACAGACATCCCTGCGACCGCGGCCGGTAGGTGGACAGGCCGGGGGGAAACCGAACCCCCTGGAACGAGAGGCTCTGCACCCGGCAGGCAAAGGCCGCGCCCGTCAGGATCTGTTGCGCCACGTCCGCCACGCGCCTTTGCTTCACTTCCTCCAGGCAGGAGCCCCGCGCCCAGGCATTGAAGGCCCCCATGGCGGGACCGCACCAGATCTGATAGTCCATTTCCCGGCCTGCCGTTCCTGCGTTGGACCAGTTGGAAGACAGTCCCAGATACCATCGAAAAATCAGCGCCATCTTTCTTTTCGGCCGGCTGGCCGCCTTTTCGATCTGGCTCGGGTCCCGTTCCGCGAAATAGGCCGCCGTACTCTCCCAGATTTCCTCCAGCCCGTTCCGGAAGATCTGCTTCTCCAGCTTTTCCCGCTCCCGGGCCGGGATCTCGTCGATCGAATCATACCGCGTGTAGATCTCGTACAACTTCTGCGCGCGCATGGGGAAAAGGGTCCCCCGCTTCAGGACTTGCAGCTTCACCCCCATCTCGAACATGTCCGCCGCGGGCGCCATCATGACGTCCGCCATGTCGGCTTGCCCCAGAAGCGCCTTGGTGTGGTCCGATGCTCCGGCCTCGACGCACGCCTGGTTGATCGATCCGGTGACCACATAGGCGGCCCCCATGAAAAAGGCTGCCAGGGCGGCCGTCGGGGTGCCGATGCCCCCGGCCGCGCCGACCCGCACCGGCCGCGCATACCCTCGTCTCGCCTGGATCTCGTCCCGCAGGGCGAGCAGGGACGGCAGGAGCCCGAGCATGGGGCGGTTATCGGTATGCCCCGCGGAATCCGCCTCCGCCGTGATGTCGTCCGCCATCGGAACCTTCTCGGAGAGCCGGGCCTGTTCTTCGCTGATCCGCCCCTCGGCGAGGAGGGCCTCGACCAGCCTCGGCGGAGCCGGCTCCATGAATTTCGTGGCCACCTCCCCACGGGACACCTTTGCAATGATCCGGTTCCGGATCTCGATCCCCCCTTCCGGGCCCGGCCCAAGCCCTGCCACGCGGTACAGCACGACTTGCGGCGTCAGGTCGAGGTAGGCGGCCGCCTCTATGCACCGGACCCCGCGGTCCAGGTACAGCTCGACGCATTCTCGCTCGAGGGCCGGCTCCGCCGGGCTGTGGATCAGATTGAAGGCATAGGGTCCCTCGGGCAGCGCCGCCTGGATGCGGTCGACGGCTTCTCTCACCCGGGCGGGCAGAAGGCCGCCCGCGCCGAAAGATGCGAGAAGGCCATCCCTGCCCAGGGCAATGACCATCTCCTCGGAGGCGATTCCGTTCGCCATGGCGCCTGCATAGTATGCGAACCGGGTGCCGTGGGCCTCCCGGAAGGCGGCGTCTCCCAATTGCGACGCCGGCAGCGGCGGGGCCCACGCGACGACCTCGGGGCCCGTCCCCGCGGTTCGGGCGGGGCCCGCACACCGCCCTTCGTTGCTCAACCCGACACGGGCGCCTTCCCGGACCGCGAAACAGGGCCGATCCAGGGCCAGAAGGCGCTCCAAGATGCCCTGTTCATCGAAAGCGACCGACTCGGCCGGGCATTCCCATTCCCCGATTCCGCTCGCGGGAAGCTCGACAAGATTCAAAACGTCCTTTTCCATCGTCCTGCGCCCCCTCGCCGCGTTCCGCCCGATCAGGATTCCTCCAGGCAGATCGCGGCATCCGTGATTTCATAGATCCGGATATCGTTCTTCCACAGACCGGCATCCCCTATGACCGCCACCCGCTCAGGCGTCCGTTCGATCTCCTTTACGTGCACCTCGATGACCATCCGATCGTCTGTGGGGATGAGCTGTCCCCGGTACTTCCAGAGGATCCGATGGTTCAGCCGCTGACTGAACCGCGGGGACCGGAAGGGAGCGCCCAGTTCCCGGTGGAGGGAGAAGACCTGCATGGCCTGCAGGATCGACTCGACCCCCAACGAACCGGGCATCACCGGATCCTGGTAGAAATGACAGGGATAGAACCAGTCCGCCGGATCGATCTTCTTGTACCCGCACACATACCCCAGTCCGTACTTGCCGCCCTGTTCCACGATGTGTACCTCATCGAGGAAATCCAGCTGCGGCCCGGCGAGCCGCTCGTACGGCCGGTCCGACTTCGTCGCAGAGAACCGCTTCCTTGCGGCGTGCGACTTCAGGTCGATATGGACGACCGGGCCATCGGACAGGTATTCGCGCGTCCGGAGCGGATCGTTCGAAATGCCCCCGTCCAGGCCGATCTGGTTGGCGAGAGCGGCGTGCAGGAAATAGCCGAACACCGCCGTCCCCTTGTAGAACGGCTCTCCCTCGTGGCTCAGGTCCCATCGGAACTGCTGGATGATCGTGTTCCCGGTCGTCACCGTAGAAAGCAGCTCCGAATGGTTGGTGATCGTCTTGCCCCGCAGGTCGACCTCTCGGAGGATCGTTCCCTCTCCGTCGAGATTCCGGAAGCAGAAGTCCACGTCCGGGGCGGTCAGGGTCGTCCCTATCCAGGCGGACACGAACCCGTTCGGCTGGAGGGCGATCTCCATGAGGATCGAATAGGGGATCACCGCGGGGTGGGAGTTCTCCCGCAAAAACCAGGCATCTTCCGGGACATCGTACTCGGTCACCACGCTCGCCGGCTCCTTGAAGGCGAGCCGCTTTCCCCTGGTCTCCAGAACGCGGCTGATGAGCTGGAGGTCCCCGTTCGGCGTTCGCGGCGGCTGCCGGTCCTCGTAGATCGAAAAGTCGGGCCCGAAACATTTGGCGATCGAGCCGGTGGCGAACTCCTCCAGCTGGGCCTTCCCGAACAGCGCGCCCTTGTCCCGGTCTTCGAGAGCCCGGCCGCCGGGCCCTCCGGCCGGCACCGATGCCGGACGCGGTGAAGCGCCGGCATCCGCCTCCACCATCACCACCCCCAGGTCCTTGAAATCGACCACGATCTTGTCGCCCAGGAGGATGTCCACGTCCGCGATCGCATAGGGCCTCGGCTCGGTTCCGATCTCCTTGACCTCCATGCGGTAGGTCAAAAGCGTGTCCCCGGGCACCACCTGTCCCCGGCAGCGCACCTTCTGCGGCAGCCCGGGAAAGGGTTGGAACCGGGCGTCCTTCGTGCATGTTTGGAGCCCCAGGTAGAACATGTAGAACCGCATGAGCTGCCCGCAGCCGTCCGCCATGAGCGAGCCCGCCAGGACCTGGTCATCCTTGAAGTGGCAGGGGAAGTACCAGTGATCCGGCGCCAGATCCTTCTCGGCCGTGATCATGCCCAGCCCCCAGGCTCCGCCCGTCGGATCCACGGATAGGATCCGGTCCAGCATGAGCATCGGCTCCGCGGTGAAGTGGAGGGCCGGGTTCCGGCCTGCCGGATCGTAGGCCGGGCCGAAGCAGGCCGCCTTGTCGCCCCCGGCGAGGGCGACCAGATCCGCCCTCCCGAAACGCGACCGGTTGCAATGCATCAGGGGAGCGAACTGCTTCTTCTCGATCCGCCGCCTTTCTTCGAGCTCCTGGTCGGTATGGATGATCCCTTTGCCGGCCTCGAGTTCCTGGTCCGTGAAGAAGCCCGCGCACCCCCCTCGCATCTCCACGACCCGCTTGTCTTTCACGTAGCAATCATAGCTGAAGAAAAAGAGAAGCGCGCCGCCCGTCCTGGCGAAGGAATTGATCCGGATATCGTAACGCAGGGTGTCCCCTTCCCGGGGCACGTCTTCCAGGAAGGTCAAGGTGCAGTCCAGGAGCCGGTACACCCTCTCTCCCTTACATTCGAAATCGATCCCGAGGTAGCTGATCAGCCACAAGTCGCACTGGCCGGATTCCACCGCAACGGCCCAGGGAATCTGGCCGTCGATCGCATACCAGGCGCCGTAAGGGATGTCATACTCGGTCGTCATCGAACAGGGCTCGAAGACCCCGGTCTTTGCCTCCAGCCTCGTTACGCGGCTGACGAGCAGGTAGGGCTCCAGGGGCAGCCGCACGCGCCTTCGGTACCCGTCGATGACCGCAAACTCCTCACCGAAGACATGGCTGATCTTCCCTTCGGCGAATTCCCGCAGGTCCCAATAGTCGAAGACCTCGCCCGGCGGTTTCGTGCGGTCCCGCGGGCCCTTCTCCCTCGGGGGGTACCTGCGGAGAAGCTCATCCAGCGTGAGGGTTCCCTCCGGCTCCGGGGCCCGGGCGGGCGGCGGCGCCGAAACCGGCTCCGCCACGGCGGAGGGGGGCGCCTGTCTTTCCCTCGCGCCCGCGAGCTTCATCTGAGTCCGAATGATTTCGCCGATCTGTCGGAGCCCCTCCCGACGCGCATCCAGAAAGGCCGAGTGAGAGGCGGCGATCCGCGAGAGGTTGCTGTCGAAAGGGCTTGGATCGGCCGCCCTCGAGGTGCGCCTTCGGTCTTTCGGCGCCCGCGGAACGACCGGGACTCCGGCCGCAGCGCCGTCCGGGAGCGCGGCGGGGCCGGGTTTCTTTTCCGGGCGGAAGCGGGCCCGGTTCTCGGGAGTGAGGATGGCGGACGGAATGCGCGTGCCCCCCACCGACGTAGACCGGACGAGCGATTTCCCCTTCGGGGCATCTCCTTCGGCCCTCGGGTAGAGGGCGCTCAAATCCAGGGGCACCCGATGGCTGTACAGCCTCGCCAGGGCGCGAACGATGGCGGCCTTCCCGCCGGCCCCCTTTCGATCGGTGCCCACGGCGAGGTGCCGCCGCCCGTTCAGGATCTCCGTGATCCAGTTCGTGCAGTTCTCGCGCGGCCCGACCTCGACGAAAATCCGCGCGCCGTCCCCGTAGGCGCGGTCGACCAGCCTGGGAAAATCGATTTCGTGGCAGTAGATCGTGGCGATGTTGTGGGCGATGGCCTCCGTCTCCAACGGGATCGGCGCAAAGCGGTGCGCGGAATAGAAATCGATCCCGGGAACGGCCCGCACCGGCAGGCTGTGCACCTTGACCAGCTCGTCGTAATCGGCCCGCGCGATCTCGCAATGGATGGCGTCGGCCATGGCCACGTCGAAATACTCGCAGCCGAGCCGGTCGATGACCCGGCGGCACGCCTCCTCTTCCCCCGCGATCACCACTTCCTGCGGAGAATTCACAAAGATCAGGTAGGCCCGGGCCTCGCCTTCCAGGGCCTCGCGCGCCTTCGACGCGGAAGTCCGAAGGGCGTAGCAGAACCAGATCCTGCCGCCGTCCTCCGCGCCGCCGGGCAGGCCCCAGGCCTGACGCACCGCCTCCATCGGTCCGGCCAGCCGGGTTTGAAAAACCGGCGAGGCCCGCAATGCCTCGCTCATCCTGTCCGTCTCGGCCCACACGCCGAGGGCCGCCATCATGGTGACCTCCCCCATGCTGTACCCGACGGCCGCCTGCGGCTCCACGCGGAAGCAGTCCCGCATGATCTTTGTGCAGGCGATGGAGAAGAGGATGCCGCTCTCGAACATGGTGATCGGCGCGTCGACCAGTGCCCTTTCCCGCTCGGCCAGGTCCTTTGCCGACATCTTCTCCAGGCTCCTCGGATAGATGAACTCGTCCCCGATCATCCGCCCCGGGCGGGGCCCCTGCCCGGCCATCTCGTCGTAGACCCGCGGCCAGAGCTGGAACAGGTCCCGGCCGAGCCCGATGTAGGAGTTGTACCCGCCCGGATAGACGAACGCGATCCTTCCCGAACGCCCCAGCGGATCGGGCGCCACACAGCTTCCCCGCAGGGAGACCCAGTCCCGCCCCGTGGAAAAGGCCGTGTCGAGGCCCGCCCGGGCGGCATCGACCTCCTGCAGGACCTCCTCCCGGTCCCGTCCCACAATGGCCATGGCGACCTTGCCGGCGCGCCTCGCGGCCCTCTCGTGGGCGCGGCCGGCCGCCTGCGGAAGCGGGGCGTCCGAGGTCATCTGCTTCGCGAGCCCCTCCAGTTCTTTCTTCAGCCCGGCCGCATCGTCAGCGGCAAGGGGGAAAAGGCAGGGAGCCGACATTTGCAGGTAGTCGCCCGCCGTCCGGGGCGCGTCATCCGCCTCGGCAAGGATCACGTGCGCACAGGCCCCGTCCTCCCCCACGCCGCTCACCGCGGCGATCCGCCTGCTCGAATCCCCTTCCAGGAACCAGGTCTTCGATTCGGTCGGTACGTAGAAGGGGCTCCCCTCCCATTCTCCCCTCGTCTTGGGTCCGGACCAGTTCGGGGTCTTCGGGAGATAGCGGTGCGCCAGGCACAGGGCCGTCTTGATCAGGCTCGCCATTCCCGAGGCGGCAAAGGCGTGCCCGATGTTCGCCTTTACGCTGCCCATCGCGCATCGCGGTCCGGGGGCGGACGATCCATAGGCCTCATGGAGGCCCTCGATCTCCGCGTCGTCTTCGGTCCCCAGGCCGCTTCCGGAAACCTCCAGATAGCCGATGTCAGAGGCCTGGACGCACGCATCCTCAAAGGCCCGGCGGCAGGCCCGGGCAAAGGACCCCGGAGAAATCCCGTCTTCGATCCCGATCCCGTCCACGGTCGCAAAGATCGGCTCGCCCCCCTTCCGCGCATCCTCCAGGCGTTTGAGCACCAGGGCGCCCGCGCCCTCTCCGATGAGCCAGCCGTTTGCGTGCCGGTCGAAGCTCAATGTCCGCCCGCCCGTGTTGACCCTGTGCCGCATGTTCCTCCACAGGACGCTTTCCACCCCGCCCGCGAGGTCCACCGCCCCGAGCACCACGGCGTCCACCTCGCCGTTCTCCAGCATCATGCGGGCGACTTCCAGGGCCCTGAAGACCGAATTCTCTTCGGAGGAGACCGTAAAGGCGGGGCCTGAGAAATCCCACAAAGAGGCGATCCGGGAAGCCATGATGTTTCCGATGAAGCTCGTGTACTGATTCACGCGGGCCACGTTGTGCACACTGTCCTTCACGATCTCGATGCATTCGCTCCTTCGCGCGGCGGACAGCGGAACGTCCGCTTCCGAGAAGCTCTGCTCGAGCTGTGTACACAGATTGACTCGTCCCCGCATTTGATGGATCGCCAGCTCCGTTTCCATCGCCACGATCACACCGACGTTATCCCCGGCCTTCAGATCGGTCTGTCGAAGGGCGCCGTCGGCAACCTTCAGGGCGAGGAGCTGCTGGGGGATGAGACGATCGTCCGGGTTCGGAGGGATCTTGAAGCGCATGAAATCCAGGTCGAAGCGGTCCACATACGCCCCCTCGGGCGCCTTGCCCCCTTCGAAGCCGTACTGTTTCAACAGGCTGTCCAGGTCCTCGATGCCCTTCCAGCGTTCTTCCGGAAGCGGGATGAAGGGC
>WFRX01000347.1 GCA_015486285.1 bacterium
TCGTTCCTCATCAGGGTTTTGGCGGCCCGTGGCGGGGCAGCTATTTCACGGGGTTGGAGGGATCGTTGCGCGTCCCGTTTCTGATTCGCTGGCCGGGCAGGGTGCCGGCCGGGGCGGTGTCGAATGAGATCGTGCACGAAATGGACCTGTTTGTCACATTCGCCAGGATCGCGGGCGGCAAGGTTCCAAAGGACCGTATTATCGACGGCGTCGATCAGAGCGCATTCTTCCTTGGCAGGCAACCCAAATCAAACCGCGAATCGGTGGTTATCTATGTGGGCAATAAGATCTTCGGCGTGAAGTGGAGAAACTGGAAAATCGTCAACCGCGAACTCGACAAGGGCTTCGGAGTTCCGGTCAAGACATATGAAATTCCTCTTCTTTACAACCTGCTTCTGGATCCGAAAGAGCAATTTCCCATGCAGAAGGCGGAAGAATCTTTGTGGGTCCGGTTTCCGGCCAGCCGGGTCCTGGCCGAGCACCTGGCCTCTTTGCGGAAAGAGCCGCCCATCAAGCCGGGCACGCCTGATCCATATGAACCGCCGACGCGATAGAAGGGCGGGTTGTGCGATCTCTGGAGGCAATTCTGAACGGAATACGGAGTCGATCCGGTGCCCTTTCAAAATTCTTTTGATTGGTCTAGTATATCCGCAGATATTCATTGCCCTCACGGTCGGGAACGCATAATGCCGTTACATTGTTATGGTTCTGACGCGACTATCTCGTTTTCAGCCCTTCCCATTCCATTGCCATCCTTGACGGAAAGAGCCGTTCCGTTTTGACAGGAAGGTCATATCCAATTGGGGGGATACCCTTGATGAAGACGAACGATCGGAGCTTGGGCGGGCTACGGACGGCCGTTCTCCTCGCCTGCCTCTGTCTTTTTGCGCCGCGGGCAGTGCGTGCCGAACAGGACTGGACGGCGCACGATGACCTCTTCTCGGTCAGTTTTCCCACCGCGACGGAAGGCTGGGCCTGCGGGCGCTACGGCACGATCCTGCACACCTCGGACGGAGGGGCAACCTGGAGTCCCCAGGAGAGCCATACGACCTTTACCCTGTCCGGCATCTCGTTCGCGGATGCGGAGCACGGATGGGCTGTGGGCAACAAGGGGACCATCGTCCACACGAGCGACGGCGGCAAGACCTGGACACTGCAGCAGAGCCCGGTGGACTACTTTCACATGGATGTCATCTGCATGACGCCGCAAAAGGGCTTTATCGTTTCCGAAAGGACCCACATCCTGGCCACCGAGGACGGCGGCCGGACCTGGGAGGTCCGGTTCAAGGATGAGGATTACATCCTGAAGTCCATCTCCTTCTGCGACGACCTGCACGGCTGGGTCGTGGGAGAGTATGGGCACACGTACCACACGGAGGACGGCGGCCAGACCTGGAAAAAGCAGGCCGGCTATTACGAGATGGACTGGGAAACCGGGTACATCCGGGGCGACAACTTCCTTTTCGATGTGGTTGCCCTCAATCCGATGGAGGCCTGGGCGGTCGGCATACAGGGGACGGTCAGGCGTACCACGGACGGCGGGGTCACCTGGGAGGATGTGGACACCGGCGTTCCGAAGATGGCGCTCTACACGATTGCCTCCGACGGGCAGGGAACCTTGGTGATCAGCGGAAAGGGCGTGAGCTGGTCTTCGGGGGACGGCGGAAAGACTTGGGGGGAACCGCGGTTCGAGCCGACGATCGAGTACGGATGGATCTATGACATCGAAGCGCTCGGGCCCGGACGGTTCGTGGCCTGCGGGGATGAAGGCGCCATCTATCGTAGGCTTGCAGGGGGGCAATGGACGAGGGTGGAGTACTAACACGGGGGTCCCGGTTCCGGGCTGCCCGGATTCCGCTGATGAGGCTGACAAGATGAAAGAGGAGAAGCGTACCTTTATCGACCGGCTTGCCTGGTTCTCCAGTTCGCACCGGGCCTTGGTCCTGCTGCTTACCCTGTGCGTGGCGGCGGGGCTGGCCGTGGGTACGACCCGGATCAAGGGCGAAATCGTCATTGAAGAACTCCTGCCTTACGCGCATCCCTACCTGAAGATCATTGCGGAGTTCTCCCAGGTGTTCGGCAGCGGAGGCTCCTTCGTGGCTATCTCGCTCAAGGCCCGTGAAGGGGACATTTTCAGGAAATCGATCCTCGAGAAGGTCCAGGCCATCGACCAGGAGGTGGCCCTCTGGCCGGAGACCTACCGGGTTCTGACGGTGTCGATCGGAAGCCGGGCCACGAAGGTCGTCCGGCCCGTCGGAGAGGGAGAGATCAAGGTCGCGCCCCTGATGTGGCCCAATGTTCCCGAGACCCCGGAGGCGGTGCAGCGGCTGAAGAGGGACATCTTCTCCGACCCGAACATCCGCGGCATTCTGGTGTCCCGCGACGGAACGGCCGCCATGATCCTCACTCAATTCAAGGAGGATATCTCCTACGCCCGCGCCTTTGAGATGCTTCAGGCGCTCAAGGCCAAGTACACGGACGGCGAAACCGATGTGCAGCTGGTGGGCTTTCCCGTCCTGATGGGATGGATATACAGCTACAAGGCCCAGATCATGATGGTCATGGTGGTGAGCGTTCTGCTGATGATCATCGTCCTGTTTTTCTCTTTCCAGAACTTTATCGGCATGGTCGTGCCCATGTGCTTCGGGATCATCAGTACGGCCATGGGGCTGGGCTTCATCGGATGGACGGGGATCAACTTCAGCCCCCTTCAGTATGTGCTGGCCTTTCTGGTGGCGGCACGGATGGTCAGCCACTCGGTGCAGATCACCCACCGGTACATGGAGGAATTTGTCGAGGTTCGAGACAGGGCCGCAGCCTGTTATGAGACGACGCGGTCCATGCTCCTTCCCAACTGGGCGGGCGTGGCGACGGACGCGGCCGGTTTCCTGATCCTGATCCTCGTCAAGATCGCCTTGATGCAGATGGTGGCGATCTTCATGACCTTCTGGATGCTGACAGTCGCCCTGTGCGGGATCATTACGCCGATCCTGTGCAGCTACATGCCGCTGGCGCGGGCGAGCGAGGCATGGGTGCGGAAAAGCGCCAAGGCGAGCTGGCTGGACAAGGTCTGCCTGGGTGCGGCGGAGTTCTCCATCGGGCGAGGCCGGGCCGCGGTGGCGGCCACCGTGGCCGGGCTGCTCCTGTTCTGCATGTTCCAGGCTACGCGCCTGAAGATCGGGGATGCGAGTCCGGGCTCTCCTCTCCTCTGGCCGGATCACCGCTACAACCTGGACCAGGCCATGGTGGATCGGACCTTCGACATCTCCTCCGAGGATTTCACCCTGTATTACAAGGGCGAGGAGGGCTCGGTCTACGATGACGCCGAGGCGCTGAACACCTTTGCGAAGTTCGACCGTTACATGAAGCTCTCGCTCCCGGATATCTACAAGTCCTCCGACTCGATCATCGGCCTGATGAAAACCCTGAACTACATCATGCATGATGGAGACGTTCTCTGGCGGGAGCTGCCTCCCGACCCGATTACGATGACGAACATCATCGGGTGGACCCGGGACCAGGTGGACGTCTATACGATGGCCCGGTATTTCGATCACGACATGAGCAAGTCGCAGATCACCCTGTATTTTTCCGATCACACCTCGGACAACCTGCTCCGGATCCGTGACGCGGCCTACAAGTTTTTCGCGGAAAACCCGATGAAGCTCGAGAAGGGCGAGTTCAAGCTCGCCGGCGGCCGCATCGGGATGGAGATCGCGACGAACGAGGAAATGAGGCGCACCCACATGGCCATCGACAGCATGGTGCTGGCCGCCATCTTCCTGTTGTGCACCCTCTTTTACCGGTCCATCGTGGCCGGCCTGATGTTCACCCTGCCTTTGATCCTGGGCAACCTCGTGGCCTTTGCGTATATGGCCTTGACCGATATCGGGCTTTCGATCAACACCCTGCCCGTGGCCGCGGTGGGCGTGGGCGTGGGCGTGGATTTCGCCATCTACATTTACAACCGCTGTATGGAGGAGTTCCCGCCGAAAGACCGGTGGAAAGATTCGGATGAAGCGGAGCGGTGGTCCGGGGCGATCCTCAAGGCCGTGCGTACCTCGGGCAAGGCGGTGGTGCTTACCGGCCTGACCATGGTGCTGCCGATCCTGTCCTGGTACTTCATCTCGGACCTGAAGTTCCAGGCCCAGATGGGGATTTTCCTGGCCATGATCCTCACCACCAACGTGATCCTCGCGATCACGCTGCACCCGCTCATGCTTTATGTGATCAAGCCGAAGTTCATTACGCGGCGGGCCGGAAGAGCAACATGAGCCGTCATTCCCGCTCCCGCCTGACCCTTGCAGGGGCAGGCTCCGGCGGGAAACCCTCGGCATCAGCAGATGAAGGAGATTCGATCCACGAACCAGAACGATTAGGGGGGAGCCATGCGAAGATCGATTCTGTGTGTCGTCTTGATGCTGGCCTTTCTGGGGGAGGCATGGATTCAGCCGGCGTCGGCCAGGCAGTTCACCCTGTGGGGAAAGCCCCTGAACGTGTTCGGGTTTGCCTCGCAGTCGGCGCAGATCAGCCTGAAGGGGGACAACTATTTTGTCGAAGAGGGGCTGCAGCAGGCCCTGCTCACGGTATTCGCGGAGATGGACTACCGCCCGAGGCACGATACGACGTTCTACATCTCCGGCATGCTGACCATGGACCTCATTTACGACCTGAAGCACGACGACCGGACGTGGAACGAAAAGCTTTTCAGCCAGTCCCGGAGCCGGATGTATATCGATGACCAGGACTGGCAGTACCTGAAGGAGTGCCACGTGACCTGGTCACCGGGCACGTTCCTGTTCCGGGTCGGCAAGCAGATCGTCTCGTGGGGCGAGATGGATTTCTTCCGGATCATGGATCAGATCAATCCCACGGACGACCGACGGGGTTTCTCGGACGTGGAGTTCGAGACCACGGTCATACCGATCTGGCTCGTCCGGGCCGAGTGGTGGCCGGAACTGAACCTGGGTTGGCTGGACGAGGCGGGGATCCAGTTCATTTTCAATCCGAACGCGGAATTTATCCCGAACCAGAGGCTGGATACAGGGAATGCATTCGGGGGCATCTGGTCGGCCGGAGCGGAGATAGCGAACCCGCTGTACGACATGCTGGGCATCGGGACGCCGACCATGTACGTGGGCCATCCGGACCTGAACCAGGTGCGGCAGCCGGACAACTGGGACGACGACGGCTTCGAGTATGCGCTTCGGTTGAGCCTGATGATCAAGGGTACCATCCTGACCCTGGACGGCTTCTACGGGCGGGAGAATTCGCCGCAGCTTCTCTTCGCGGATCCGGGGTTTGTCACGAACCAGTTCCTGACCGACCTTGCAGGGGAGCCGGTGCCGGCTCTGGGCACAGCGTCGGACGGGACGTCGATCGTCTATCCGATCTACACGGGGTACCACCCGCGGCAGAAGTTCGCGGGGGTGACCTGGACCGGGGACCTGCCGATCCTGATCACGGCCCTGGGAGGAGTGAATCCGCTCCTGCGAGTGGAGATCCGGTACCAGTGGGACAAGGTGTATACCGATGCGGACCAGACGCGGTATATCAAGTCGGATTACCTGGATACGGGGATCGGGATCGACTGGAAGGTGAAGTGGAATTTGTTGAATGAGCGGGCCTATTTTGCGGTGATGCCCCAGTTCTTGTACAGCCGGATCATAGACTATCCGGACGACGTCAAGCTCAATGACGTGGATGACGGCTACCTGCCGGACCAGGACTACTATACCGTGACGCTGGTGCTGAACACCTCGTACATCAACGGGAAGCTGATTCCCCAGGTGGCCGCGGCGTATCTGTTCAACAACGAGTCGAGCCTGATCATCCCGTCCCTCACGTACCTGATGAGCAACACCTGGCATTTTACGATCGAAGCGGGCTTCCTCGGCGGGAACGATCCGAACGTGCCCCTCTGGCTCTTCCGGAAGAACGACTACATCACCTTCAAGGTCAAATACAATTGGGGTTGATCCGGAATCGTATCCACATGCGAAACGACGCTTCGGATGCTTTCATCGGCAGAAACACTCTGGAGACGATCATGAGCAAAAGAACCTGTGCGGGATGGTTATTCCTCTTCGCGCTGCTTGCGGCGCCTGCGGCCTGGGGCATTCAGAACTACCATGCCCCGATCAAGGACATTGTGGCCGTCAAGGGCATCCTCGACGATCCGGCGCCGTTCTACACCGACTCGAAATATTACAAGATTTTCATACCGGATGATGTGTGGAAGAAGATCACCTTCGACCCGGCGGCGAGCAGGGCCGCATGGGAAAAGGCGGTAGGGCTTCGGGCCAAGGACCTGGTCGGCAAGATCGCCCCGGAGATCAAGCCGGGGAAGTACACGCTGGCGGACAAGGAGAAGTACCCCTTCAAGGAGCTGATGACCCCCTACCATTACAAACGGTTCAACCAGCCGGGGACCGAGGGTCTGCCCCATCACATCGGCTATTTCACGGAATTCGAGGTGATCCCCACCCAGCAACTCTGGCACGCCAAGCCGGTTGCGGACGCGACCCTAAAGAACATGGGCAAGACCCAGCTGGACGAGCAGGGGTACATCAAGTACAAGACCTTTGTGGCCGGCTACCCTTTTCCCAGGCCCTCCGGGGAACACAAGGCCTGGCAGATCGTGTACAACTGGGTCAAGAGGCGGCCGGAACCGGAGAATGCCGCGAACTACGACCTCACGATCGGCGTGAACAGCAGAGGCGGAATCGACCACAGGGGGACGGCCCACTATTTCTGGCTGACCATGGAAGGCCGTGTCATGTACCCGCCTTACGGGTGGTTCGACAAGCGCGCTGAAAAGCAGGGCGAGAGCCTGGTGGTGATGTATACGATTTTTTCTCCGCGCGACCTGTACGGAAACGTGTATCACAGCGTGGACTACGCCGACCCGAAAAAGGATATGAATTTCCTTGCCTATGTGAATTTCCTCCGGAGGATCCGCAAGCTTTCGAGCACGGACCGTCAGGACCAGGCCGTGGGACAGGACATCTGTTTCGACGATGCCTCCATGTTTGCCCAGAAGATCCGGCCGGACCGATACCCCTATGAAATGAAGGTGATCGGGGAGCGCGAGTTCCTCGTGCCGGCCTATACGTTCGACGGGACGGACTATCTCGACAGCAAAGACGGGTGGAAGTGGAAGGGCCTCAAGTTCGAGCGCCGGCCGATGTGGGTGGTGGAGATGAAGGAACTGGATCCGAACTACATTTACAGCAAGCGCGTCTTCTATTTTGATATGGAAACCCTGCTGCCCCACCTGCAGGAGATGTACGACCAGAAGGGACGATTTTACCGCATGAACGATATCGAGTGGGGCATGGTCAAGCCCATGGGCTACTTCAACTCCTTCCATGTGAACAATTGCGACTTCATCGATGAGCATTGCACCTGGACCTTTGCGCCTTCCTACCCGGCCCTCTGGCTCGGCAGGAAGGACATGAGCCTTCGGAGCATGATGAGACAAAAGTAGGTGAAAGGCGAAAGGGCAAAGGAAAAAACCTGAAGGGGGGATATTGTGCAAGATGCGTATATCATTGGACTCGGCATGATTCGTTTCACGAAGTACCCGGACCGAACCGTCCGGGACATGGCCCATGAGGTCATCGGGCTTGCCCTGGAGGATGCGGGCCTGTCCAAGGAAGACCTGCAGGCCGCCTATTTCTCGAACACCTTCTGGGGCATGTACACGAACCAGCACTCCATCCGGGGGCAGGTGGCCCTGCGATCCATGGGCATCGGCGTCATCCCGGTCGTGAACGTGGAGAACGCCTGTGCCGGGGCGAGCACGGCCCTGCATCTGGCGGTGACGGCCCTGAAGGCCGACATGTTCGACGTGGCCCTTGCCGTGGGGTCCGAGAAGATCACCCACGAGAACAAGGCCGTCGCCCTGGGTGCGTATGCGTCCTGCATGGACGTGGAGAACATGCAGGCGGGCATCGACCTGTTCATGAAGCTCAACGAAGAGCTCGGCATGAACACGGCCGAGGAGGACGGGAAGCCGGGGGAGGGGCGCAGCATCTTTATGGATGCCTATGCCATGGGCGCGAAATGGCACATGAAGAATTTCGGTTCGACCCAGAAGCAGCTGGCCGTCATCTGCGCGAAGAACCACTGGCACGGGTCCATGAATCCCATGGCCCAGTACCAGAAGGACATGACCGTGGAGGAGGTCCTGGCGGACAGGCCGGTCGCCTATCCCCTCACGCGTTCGATGTGTGCGCCGGTGGGCGACGGTGCCGCCGCAGCCATCGTCTGTTCCGGCAAGTACCTGAAGAAGCTCGCAAACGCCCGGCCCGTGAAGATCCGGGCCTCCGTACTCGGATCGGGCCGCGACCGGAGCCTGGACGAGGAGGACATCGGCGAACGCCTGGTCAAGCAGGCCTACGAGCAGGCCGCGGTGGGGCCGCAGGACATCGACCTTGCGGAACTGCACGATGCGACCGCCTACGGCGAGCTGCACCAGACCGAGGCGATGGGCTTCTGCGCCCTGGGGGAAGGGGGGCCTTATGCGGAGAGCGGGGCCACTCGCCTGGGAGGCGCCAAGCCGGTCAATACCAGCGGCGGCCTCGAGTGCCGGGGCCACCCGATCGGGGCTTCGGGCCTCGCCCAGATCTATGAAATCGGTCTTCAGCTGAGGGGCGAGGCGGGCAAACGCCAGGTGGAAGGGGCACGGATGGGCCTGTGCGAAAACGGCGGCGGCAACATCGGTGTGGAAGAGGCCTCCATGTGCATCCACATCCTCGAAAAGGCTTGACCCGACAGGTGTCGGAAGAGGGATCCCAAAAGGGGGAAAGATGGCGATTGCATCCGATATTCGGCCGGGAGATGATCCGACAGAGGTTTCAGAGAAGCTCGTGGGGCGGACCCGGACGAGGCTGATGAAGGAACTGTTCGAGTATTTCAACATCCCGGAGGAATTGTTTGGACACATCTTCGGGAATCTTTACTCCCGGGATGTGTTGACCCAGCGGGAACGGGAGCTTTGCGCCGTGGCGGCCCTGTGCGTCCTCAACCGGACGAACGAGTTGAAGAGCCATATCATCGCGGCCCTCCGGGCCGGCGCGACCCGGGAGGAAGTCGCGGAGGTCATCCTGCAGATGTCCACGTACGGGGGCATGCCAATATGCATCGAAGCACTCGGATTGCTCCGTGAGGTGCTGGAAAAGGCAGCCAAAAAATAGAGGATCAACCAGGAGGAAAAGATGAAGAAGATTGTTTTTGTGGCGATTGTCCTGGCCTTGAGCATGCCCCCGGCGCCGCGGGTGGGGGCGGTCGAGCGGTACCTTGCACCGATCAAGGATATCCTCGCCGTCAAGGACGTCATCGACGACCCCGCCCCGTTCTACACGAAATGCAACTACTTCAAACAGTTCATCCCGGAAGAAGCGTGGAAACAGCTCGTCCACGATCCGGAGGAGAGCAGGGCCGCCTGGGAAAAGGCGGTGGGCCTTCGGGCAAAGGATCTCGTCGGCAAGATCGCCCCGGAGATCAAGCCGGGGAAGTACACCCTGGCGGACAAGGAGAAGTACCCCTTCAAGGAGTTGATGACTCCCTATCATTACAAGCGATTCAACACTCCTGGAACCGAGGGATTGCCGAACCATATCGGTATGTTTACGGAATTCGAGGTGGTTCCGACCCACCAGCTCTGGTACGCCAAGCCCCTTGCCGAGGCCACGATCAAGAATATGGGAAAGACGCAGCTGGATGAACAGGGGTATATCAAGCCCGAGACCTTCGTGTCCGGCTTCCCCTTTCCCAGGCCCTCCGGCGATCATGTCCCCATGCAGCTCCTGTACAACTGGCAGAAGCGGTTCAAGGATCACGAGAACACGCTGAATTATGACCTCACGATCGGGGTGAACAGCCGGGGGAAGATCGACCACCGGGGGACGGCCCACTACATGGTGCTGAGGCTCGAGGGGCGGGTTCTGCTTCCTCCATACGGCTGGTACGACGAGCGTGCCAGGAAGCATGGAGAGGAACAGGTTCGCCTGTTCACGATCTTTTCCCCCCGGGACCTGTACGGAAACATCTATCACATCATCTCCTATACGGACCCGAAAAAGGACCGTAATTTTCTGGCCTACGTGAATTTTCTGCGGAGGATTCGGAAGCTGTCGAGTACGGACACCCAGGACCAGGCCGTGGGGCAGGACATCTCCTTCGACGATGCGGAGGGATTCTCCCAGGCCTTGAGGCCGGACCGGTATCCGTACAAGTGCCGGGTGATCGAGGAGCGGGAGTTCCTCATGCCTTCGTACAGCTTCGATGCGTCCGACTACCTGGACAGCAACGACGGCTGGAAGTGGAAGGGGCTCAAGTTCGAGCGAAGGCCGATGTGGGTGATCGAAATGAAGCAGCTGGACAAAAACTATCTGTACAGCAAGCGGGTCGGCTATTTCGACAAGGAGACCCTGTTGCCCCAATTGTGGGAACTGTATGACCAGAAGGGAAGGTATTATCGGACGATCGATCGGGAGTGGGGTATGGTGGTCCCCATGGGCTACATCAACAGCGTACACAACAACAACTGCGACTGGATCGACACCCACTGTACGTGGACTTTCGGGCCTTCCTACCCGGCCACCTGGCTGTCGCGACAGGACATGAGCCTGAAGAGCATGATGAGACAGAAGTAAGGGAAAGGGATCAGGCCCCGCCCTGCGAATCCAGATCCGCCTCCGTGGCGACCCGGTTTCTACCGGTGTCCTTCGCAAGGTAGAGGGCCTGGTCGGACCGGTCGATGAGGTCCTCCACGGATTCGCCCGGCCTGTACTGTGCCGTCCCCACGGAGATGGTTATGCTGCCGAGATACTCGGCGGTCTTCACCCGTTTGAGCTTTCCCTCGGAAAAGGATCGGCGGATGTTCTCCGCCACCGTCTTGGCCCCATAGATGGGAGTCCCCGGCAGGATGACGGCAAACTCCTCCCCGCCGTAACGGGCCACGAAATCCCTGCCCCGCACGTTCTCCTTGATCTTCTTGGCGACCAGCCTCAAGACTTCGTCCCCTACGAGGTGTCCATAGTCGTCGTTGAATCGTTTGAAGTGGTCGATGTCGATGAGGAGCAAAGAGAGGGGCTCGGTGTTGGAAACCGCATCCTCCACCGCCCCCTTGACCGCCATATCGAAGGCCTTGCGATTGCCGATTCCCGTGAGGAAATCCACCAGCGCCGCCGCCTTCGCCTGCTCGAATTCCTTCTTGAGGGATTCCAGCTCGTCCGTCGCCTCTTTCAGCTTTTCCTTGGTCGCCCTTCCGGATTGGCCGATCTTCTTCGTCTCCACGATGATGTCGCCCACCACCGCCTGGATCTCCTGGATGGAGGTGCCCTCGGAAAGCTTGTCTACGGACCTGGTAACGATCGATTCGTATTCGCCGGCCTGTTCGGTGAGCTGCGCCACCTGGCTGAAGACGTCGATCAGGAGCTGCCGAAGGTTGTCCCGAAGATTCGCCAGCGCGCTCTCATCCACCTCGGCGCAGAAGCGCTGGTAGAGCATGTCGTTGATCTCGTCCGAGAACTGCTCCGCCTTGTCGAGCATCGCATCGATCGCCTCCCGAAGCTCCTTGCTCTTTCCCGCAACGTAGTCGTACCAAACCGCATAGTTCTTCGGGGTGATCGGGATGTTGTACTGGGACATGAGCGGCAGGGCGAGACGCACGTAGCCGGCTGTTTTCTCGAGCGGATTGTCGTCCTTATCGAATTCCCGGGCCATCTCTTCGCCCCCCCCTGGTTGTTCCCGACCCGGCAAAGTATAGGGAAGGGCCGGGATGCCGGTCAAGAGTCGTGCTCAGGCTATCGAAGGACCGGGCGGGCGTAGGGAGGCAGGTCGGATCGAAGATGTCGGTCCACCACCACCGCATCCACGGCCCTGCCCCGTATGCCGATGTGCACCGCCTGGCCTTGCCCGATGTCGCTTTCCACAAGGGCCAGGCAGATCGGACGCAGCTTGTGCCGGTCTGTCGGCCTGGAGCGCGGCCCCCTGTCGTCGAAGACCCAGTAAGGGACCATGGTTCCGCTGGTGACGGTCCCGATCTGCCGGCCTCCCTTGAACACCCCGGCTCCCCTGCGGGCGACGCCGCGGCCTGTCAGAGCAATCGGGCGGATGAGGTGCGGCAGGTCGGAGCGGGAGGAAAAGTCGTTTGCGATGATCTTGTCCAGGGCTGCAAACTGCTTTTCCAGCGCGGCACGGCCGATAAAATCCTTCTTCAGCGGGGAAAAGCTGACGGCAGACCTCGTCATCCGGACGGCCGGGACGGGGATCTCCCTCCCCTCGAGGTCGCGGCCGAGTTCGTGGCCGTAGAGCGGGAGGCCCGCTTCCAGGCGAAGCGTGTCCCGCGCGCCGAGGCCGGCAGGGGAGGCCCCTTTCTCGAGAAGGATGTCCCACAGAGAAAGCCCGTCTTGTCGTTTCGCGAAGAGTTCGAAGCAAACGGGTTCGCCCGTGTAGCCGGTGCGGCCGACCCATATCCGGGCCTCTCCGATCGTAACGATGCTCACGGCGTTCCGCACGGGGGCGGGCAGCGGGCCGGAGTCGACAATCTCCTCGAGCAAACCAGACGATTTGGGTCCCTGCAGGGCGAGCATGACCCTCTCCCCGGTGAGGTCGATGAGCTCGACTTTGTCAAAGCCCGCAAGATGCGCCCGAAGGTGTTCCCAATCCTTCCGGCGGTTCGCCGCGTTGACCACGAGGAGGTACTCCCCCTCGACGAAACGGTACAGGTAGGCGTCGTCGACGGCGCCTCCCGTTTCGTTCGCGATGATCGTGTACTGCGCCCCGATCGGTCCGCTGTCGAGGGCTTGCGCATCGTTCGTCAGGACGTGCTGGAGAAAGGCGGACGCCCCGCGGCCGCGGATGAGGAATCGGCCCATGTGGGAGACGTCGAACAGACCCGCATCCTTCCTCGTGGCCAGATGTTCCTTCACGGCGCCCGACGGGTACGCGAGCGGCATGTCCCAGCCGCCGAACTCCATCATCTTGGCGCCAAGGGCCTTATGCCGCTCGTAGAAGAGGGTTCGTCGTGTTTGGCTCATAAGGTTCGCAATATCCGGGCCCTTATGCAGTGGTGAATAGGTTACCGCCTGAACGTGCCGGCGCCCTATGGCTTGTATTCCGTCAGCCGCAACTCTTTCGCGTTGACGATGCTCGGGGCGGCCTTCGGCGGATCATCCTCCAGGAACGCTGAAATGTCCTGTCCCTGCCACACCGGATACCCGCTGAGTATCCCCGCCACGTTGCTTGCCGCCAGGACGGCCATTCCCTCCCGGGTCCACACAGTCGCCGAGCCGATGTGGGGGACAAGTACGACGTTGTCGAGTTCGCTCAGGCCGGGCTTCATGGCCGGCTCGTCCTCATACACATCGAGTCCGGCCCGGAAGTCCGGGTGTTCCCGGCAATGCGCGACCAGGGCCGCTTCGTCGATCACCGGACCGCGGCACGTATTGACCAGGATCGCATTCTCCTTCATCATCGCCAGCCGCTCCGCATGGATCAGGTGATGCGTGGTGTCGTCCAGGATGGTGTGCAGGCTGACCACATCCGCTTCCCGGAGGAGGGCCTCCACGGTTTCGGCCCGCCGGCAGGTCACGGGCCTTTCCCCGAGAGACTCGAGAAACTCGCCGTAGGCGGCGATCCGCTCTTCCAGCGCCCGGTTTGCATGGGGGCTGAAGTACAGGACGTTCATCCTGTGGCCTTCGGCCATCATGCGCGCATAGGCCGAACCGATCCGGCCGGCGCCGATGACGCCCAGGGTCTTGCCCCGCAGGCGTTCTCCCAGGAACAGGCTCGGCAGCCAGCCCCGGTATCGGCCCGCCCGCATGAACCGGTCGCCCTCCACGAGCCGGCGGGCCGCCGCGAAGGTGAGAGCCACGGCCATTTCGGCCGTTGTTTCCGTCAACACGCCGGGCGTGTTGCCGACCGGAATGCCCATTTCCGTCGCACTTGCTACATCCACGTTGTTGTAGCCCACGGCGTAGTTGCTGTAGACCTTCCCTCCCGCGGCCTTGAGCGACCCCAACAGGTCTTTTCCCCACGGTTCCGTCAGTTGCCCGATGCATCCATCGCATCGCCCGCCGATCGCTGTCTTGATTTCATCCGTCGTGAGAATTTCCCTGGAGGTGCAGACCTCGACGCTGCAGTCCGCACCGGCCAGTATCTCAAGCCACCGGCCTCCGGGCAGCTCCTTTGTTACGAGCACCCTCCCGGAGCCGCCTGGATTGTGTACGGCCCACTCTTTTGATCGCACCGTCTGGCCTCCTTGCAAACATCCGCGGTCCACTATTATGACACATTTGACCAGAATAGAAGACCTTTACTCCTATATTCCATGGATCATGGAGAACATCCGTTGTCCACGGGGTCGATCCGGCCCATCCCGATGGCGGATCCTTGACACCGGGTCGGATGCTTCTTTATCTTCGTTCCAAGGGGATGCCCGTTTCAGAACGGATCGGGGGCGAGGGCAATAAAGCATGAGGCGGACGAAAGGCTTCTCTTCGAGCGCATGATTTCCGATCTCTCGGCCGGGTTTGTGCGGGTCGGCGGCAAAGAAATCGAACAGGAAATCCGCGGTGCCCTCAAAGAGATTGTGTTGTTCTTCGATTACGACCGAGGCGAGTTTGGACAGTTTGAGGAGGGGGCCCCTGTGCGTTCACCAGTACGTACAGGCGCGCTCGATTTCGTTCCGGGCGCGGGCGCTGACGGAAAACCGGCGATCTACACCGGAACCGGCTCGATCATGATGGACATGGAGACGGATGTGTGGCCGATTTACGGGCTCAGGCCGGCCCGGATGCTCAGCGCCTTCTATATTCGGGGTTCCTTTGAACTCTCCTACGGAAAAGTACTGAAGGATTTCGGTTGAGATTTCTGCGAAAGGAGTCATCCCAAATGAACAATCGGCTTGCCCCGGCGGCGGTATTCGTCACCGGCGCCTCGGGCGGAATCGGCGAGGCTATTGCCACCCGGCTGGACAAAGAAGGGTTCCGGGTCTTTGCGGGGATTTTCCCCAACGAAGAGGACGGGGCAAAGCTCAAGGAAAAGACCTCCGAGCGGTTGACGCCTGTTCTGATCAATGTGACGGATGCCGCATCGATTTCCTCGGCAAGAGAAACGGTGGAGGCCGCAATCGGAGACGCCGGTCTCTCCGGCCTGGTGAATTGCGCCGGCGTGCCCGGAATCGGTCCGGTCGAGTTCTTCCCCATCGAGGCCGCCAAGAGGATATTCGACGTCAATTTCTTCGGCGCCATGGCCGTCATCCAGGCCTTTCTGCCCATGGTGCGAAGGGCGAAGGGAAGGATCGTCAACATCAGTTCCGACGCCGGCCTGATCTCCTTCCCCTTCGGCGGACCTTACTGCTTCAGCAAATTCGCTTTGGAGGCGATGAGCGACTCCCTGCGGGTGGAACTCAAGCCGTGGGACATTTCCGTGTCCGTGGTCGAGCCGGGCAATGTACAGACGAGTCTGTGGGAGAGGGCCGCGACCGAGGTTCGAAATCAGGCGGAGGCGCTGTCGGCCGAGGCCCATGCGATGTACGGCCCTGTTTATGACCATTGGTCGAACCTCAAGGTACAAGGGATTCCGCCGGAACGCGTCGCCGGGGCGGTGCTCAAGGCCCTGACGGCGAGGAGGCCGAAGACGAGATACGTCGTCGGGTCGGACGCGAGGTTTGTTTCCGTGGTAGCCCGCCTGCCCGACAGGATCCGCGACGAGATCGCCTTGAGGATCGTCCGTTCCTATGAAAGCAAGGATGACAAGGCAGTCTGAGGATCATCGGCCGGCAGGGCGTTTCTCCAGCAGACCGTTACCGATGTACGAACACACAAGACAGGAGGAGATGAGCGAATGATGACATCTGGCCCTTTCCATACCATGCCCATTCAATTCGGTCCGATCGTGGGGGATACAGGGACGGAATTTATCACCCGGGACAAAAGGGATGTTACCGTGCAACTGGAAGTGGACGCGGAGGCCGCCCGCGCGCTTCTGCCGACTTGGACGGGCAATGACGGTAAGACGTACGGCTATCGCCCCCTTCCGATGGGCCCCACGGGAAAGCCCCTTCTTTTCGTGAATTACACGCAGGAGCGGGACGTCGACTACATGGCCGGCGGCGGCTACAACGAGGTGGAATTCTATCTTTCGGCGGAATTCATCGGCGAGCGGTCATGGCCATACAAGGGGAATAGGTACCGGGGGGCCTACGGCATGTTCGCCGTCCTGTTGTTGCCTTCCAAGCTCACGCCGCTGCTTGTCGGGCGGGAGGTCATGGGTACGCCGAAACACCTTGCGGATGTGAAGGACCTGGTGATGGGGAAGATCTCTCCCGAGGACGAGGGGCTCTGCGGTTGTTTCCGGATTCATGACGTGGAGGATGAACCCTTTCTCGCCGGCCTGCTCCGGAACGTGGCCTCCATTCCCATGGAAGCCCTGGAGGAGCCGATGCCCCCCCATACCCCCCTGCCCGCCGAAGAGGGATGGGGGCATTGCGACAGGTTCGAGCCGGATTTCAGCGTCATGTTTTGGAAGTACGTAGCCGCTCCGACCTGGGCACAGACCCCGCCGGACCTCAGCTATTCCCTGGGGGTCTGCCTGGGCGATGCGCCCACAACGGAACTGACGGAACCCATGGTCGGTGACGGGAATGTGGTGTTTCCCAAGTCCCTCGATTTCAAAGCCCATGCCGGCATTGCAGGTCCCGTCGAGGCGCTGCGGAATGTGATCGAGCATCACAGCACGCCTTTTCCCGGAAATGTGCTGGTCCGGCATTACAGCAATGCATACCGGAGCCGGGATATCCATATCATGGACGGTCCGCGGCTGCCGGCGGAGAGTTGATGACACTTGCCGGAGTGATCCGAACGAATGGGGAGGCCCGGAGATGAGAGGCTTGCCCCATTGTCACCTCCCACAGGGTGGCGGTCCTGGTCCTGGTTTTGCTCATATCCTTTTCCCTTGGATACGGTATGAGTCCATCCCTATCTGAAGATCATTGCGGAGTTTTCCCAGGCGTTCGGCAGTGGAGGATCCTTCGTCGCTATCGCGATCCAGGCCAAGGATGGGGATATATTACCGATATCTCGTATGAACGCGCATTCGAAATCCTTTCCGAGCTGGACCGGAAGTACACGGACGACGACACCGAGATCTATCCGGTCGGGTTCCCGGTCCTCATGGGATGGATTTACAGCTACAAGACCCATTCAGCCCCCTCCTCTATGTTCTCGCCTTTCTCGTGGCGGCCCGCATCCGGGCCCCCATGGGTCCGCATCGTCTTGAAGCGGTGGTTGGGCGGCGCCGGCGGCCCGCGTAAGGTCTCATCATTTCCCTTTGATAAACAGTGCGTTGCGCCGTGTCCGGCCGTAAGGCTTCGGCCGGACGACTTGACAAGGACCCCCTTCCGGCTATAAAGAGTGAATGTTCACTCTCTCGTGTTTCCCCCGGCAACCGCGATGATCGGTTTGAGGGCCCTCCGGCTGTAAACCAACACATTTACAGGAGCAAGTTATGGGATTGAAACGAATCGAAAGAACACCCTCCGCGTATTCCTATCCGCTCATTATCAAGAACCTTCTGCGAACCCCGATGATTTACGCTCCCAGGCAGGAGATCGTCTACCGGGACAACCTGCGGCACGATTATCTGACCTTCGGGAAGAGGGTCGCCAGGCTGGCGAACGCCCTGGAAGTACTCGGGGTGGAGTCCGGCACCACCGTGGCGGTCATGGACTGGGACAGCCACAGGTACCTGGAGTGCTACTTTGCGATTCCGATGATGGGCGCGGTGCTGCACACCATCAACATCCGCCTCTCACCCGAACAGCTGATCTACACCATCAACCACGCGGAAGACGAGGTGATCCTCGTCCATTCGGACTTCCTGCCCATGCTCGAGGCGGTGAAGGATCAGTTCACCACAGTGAAGAAGATCCTTCTGCTCACGGACGAGGATGTGACGCCCGAGACGAGCCTCCGGCTGGACGGCGAGTACGAGCAGTTGATCGGGCGGTGCAGCGAGGACTACGACTTCCCGGATTTCGACGAGGACACCATGGCAACCACCTTCTACACCACCGGCACCACCGGTCTGCCGAAAGGGGTCTATTTCAGCCACCGGCAGCTGGTGCTCCACACCCTGGGGATGTTCACCACCTTTTCCGGGTTCAAGTCCCAGGCCCATCTGGACTCCGGGGACGTCTACATGCCCATGACCCCCATGTTCCACGTTCACGCCTGGGGCGTGCCTTACATCTGTACCCTGCTGGGGCTCAAACAGGTGTATCCCGGCCGGTACGAGCCGGAACTTCTCCTGAGATTGATCCGTGAAGAGAAGGTGACCTTCTCCCACTGTGTGCCCACGATCCTGCACATGCTGCTCAACAGCCCGTCCGCAAAAGAGACGGATCTGTCCCGGTGGCAGGTGGTGATCGGCGGGGCGGCGCTGCCCACAGGCCTCTGCAAGGCCGCCCTGGAGCGGGGAATCAATATCTACTCGGCCTACGGCATGTCCGAGACCTGCCCTCTCCTGACCACAACAAAGCTGAAACCGGGGTTGCTCGATGCGGACCTCGATGAGCAGGCGGCGATCCGGTGCCGAACCGGCCTGCCTGGGATCCTGGTGGACCTTCGAATCGTCGACCCCGACGGCAGGGACGTTCCCCACGACGGGCAGGCTACAGGGGAGGTCGTGGTCAGGACGCCGTGGCTCACCCAGGGGTATCTCAAGGAGCCGGAAAAGAGCGAGGAGCTGTGGGCCGGCGGGTGGCTCCACACGGGCGATATCGGGTGGGTGGACCCGGACGGATTCCTGCAGATCACGGACCGGATCAAGGATGTGATCAAGACCGGCGGCGAGTGGCTTTCATCGCTCGAACTCGAGGACATCATCAGCCAGCACCCGGCCGTGAGTGAAGCGGCGGTCATCGGCATCCCGGACGAGAAATGGGGGGAAAGGCCCCTGGCCCTGGTGGTGCTGAAGGAAGAATTCAAGGGCAAGGTCGAGGAAGAAGAACTCAAGGAGTTCTTCGTGAAGTTCTACGAGGATGGGACAATCCCCAAGTACGGGGTTCCGAACCGGATCGTCATCACGGATTCCATTCTCAAGACGAGTGTGGGGAAGATCAACAAGAAGGACCTGCGGACGCTTTACGGTTGATTTGAACGATCCGCAGTCGAGACGGGAGGGGAGGTTCCTTTCTTGTGCTGGAGACATACAAGAAGCTGCCTGAGAAGAAGCAGATCGCCATACTGGACGCCGCGGCCCACGTCTTTGCAACAAAAGGATATTACCGCGCGAACGTAAGCGACATCTGCCGGAAGGCCCGGATCTCGAACGGGGCCTTGTACAAGTATTTCAAGAACAAGGAAGATCTGTACCTCGCCACCATTCATCGCACGATCGATCTGGTTGCCGAGGGACAGGCCAGGCACTTGCCGGTCACAGGGACTGTTTATGATCTGATTTATGATCTCCTGGGGGAGGTGGAGGCCTTTGCAGAAGAGAATCCCGATTACATCGTCATCTACCTCGATCTCGGCTCTCCGTCCATGAAGGCCTTTGCCGATGCCGTTTCCGACCGAATCGAAAGGCCGTCGAGAGACTTCTGGGTGCGAATCATCGAGGAGGGAAAACGACGGGGGGAGATCGACAAGGGGCTGAGCAGCAAGATCGCGGCCTACGCCCTGGACAACCATGTCATGCTGTTCATGTTCTCCTGCGTCTCTTCGCACTACGCCAGGCGGTTCAACAGCTATTTCGCCGACGAGGGGACGGAACTCGAAAGGGAGGAGCGGAAACGGTTGATTATTGAGTCCATCCGAAGATTGTTGACATAAGGCCCGAATCCAAGCCTGCCGAAGGCCCATATCCAACGAAAAGGAGAACGCCATGCTCAAGATGGACAAGAACCGGGAGTTGACGGAAAAGTTCAACCGGATCTTTCCCGGAGGACACAGCAATTTCCGGGTCCCCCTCGAAGCGACGGAGAACCGGATCTTTGTGGTTCGGGCCGAGGGGAGCCATGTTTGGGATGTGGATGGAAACGAATACATCGACTTCCAGGGCGGCATGGGCCCCAACCTTCTCGGGCACCGCCATCCGGAGTACGTACAGGGCCTGAAGGCCCTGCTCGATACGTCTTCCACCTGCATCGGTTCCGGGGTGCTTCACACACCGGCGGACGTGGAATTGGCGGAGAAGATCCTGCGTCATATTCCGTGTGCCGAGCGGGTCAAGTTTTGCCTCTCCGGCAGCGAGGCGGTGCAGATGGTCATCCGCCTGGCGCGGGCCTACACGGGAAGGCCCTATTACATACGCTTCGGCGGCCATTATCACGGATGGTTCGACAACATCCTGGGCGGGATGGTCGACCCGAGTCCCTCGGCCGAACCCTTTCCGCTCTATGATCCGAACTCGGATCCCTTTGATGATCTCTGTTTTACGAAAGGACGGGGGCCCAATTCCGAAAAGGAATCCTTCCTCCTTCCCTGGAACGATCTGGATGCCCTGGAGGCGACCCTCGAGAAATATGGGGAACAGATCGCGATCATCCATTTCGAGGCGGTGGTGGTCAATCACTTCAACCTGCTTCCCCGTCCGGGCTACCTGGAAAGGATCCGGGAACTCTGCACGAAATACGGGATCGTGATGAGCATTGACGAGGTGATCACCGGATTTCGGCTCGGCCTGAGCGGAGCTCAGGGGCGGTTCGGGGTGACGCCGGACATGGCGACCTTCGGGAAGGCGCTGGCAGGCGGGCTGCCCTTCTCCGCGGTTGTGGGAAAGGCCGAGATCATGGAGCAGCTTCGCGACCGCACCGTTTTGGGGCCGGGTACGTTCAACGGGTATCCCCTCGGTGTGCAGGCCGCGCTGACCACCCTGAAAATCCTGGAGAAGGACGATGGCGGCGCCTACCGGGAGATGGACCGGGTCCAGAAGAGGCTCGAGGACGGCCTGCAGGAGCTTGCCGGAAAGCACGGCCGCCTTCTTCGGATCCAGAGTGAGCGGGGCGTCTTCTATACCGCTTTCGGTATCGACAAGGATACCGTCCTCTATACAGAGGAAGATCTGACGAGCCGCATCGATATCGAGGCAACCCTCGGTTTCTGGGCCGGCATGGCCCAGGAAGGCATCCTGGTTCTGGCGGGGGGAAGATGGTACATGAGCATCGTTCACACGGACGAGGATGTGGAAAAGACGTTGCAGGCCGCCGACAAGGTGATGGAGGCCCTGTGACCGCGGGAGGAATATCGAAGGGGCGGCTTGAAATCCAGGACTGGGGGACGGTGGAATACGGGGAGGCCCTCCGGCGGCAGCGGGCCATGGCGGAAGAGCGGATTGCCGGCAAGGCCCCGGATCGGCTCGTCCTGGTGGAACACCCCCCTGTTGTCACGATCGGCCGCAGCGGGAGCGAGGCCGACCTCCGTCTGCCGGAAGCGGTGCTGCGGGAGAGGGGCATCGCCGTCAGCCGCGTGGAGCGGGGGGGCATGGCCACCTTCCACGGACCCGGCCAGCTCGTGGTCTACCCGATCGTGAAGCTGTACGCCAAGGATCTGCACCGGTTCCTTGCGGGCCTGCTCGGTGCGATGGAAGAGGTGCTTGCGTCCTATGGGCTTCGCCCGGAACGGAAGAAGGGGCAGCCCGGCCTGTGGGTGAAGGGGGCCAAGATCGCCAGTGTGGGGGTCGCGGTGCGCAGGTGGGTCGCCTTCCACGGGATCGCCGTGAACGTGACCGCAGACCCGCAGTGGTTCGACTGTATCGTTCCGTGCGGACACCCGCACGAGAGGATTACCTCCATCCGGCGGGAGCTGGGGCGGGCGGTCGACATGGGCGAAGTGAAGGAGCGTTTCGTCCGGGCCTTTGCAGACCGTTTCGGCTACACGGGGGCCTTGCGTACAGAGCGCAGGGCGTCCAGGCATCCCCCCTGGCTGCGCCTCGAGGCGGCGGACCCGGCGGTTGTCGGGCGCATGGAAGAGAGGCTCCGCGGCTGGAACCTGGAGACCGTATGCCAGAGCGCCCATTGCCCGAACCTGGGCGAGTGTTTTTCCCGGGGAACGGCCACCTTCATGATCCTGGGAAGGGTGTGCAGCCGACGGTGCCGTTTCTGCGCGGTCGACAAGGGAACGCCCGGGCCGCCGGACCCGGAAGAGCCGGGACGGGTGGCCCGGGCGGCGAAGGCGCTGGGCCTCGGGTACGTGGTCGTCACATCGGTGACCCGCGATGATCTTCCGGATGGCGGGGCCGGGCACTTCGCGGAGACGATACGTTGCATTCGGGAGCATTGTCCAGGGGTCGGGGTGGAGGTGCTGATTCCGGACTTCAAGGGCGACCGGGAGGCCCTCCGCACGGTCTGTGAGGCCGGGCCGGACGTGCTCAATCACAACGTGGAGACCGTGCCCAGGCTGTACCCTGCGGTCCGGCCCGGGGCGGACTACCGGAGATCCCTGGAGGTGCTGGCCCGTGCCTCCGCGATGGGGCTTGCCACCAAATCGGGCCTGATGCTCGGGCTCGGAGAGGCTTCCCGTGAGATCTGGGAGGCCCTGGTCGACCTGAGACGGGCGGGTTGCGAATACCTGACCCTGGGGCAATATCTGGCGCCTTCCGAAAAGCATGCGCCGGTCCACCGGTACATCGCGCCGGAGGAGTTCGATCGGTGGGGCAAGACCGCGCTGGCCATGGGCTTTCGCCGGGCCGCTTCGGGCCCCCTGGTGCGAAGCTCGTACCGGGCAGAAGAGTTGTTCGAACAGGATCCGGCAGCCGACACCCGCCTTAGCGAGAGGGTGCCGGAACACACCTGTTTGCCGCCATCCACGCGAAAACGGGGCTTCCTCGGCACCTGAAGCCAATGGATCCCCGCCATGTATCGACACCTTTTCCGCCCGGGATTACGCTTATGGCGGCGAAGATGACCCGGGGAGGCCGGGGGCGGTCTCTACACCATCGGATACCCGAAAACGAGGAGAAAGGAGGGAGGCCGGAGGATGGAAATCCAGGGATACAATATGCCGGATGATCTGTATTACGAGGAGCATCACTTCTGGGTTCGGGTGGAAGCCGATACGATCGTAATGGGCATGGATGATTTTGCCCAGGATCTGGCAGGGGATGTCGCTTATGTTCAGCTCCCCTTCGAAGGCAAGAAGCTCGTCAAGGGCAAGAGCTTCGCCCGGGTGGAATCCGGGAAGTGGGTGGGCAAGGTGTACGCCCCGGTCAACGGCGTGGTGGCCGAGGCCAATGAAGAGTTGGAGAGCAACCCGGCGCTGATCAACGAGGACTGCTACGGCCGGGGATGGATGTACAAGATCAAGCCGAACGATATGGCCGAGGTGGAGGATCTGATCAAGGGCGCCGAGGCGGTGGAGAAGTGGCTCCTGGCGGATATCGAGAAATACAAGCAGGAGTAGGAAGGCGTTCATTGTCTCGCCGCGATTGCAGCATCCAGGAATAGCGATATCGATATGGAAACGTTCCGGCTCCTGGACATGCCGCCCATGACGGCGGCGGAGAACATGGCCCTGGACGAGGCCCTGCTCGAGCTGAAGGGAAGAGGGGAGACGCCCAATACGGTTCGCTTTCTCCGGTTCTCTCCGCCGGCCGTCCTCGTGGGCCTTCACCAGTCCGTTTCCGAGGAGGTCCGAACCGGGTACTGCGAAGCCCATGGCATCCAGGTCAACCGGCGGATCACGGGCGGCGGCGCCATCTTTTTCGACGAGAGCCAGTTGGGTTGGGAGATCATTTGCGACAAGGCCTTCTTCGGCTTGCCCATTGTGAACGCCGGCCTGTTCAAGGCCCTGTGCGACCCGGTCGTAACGGCCCTGGCGGGTTGGGGCCTGGAGGCAGCCTTTCGCCCGCGAAACGACATCGAGATCGCCGGCCGCAAGATTGCCGGTACGGGCGGGGCCGAGTCAGAGGACGCTTTCCTGTTCCAGGGGACCCTGCTCATTGATTTTCAGGTGGATGCCATGCTCGCGGCCCTCCGGGTTCCCGTGGAGAAGCTCGAGGCAAGGGAGATCGATTCGATCGGGCAGAGGGTGACCTGCCTTTGCCGGGAGCTGGGCCACGCGCCTCCCCTGGCGGCGATCAAAGAGGCGCTATGCGACGGGTTCGAAAGACGGTTCCATATCCGGCTGGAGCCGGGCGGGCTGACCGGGGCGGAAGCAGATGCCTTCCGGGCGAAGCTGCCGGCCTTCGAATCCGAGGAATGGATCGATCAGATCAGGCCGAAATGCCCTGGGGCCCGCACCGTGCAGGCCGCCTGCAGGGTGCGGGCGGGGCTGGTCCGGTTCACCCTGGTGGCCGACCCGTGCAGGAGGCGGCTGCAGGACCTGTATATCACGGGAGATTTTCTCGCCGTGCCGGCCCGGGGGCTGTACGATCTTCAAGCGGCCCTCCGGGGAGCCCCTCTCGATCGGGAGAAGATCCGTGCGTCCGTGCAGGGGTTCTTCGACCAGGGGAAGCTCAGGATCGCCGGAATGAGCGCGGAGGATTTTCTCAAGCCTCTGGACCGGGCCTTCGAGCACCCCCTCTTGCGCACTCGACATGGGTCCGGGGGTTCGTCATGGAGACGTTGAAGTGTGACATCCTGGTGGTGGGCGCAGGCCCCGCCGGCGCCTCCGCCGCGCGTGCCGCCGCGATGACGGGCTTGGATGTCCTGATGGTGGAGCGCCGGGACCGGGTCGGCGTGCCGGTTCAGTGCGCCGAGTTCATCCCGGCGCCCCTGCTGGGTGAGGTAGACCCGGCCCCCGGAGTGGTGGTGCAGTCCGTCGCAGGGATGCGCACGATTCTGCCCAGCGGCGCGACCCACCTGATGCGTTCACCCGGCCGGATGATTCGGCGGGACCTTTTCGACCAGGCCCTCGCCCGTGCCGCGGAAAAGGAAGGGGCGCGGCTCCTTGTCTCGACGCGCGTCCTGCGAATGGAGGGGGGAGAGGTGGTGGCAAGGGAAAAAGGGGCATCCCATGAGACAAGGATCGCGGCCGGGGCGATCGTGGGGGCCGACGGCCCGCATTCGACTGTGGGCCGATGGATCGGCTCTGAGAACCGACACCTGATCCAGGCCGCGCAGTGGAGGGTGGCCCTTGCGGCGCCGATGGAAGTGACGGAGGTGTATTTTCACCAGGATTTCTACGGGGGGTACGGCTGGCTCTTTCCGGCCGGCCGCGAGGCCAACGTGGGGGTGGGAAGAAAGCGGAGGGGCGCCTCCGATGAGGCGATCGGCAGGGTCCTGGAGCGGTTCGTTCTGCGATTGGCCGAGGCGGGAAAGGTCCTGCCGAAGCCCATCGGAACGACGGGCGGATGGATCCCCGCCGAGCCGGTACGCAGGATGACCCGGGGGCATGTGCTTCTTGCAGGGGATGCGGCGGGACACGCCCACCCGGTAACGGGCGCCGGCGTGTCACAGGCCGTCATCGGAGGACGGATGGCCGGCAAATGGGCGGCCCGTGCCGTGAAGGCCGGGGACCCGGGCCTGGTCGGCGCCTACGAGGAAGAATGGCGGGAGTCGTTCGGAGAGGTCCAGGAAAGGGCGTACGGCCGGCGGAAATTACTCGAGGAGGGGTGGGACCGCCTGGAGACGGCGGTGAAGGCCTCATGGATCGCCTTCCGGCAGTATTACGCCTGAGGCGAAAAAGGCGAAAAAGGGGACGCACCTCTTTTTCGCCTGGCACCTCTTTTCTTGCCGAAAGCACACGAAAGCATAAAAAGAGGTGCGTCCCCTTTTTCGCTTTTCGTTTTCGCTTCTTTTTCGCTTTTTCGCCCAGGGATAAGGGCTGTGTAATGGATTCTTTGGAAGAGAAGATGCGGGCGGCCCGAGAGCGGTCCTGGGAGACCTTCGGCAAGAGGCTGACGTTCTATGTCCCGGGGATGATCCGGTGTGACGGCGTGAGGGGCCGGTACCAGGCTGTCTCCATTACAGGACAGCGGTGTGACCTCCAGTGCGGGCACTGCAGAGGCGAACTCCTGCGATCGATGCCCCGGGTCGAAACGCCTGACGCGCTGGTGGCGAGATGCCTTCGCCTCGCCGAATGCGGCGAGAACGGGGTGTTGATCAGCGGCGGCTGCGACCGGAACGGACGCCTGCCGTGGGACGCCTTTCTGTCCGCCATCCGGGAAATCAAGGAGAGGGGCGGCCTCCACGTCTCGGTCCACAGCGGCCTTGTGGATCGGAGTACGGCGCGCCGCCTCAAAGAGGCGGGCGTGGATCAGGCCCTGATCGATGTGGCGGGCGATGATGAAACCTACCGCCGTGTCTGCCATGTGCCCTTCGGGATCGAGGAGATCGTTTCGAGCCTGGAGGCATTGGAGGATGCAGGCCTTGCGATCGTGCCCCACGTGGTCTGCGGGCTCCACTTCGGCGAGATCAGGGGGGAGAGGCGCGCCCTGGAAATCATCTCGAACTTTGATGTGGCCGCCCTTGTTATCGTGTCCATCATGAAGATTCCGGGGAAGCAGGACGCCCGTTTCGGCCCGCCCCGGGCCGCGGCCGTTGCGGAGATCATTGCCGAGGCCCGTTTGCTCCTGCCCGAGGCCCCGATCAGCCTCGGTTGCGCCCGGCAGAGGGGGAATCGGGATCTGGAGCGGCTGGCCATCGACGCGGGGGTCAGCCGCATGGCCCTGCCGTCCGATGAGGCCGTGGAGCATGCACGCGGCCACGGGCTCGAGGTGAGGTTCCAGCTCACATGCTGTTCCGTGCCGGAGGGCCTGGGTGGAATTCCGGCGCCCCTTGCATAAGAGAAGGATCAGAGAATGCATGAGTCACCGACGATGAACATCCCGCAAAGCCCGGAATACGTGCGGATGAGCCTGGCCGCGGCCATGACCCTTGGGTTCAAGAAGGGGCTCTTTTACCGGAACGCAAGGCTTCACTGCATCAATCTGCTTCTGACCTATCCGGGGGGTTGTCTTGCGAGGTGCGCCTATTGCGGGCTGTCGGGGGTCCGGGCGGGTGTGTTCAGCGGTAAGAGCTTTATCCGGGTGCCCTGGCCCACGTGCGCCCTTGACGAAACCATAGAGAGGATGACCGAACGAGTCGAACGGGTAAAGCGGATCTGCATCTCCATGATCACCCGCAGACGGGCGGTTAAGGATACGGAGACGGTCTGTCGCCGGTTGCGTTCCCGCCTCGATATTCCGGTGAGCCTGCTGATCTGTCCGACCCTCCTCACGGTGGAAGATCTCGTGGATTTCAGGCGGGCGGGGGCGGACAAGATCGGCGTGGCCATCGATTTGGCGACTCCCGAGCTTTTCGATCGCTTTCGCGGAGCCGGCGCGGGCGGCCCACACAGATGGGGCACTTACTGGAAGTGCCTTGCGGACTGCCTTCGGATTTTCGGTGAGGGGAATGTGGGCGCTCATTTCATGGTGGGCATGGGCGAGACGGAAATGGAGATGTGCGCGTCCATGCAGCGCGTGAAAGATCTGGGAGGCGGAACACACCTGTTTTCCTTCTATCCGGAGGCGAACTCCCTTATGGCCGACCATCCGGCGCCTCCCATGGACATGTACAGGCGGATCCAGGTGGCGCGCTACCTGATCGATGAGGGGATCGGCCGCGCGGATCGTTTCGTTTACGGCGACGCGGGTGAAATCATGGATTTCGGGGTGATGCCCGCGGATCTCGACCGAATCATCGACACGGGCGAGCCTTTTCGGACGAGCGGGTGCACGGGCCTTGACGGCCGGGTAGCATGTAACCGCCCCTTCGGAAATTCGCCGCCGGGGCCTGATTTGCGGAACTACCCGTTTCCGCCGACACCCGAGGACGTTGCCCGGATACGGTGCCAGATGATATCCTGCCAAGCTTGGCATGATCCGGATATGCCCTGCACCATAGACGGTTCCAGAAAGGGGGAGTCGAGATGAGCGAGCAAGAATACACCC
>WFRX01000348.1 GCA_015486285.1 bacterium
GGACCTATGAGTGGTACGAAAGAGCGAAACATACATCCGAATAAGGGAGGAGAAGGTATGTCTGAGAAGGGTGCGCTGATCCAGGAAATCCTCGAGATGGAGCTTCAGATGTTTCTCGCCGTTTCCGCCAGGGAGCCGGTTTCCTGCCAGCAGGATCCGGAAGGCTTTCGAATGAACCGTGCGGCCCAGTTCTCCGTCTGGTCGGAAGAGACCCTGGCTTCATACCGGCGGGATCTCCTGGAAGCCGTCGAGCAGGGCCGAAACCTGATGACCTTGAAATACGCCCGGATGGAAGGCCTGATCCCCAAGCTCCACGACGACGCCCTCGTCCAAAACCTCATCGACGAGATCGTGGCTGTCCAGGTTGCGTGGCAGAAGGAATTGATGGTCAAGTACCCGCACATGATGAGACGTGGACGTCCGCTGGAAGAGGGGGACGAAGGGCTTCTGGACACCTCTTTCGTCGACTATCTTCGAGGCGAATTGGAAACCTATTCGGCCGAAACGCTCGCTCACCTGCACCGCGACGTCACCGAGAGCCGGGCCAGCGATCAAAACATGACGGAGACGATTTACAAAAACATGGTCAAGAGTCAAGGGTTTGCGTCGATCGAAGATGCGGAAAACGCAGCGGCGCGGTTGACGAAGGGACAAAGGTGAAAGGGGAAGAAACACATGGACCCGTTTTTGGAAAAGAGGCTGAAGGAACTCGAAGCGGTACGGGAGAAGGTGCGTGGGGCGGGCGGCGCGGAGAAAGTCGCCAGACACCACGCAGAGGGCAAGCTTACGGCCCGTGAGCGCGTAGAGACCCTTCTCGATCCGGACAGCCTGATGGAGATCAACATGCTCGTGGGGCACGCCATAAACCTGCCCGGCGACGGGATTGTTTGTGGAAGCGGCACTATCGAGGGCCGTCCCGTATTCGTCTATTCCCAGGATCGGACCGTTCTGGGTGGTTCCATCGGTGTGGAACACGGCTACAAGATGTACCAAGCCATCGAGCGGGCCCTGGAAATGCGGGTTCCCCTGATCGGGCTCCACGAAGGCCCGGGCGCAAGGCTTCCGACTTCCAGGGATCTGGATTGGTACGACGTAAAGAAACGCACCCATTTCTCGTTTATCAGCGAAAAGCACGGGGGCTCGGTGTTCTTCCCGAATACCCTCGCATCCGGAATCATTCCCCAGATTTCGGGGATCATGGGGACCTGCAGCGGCATTTCAGTCTATTCCCCCGCCCTGACCGATTTCGTCTACATGGTCGAAAACACCAGCCACATGTGCATCACAGGCCCCCGGGTGGTGAAGATGGTGACCGGCGAAGACATCAGCATGGAAGACCTTGGAGGCGCCAAGGTTCACGCGGAAAAGAGCGGGGTCTGCGACTTCCGCTGCCAGGACGACAGGCAACTCCTGATCGACATCCGGCGTTTGCTCAGCTTCCTTCCCCTGAACTGTGACGAGAAGCCGCCTGTTTACAGCACGGGAGACGACCCGGACAGATCGTGTGACGAGTTGAACGATATCGTGCCGACCGCTCCGAACAAGCCTTTCGATATGCACCGTGTGATCCATGCCCTGGTCGACAACGGCGACTTTCTCGAGGTGAAAAGGGAATTCGCCGGCGAGATCATTGTCGGCTTCGGCCGGCTGGACGGCAAGACCGTGGGCGTCGTGGCCAACCAGCCCATGGTAAGGGCCGGATGCCTGACCGTGGACAGCTCGGACAAGCAGGCAAGGTTCATCCGGTTCTGCGACTGCTACAACATTCCCTTGATCCTTCTCGTGGATACGCCGGCCTACATGCCGGGATCGGACCAGGAACACGCGGGAATCATCCGGCACGGCGCAAAGGTTCTTTACGCCCTGTGCGAGTCCACGGTTCCGCGGGTGGTCGTCGTCCTTCGGAAGGCGTACGGAGGAGGGAATCTCGGAATGGGCGTTCTTCCGGGCTTGGGGTCCGATCGGGTTCTCTACTGGCCCATCATGGAAACGGGTATCCTCGGCGCGGAGCAGGCCGTGATGCTTATTCACGGACGGAAGAAGGGCGCCACGAAGGAGTATATCGAGGAAAAACTGAAGGAGTACAAAGAGACCTATGCCAACCCGCTCTATGAGGTCAATTCCAACCTGAGTGTGGAAGATGTGGTGGCTCCCGCTGAAACGAGGCGATACCTGGTCCGGGCGTTCAAGGTGCTCGAGCGGAAGAAGGCCACGAGACCGGCCAAAAGGCACGGCAACATGCCGCTGTAACAGGCTGTTGCAGCACCGCTATCTCGTAGACGAAGGGGAAAGAGTCTCAACGGACGGATGAAGTTGTAAAGGATGATGCGTACAACGCCGCAGGTGGACCCGTCGCACCGACCTGCCGAGGATTGAGCAACCAATGCCGAATGTCGCCAGTCTCGTAGAAAGGACCGTCCGCTGGGTCAGACTTGCGGAAAGAATGCCTGTGTTGGCCTACTCCGGCGACGAATCCGCTGTTGATCTCATCCTGTACGAAGTGTTGCATCTTCTCGTTGACGAGGTCAAGGCCGATATCGGCCACATCAACCTACTGCCCAGAGGCGGAAGGGTGGAGAAGGTCTGCACCCTCAAAGACGGAGAACCCTGGCTGCGCAAAGCGCTGGACCTTCACCTCTTCAACCCCTACCAGGGGTTCACCGGCGAGGTTATGCGCTCGGGGGAAAGCATTCTGGTAAAGGATATCTGGGCGCCGGGCTCGGAAGAAGAGCCAAACCCCTTCCTCGAAGTATGTGAGACGATGAACGAAAGATATGTGCGGGAGATCAAGGCCCCGCTGGCGAGCATCATTATCGCACCCATCAAACGAGGTCGCGATATCTTCTGCACGATCGAGCTTGGACGGTATCGGGAAAGAGAACCCTTCGATCAGGAACACAAGGAACTCATCGATGCCTTTGGGAAGCGATACGGCTCCCTGCTCATCGACTACATCCTGGACGTGAAAAACAGGATCGCCGTCAATACGGCGCACAAGAAGCTTCTGTCCCTTTCCAGGGTCATCGCATCGAAACAACCGGTTGATTACCGGGACGCGATCGAGGCGTATCAGACACTCTCTGCCGCAGATATCGGCTTCGCTTTTTTCAAGACCGGCGAGTTGAGATCATCGAACTATCGCATCCTCGTGTGGCGGGGAGAGGACGTCCGGGAGGTTTTTTTAAGCGACTTTGTACCCTCTTCCGGCAGTATTCTTCGCAGCGATTCCGAGGAATCCTTTCCCATCGCAGGAATGGCGGGGGATGATCGCCTGGTGAACTTCAGAGAAAGGATTCGAGGTTTCGCGGATCTCCAACAACAGGATCGCGGAATCATTCTCGCTTGTCTCGATGAGGTCCGCTCGTACGTGGCATATCCCTTAAACCTCCTGGGACAGGATTTGGGCGCCATCCTTCTCGGCTCCCGCCGCGAGCAGTTTTGTGAATTCCTCCACATGAACCCTTTCCTTGATTTGTACAACTCCCTGTTGAAATCGTTTCTCCTGAATGAACGGGTTATCCACTACCTTTCCGATGTGAGCCTGAAGATACACAATCCAGGGTACTATTGCCTCGCCGGGCTGAAGGGCCCTCTTGCATCGAAATACCCCGACGCCTTTCAGGATCCTGAAGTGGGGAACGCCCTCGCAGCCCTCGAGAAACTCTTCGATGAGTTACACGATCAGGGGAAAATCCTCCGGGCGCGGGAAAAGAACATCCATTTGCTGAAGTGGCTCAAGGGATTCGTCGATCGCAAAAAGGCCCTCTTCCCCGGGATTGATATCGAGATTGATTCGGCGCGAGAATTGACCGGTGAATATCTCAGCCGAGCCCGGGAGCAGCAGTTGGAAACGATTTTCGAAAATCTTCTTACCAACAGCATACGTGCCATAGCGTCCGCCCAACAGCATGAGCCTTCTTTGATCGGCAGGGTCACGATGCGGATCCGGCACAAGAAAGGAGGCCTCGAAGTAACGTTCCGGGACAACGGGATGCCCTACGCCACGGTCTCCGGCCGTGGGATTGTCCAGGTCAGAGAGGAGATGCGGCACCTCGGCGGAAGCGTCAGAAGGTACCGCAGCCCATACCGTGTTGTATTGACTTTTCCATGTATTCAAAAACCATGAGGGAGGGACCAGCAAAGTGAACGCAAAGATCCTGTTTTTTGACGACATGTTCGGTGAGCTTTTCCGTAAGCAGTTGTCCCCGGAGCATCTGGCCATGGATGAAAACTGGGCGGCTGCCGTGACCAAGACGTTGACGGAGGCGGATGATATTACGGACATCACCTTTGAACTGGCGAAGTGCGGCGACATCGATGCCTGGAGGGATGTGATCGAAACGGAAAAGCCGGATGTCGTCCTCTTGGACCTTTTCTGGCCCGAAGAGGCATTCCTGAAGTACAAGGACAGGGGCCGTGGTTCCGACATCAGCCTCGACGCCCTCGAAAGGATTCGGGAAGCCTTTCCGGATCTGCCCATCGTGTGCTACACGGTCAAGCCGGACCGCGAATTGCTGCAAGGAGCTTACGCGCGTGGAGCCACCCTTTTCCTCGAGAAGCTGCCTTTCGCCCTGCCGGAGGTTCAGAAGCCGCTGAAATATATCTTGATCTATTTGCTCAAGTATGCGAAGTAGCGCCGCGCGGATGCGACGTGGTGCTCGGAAGGGAAGCGAAATGACCCAGGACGCCAGGCAGTTGAGAGTACCCCCGCTGGATCCGAACTACTTCATCCTGGACGAGGACAGGGCAAACCTCGACCGATTCCACAAGATGTCGGAAAGGCATCCGGTCAACATACTGACCACAGGCAACCAGGGGTGCGGCAAGTCAACGCTCGTCCGGCAATTCGCACACATCTACCGGAGGCCCATGGCGACCTTCCAGGTCGGACTCCTGCTCGAGTCCGGCCAGCTCTTCGGTCAGCAGCGCCTCAAAGGAGGCGAAACCTATTATCAGGAGTTCCTTTTCCCCAAGGCGATCCGGACGCCGGGTTGTGTGGTGCATCTGGAGGAGATCAACCGATCGGAAACCCCTCATGCACTGAACGAGCTCTTCTCGGTCCTGTCGGAAGACCGATGCATCTGGATCGACGAACTGGGCTTCGTGGAGGTCGCGCCGCGGGTCATCTTCTTCGCAACCATGAACGAGGGGGACGAGTTCACCGGAACCGAGGCACTGGATGCCGCCCTGAAAGACCGGTTCTACCGGATTCATCTGGAGTACCTCCCTCATGCGGTTGAAAAGGAGGTCCTGGTCAGAAAGACCGGTTTGGAACCGTCACGGGCGGATGAAGTCCTGAGGATCGTGAACGCCATCCGAAACAACGACGAACTCGGCATGAGCGTGTCCATACGCCACAGCCTGATGATCGCCGAACTCGTCGCCCTCGGCGCCTCGTTGAGGGAGGCGCTCGTTTACAGCCTTCAGATCTCCAAGGACACCCTGGAGTCCCTGCTTCTCGCCGTACAGGTGGAGACCGGCGAAACGGAGACAGGGGCGAACCGCTATGTTCTGTATCTGCCGGACGGCGCGTCCGGTTGAGGGGCCTGTATGGCCGCATACTCCCGATACTGGCGAAGAAGCCTTTCACGCCATCCGGCGACCGAACTCGCATTGAGTCTGCGCGCCCTGCGCAAAGTGGCGGCGCATCTGGGGAGGAACGTCAAGCCTGTTTTTTGGACAGGCATGCAGGCAACGGAAACGAACTCCATCACCCTGGACCCGGACGTCGCAGATAGGGGATGCCCGATCCCTTCCGAGACCTTTGACATCCTGGTCGGACAGGTAGTGTACGAGGGGCTTGCCTCCATTGAATGGAGTGAGTGGGTTATCGAAAAGGTTCGCGGGCAGGCGCCGGACCTTAGCGAGAAATACGCCCCCTTCCTGGACGCATTTGTCCAGGCGGCAGAGGATGTCTATATCGATGAATTTGCAAAGCCCAAAGTCTGGTCTCTGTACCTTTCGAAATTCTGGGACGTCGACAGGCTGAGAGAGGCCCGGGATCCCGCCCTTCCCCCGAGCGCAAGCAGCTTGGCCCTGATCTGGAGAACATGGGAGGTCTCCGGTTCCGTGCCTGTACCCCTTCACCATTATTACAATGATCCCCTGGAGCGGCTCCGGGAGTGCGCTCGGGCTGTCCGCGAGGTCGCTGATCTTTCTTCCCCTGCCGAGAGAAGGGAGAAGAGGGTGGGGCTCTACCTCCAGGCATGGCCATCCATTCAGAAGATCCTCGCCGAATGGGAGGAATTTGCGACTGCACCGGAAGCGGTCAACCTGTTCGATGAAGCCGGACCCCAGGGCCCATTGCCCGATCCGGGTGAGAGAGACGAGCCCGAAAGTGACGACGGTCGGCAAGAAGCCGAGGACGCAGCGGGCCTGGACCCGGATCTTGCCGAGGAGGTCGAGAATCTGCTCGAGGACCACGAGACCGACCTGACGCGGGCCATTCTGGCTGCGGTGGAAGATCCCGAGGCCGCTTCCATGCGCACCCGCATCCGGCAGGGGACCGCCAGGATGGCCGTGGAGCCGGACCCTCTGCTTGTGAAACAACTCAAACGGATTTTCAGCGAACAGGAATCCCTGGCCCGAAGGGAGCGAAGACGGCGGACTCGAAGATGCCTGATCGAGGGCAGCCTCGACGCACGCCGGCTCTACCGTGTGCCGATAGACGGAAAGGTTTTCAAGAGCAGGGAGCCGCCCCGCCTTGCAACCACCTGGCAGATCTGCCTTGTGGCGGATGCCTCGGCGTCCATGGCGGGAAAGGGAGTGCGTCTGAAGCCCTGGCCCATCGCTGAAAAGGCCTTTGCCTCCCTTGCAGAAGCTTCAAGAGATTCGAGAAATCGGGTCGACATCTATGCCTATCACGAAGAGAAGGGCCTGTGCACCCTGACCCGGTTGTACCACGGAGGAAAACTTTACACGGTTGTGCCTTCCGGCCGGACGCCGTCAGGTCAGGCCATCATGGCGGCGGCCGTCACGCTCCGGCAAAGCCCCGGACAGAGCCTTATCATCCACATTACAGATGGCGCCTCCAACTGTGGAGTGCGTCTCAGCGACGCGGTCGAATTCTGCTCCCGTAACGGGATTGAACTGGTTACGATCGGCTGTGGCTGCAGCAGACAGACCCGGGACTTCCTGCGCGAGTGCTTTCCATCAGAGCGCCTCTACTTCATGAAACACATACGTACGCTGCCGCTTGTCCTGGAGCGCCTCCTGCGACAGCGGATCTTGTTCGCCCCGCGATAGGGTCGTCCTCGAGCGGATCGAGGAAACCGCTTTCCAACCTTGTCAAGATGATGCGAAAGGGCATGGTCCCTGCGAACGTATTCGATAAGGAGATCAAGTGTCCGAGCGGGAACAACCGGCCGATCCTCCCGGAAAAACCCAGGACAACATCATCCAGAGGACAGTGCAGGGAATCGGATCAGGTCGGGAAATCAATGCCCGTACAGGTTCATCAGCCAGGAGAAGGGTGTCGAGATTCTCGCGAATCCGGCGCCCAGGATCCTGGCCGTCCTTCGGTAGCGTCCCAGGCCGGCGGGCGGGTTGAGCGGAGGGAACAGGGGCTCCCTCCGGCCGGCGGAAGCGGACAGCCTCTCTTCGAACCGAAGCAACGCGCGCAGTCGCCCTTCTTCCCGGATACGGTGGAAGGGACAGTCTCGCGCCTCGTCCTCCCGACACTGCCCGAGGAGTTCCGATTCGGGGACGCATGGAGTTCGTCTCTTCAGCGGGCACCTTCCGGCCGTGCAGATGCCGTTTGTTACGCCCAGGGCGCAGACACAGCCGGGAATGCAGGTCTCGGGACCTCCCACGGATTCCCAGTCCGCTTCCCGACCCCCTAAACCCACCGTGTCACAAAAGGGGACAACCCTCTTCGTTCCCTCCGTGATCCAGAACAGGGTCTTGACCCCCATGGAACAGCTGCAGGCCCCGATGGCATCCGCTTGTTTGATCTTCTTCCTGAATTGAAGAAGCCTGTCATAGAGGATCGAATGGGCGCACACCGCTGCAACCCAGCATGCGTCGACCCGAATGTCCTTTTTCCGCAGGAACGCCTCCAATTCCTCGAAGGCGGGATTCGCCGAGACCCCCGCGCTTGCGGCGCACCACGCGCACCGAAGGAGAAAGATGCGCCGTACACCTTCAAGCGAGGCGGTCAGCTCTTCTTGCGGCTTGTATTCGATCTTGATGGCCATTTGTTCCCCCCCCAGAGGCGGCCTCTCAGAATCGGATCTTGCGGACGGGAGGTTGATCCGTGACCGCCGTCATAGACGCCAGGGGCCCGGACAGGCGTGCGAACACAGAGGCGATTGTACGTTTTGTCCCCAGTTTCCGGCCCTTGAGGGGCCTTGAAACCTCAATCAAGGGCGTTCGGGATTCTCCCGCCCGCTCTTTTCGTCTTACGGCCCTCTCATACGCCACTAGACCGTCCAGCAGCCCTTTCTCCTTGATGAAAAAGAAGGGGCAGTCCCGGGCAGGATCCTCCTTGCACTCGCGGACAATCTCTCCTGCCTTCCGGCAGGGGAGCCGCAGGCGGCGCGGGCAATTGTCGACCGTGCAGATTCCTTCCGTCAAGCCCAGCACACATTGACCGCAACCCGAACAGGGAGACAGGAGTAGGTTGGCCGGCTCGTTGTAATAGGCGCAGCAGTAGATACTTTTCACGTCAAAGAAGGGAATGACGGGCTTTTTCCGTTTTGTGACGACGTGCACACTGTTTACGCCCAGCGGGCAACTCACCATGCCGATCGCGTCGGCCCGCTCGATCTGCTTCTCGAATTGGAGGAACCTCGCATGGAGCCCATAGGGAACGCAGGGACAAAAGACGATACGGTTTCCGATCACCTCGATTCCCGTGTCCGACAGGTAGGCCTCCAGCCTTCGCTTTGCCTCCGCGCTGTGCTCCCACCAGAGGGCGGAACAGACCCCGCACCTCAGCACGAAAAGACGCTTCACACCGCGTAAGGACTCTTCGATCTCTTCCCTGGATTTGTACACGGTCAGTGTGGGCATGGCCCCTCCATGTTCAGAGCACGGTTTGAACCATAGCAGCAACAAGCGCGATGCCGGAAAGGTACGTTCCCATGGCTCCAACGGCCTTGAGCGGATGAATCTTTCGAAGGGTGCCGGCGGTCAGGAAACCGGCCACCATCAAAACACGACTTGCCGTCGCGGCGATGATTGTCCAGTATACCCATCCGGCGGGGTGGGTGGTGCCGAGATACAGAAACAGGATGGCCAGGACCGGGGCAAACTCGGCCGTGTTGGCGAGTGCGCGGACCGCTTTTGTAAGCAAGCTCGTTGGATCATCGAGGGAATCCCCGTAGTAGATGATTCCCGTCCTCGTGCGCAGCATGGAAATAAGGAATCCCAGCAGAAAAATCATCAGTGCGAGCAACGATACACATAGGACGGGTATTTGCATGGAGGTTTCCCCTCATTGGAGTCCGATGATCAGCGGCTCGCCGTAAACCGTGTTCCGGGTGCAGGGGGGTCTTCCGGCGGGCCTGCAAAGCATTGTGCCATGTTCATCCAGCGAGCGGCCGTCTCTCCCTTCACGATGAGGTCCGTATCGGCAAGATTGCGGACCTGGGTGACCACTTGACAAAACTCCGTAGCGAGGCCTTCAACCCGGTCTTCCTCCGACGGTTCGTTCCATTCCCAGGTATCCCCGGACGGAGCGGTCAGCCTCACATAGGGGGCCTTTGCCGGCGGCTCGAGCCCCCGACAGGCAAAGGACCAGCCGAAGGTCTTGACGCCCAGCACGGCGATATTCTTGATCCGGTCCTTGTCGATGCGTTTTATCCCCAGGCAGTCATAGATCTCCTGGCCGTGAGCCCAGGTTTCCATGAGCCGGGCGGTTATCTTGGAGCGAACGCTCATATCGGGGCCGGCCCACTTGACCCTCCCCTTCGGATCGGCCGCGGCGTATCGTTCCGACATGGCAAGACAGAAGCGATGCCATTCTTGCAGCAGGCGCGTGCCCTGGAACCCCTTCATCCGTTCATTTTCAAAGTCGCGGAGGGACCCCTTCGCCACATAGGAGGCCACTTGCTGCAGGAATTCCTCAAAGGCCGGAGGATCCGTCAATGTCAGGTCGGCCGCCCAGTTCCATACATGCAGATGGGTCAGCACATCGTTGATCGTCCAGCCCTTGAATTGGGTGACTTGCTTGAAGTCCTGGTCCCCCAATGGTTCGAGAAGCTCATAGAGGGCTTCACTTTCCTCGCGGAAATCAATGGCTTGTTGAATCATGCGATGCGCCTCCCGGCTTTTGGCTCCCGGCATCCCGGTGTCTCTTTCTGTCGGCGCAAAAAGGATAGAGGCGCTACAGGGAAGTGTCAATAGAGCCTGAACGGCCGCATCCGCCCGCAGGGCCTGTCCTTGCGGCTCAGACAAGACTCGTGCTATGAGTACGGG
>WFRX01000349.1 GCA_015486285.1 bacterium
GATTCTGGCCGGGAGGGCGCAACGAAGGCGGCCGAAAAGAAGGAGAAAAAAGAGGTTGAGAACCCGGAGGAAACCCAGCGATTTATCTTGACAAATTCCTTCAGTTTCCGTAGGATCGTACCGAAAAGCCGGCAAGGGTCTCTCGTAGGCCAGGGGCTCGGCTGGAATGCCCCGGCCCTGATCGCTTCCCTGCACAGGGGGAAATCTTGCTTTCTCTGCATCCCAGAGAGAGAAAAAAATGGATCCTCTGCCTGCTCACAGCGGTGTTTGCGTTGCCGCTGGGGTATTTTCTCGTCTCCTGGTCGATCCATGTCTATTCTTTCTTCACCCTCTATCGGCCGGAGAAGATCTTCCACGAATCCCCCGATCCAGCAGACGTCGCCGCCGAGAAGGGGCCGGGGATCCTCGAGGCCCTCAACGCCGAAATCCAGGAAGAGAACTCGGCCAGGCAAGGGGAGGAAGGCTGGCTGCTGGCCCGTGTCGATCGCCTGTGGCGTTCGGTGCGTAGATACGTGGCTCCTGCCGTGCACAGGCAGGCCCCTGCTTCAGCGAAGCCCATGCCCCCGGCCGTCGCGCACTCCCGCAGCCGGCGACCGACGGCCCCACGGACACCTCCGCCGACATCGCCTGATGTGGACAGAACCGTCCGCCGCCTCCAAAAGGTGCCGTCCCTCGCCACGCAGGCCGAAGTATTCAAGGGAATCGTGAAGGCCCGGGATCCCTTGCCGGCCGTCTCCTCGAAATCGCTGGACCCCCTTGCAACAGAGCGGAGAAGAAAAACAGCCGAATCCCTGTACAGGGTTCAATCGCTGAAGGGGCTTCGCACCGAGAGCGTTATCTACCATCTCAATCACCGTCTGACCTTCGAAGGAACGATTGAGGCCAAACCGGAGGCGGAAACGGACCCGGATCTGTCCGATTTCAGCTTTCGGACCGTTCATGCACTGAGCTTCCTGGAAAACCGAACCGGGCCTTCGATCATGACCGATTACCAAGGGGTCCATTCGGGATACCCGCTCTCTTACGGCCTCGGGCTTAATTATCAGGTTTCCCCCGTAGTCACCCTCCAGTTCGACTATTCGTACGAATCGCCGAACGACTATCTCGTCGAATACAACGGCACGTGGGAATCGAGCCTGATGAACAACTACCGGAAGAAACGGCAGGACAACCCTTTTTCGGTCCACAGTTTCTTCCTGGGTCTCCGGTATCTCTGCCGGAAGGAGAACGCACAGATTCCACTCCACACGGGATTCTTCTATTCCACGAATATGGACGACGACCCTCTCTTATCGAACGTCTCCCTCGGGTTCACCATCGGAGGGGGCATCAATCGCAGGAATCTTTCCCTCGGACTCGCCTGGCGCTTCCGCGTCTGGGACAACCCGGATCCTCGCTTCCCGGACGAACAGCAAATGCAGGAACTGCAAACAAGGGTCGCCAACCAGTTCCTGTTCACCCTCCTTTTTTAGCGCCCGGCCCCCTTCTCTTTCGATCTGCAAAAGGAATCGGGCCTTCGGCAGCCCCCTCCCCTTGAAGCCGGACATCCAGGTACGGGGCGAGAACAACGCTGTCCAGGAGCCCCTCGCCGCTTCCCGCCTGTCCCTCCCCGGAAAGCAGATGTCCCAGCGAGGCGGATCTCTCGAAGATCAAGTCAACCGCGATGTCCTGTCCGTCGTACCGGACGACCGGCGACCGGGCCAACTGACGTTCGAGAAGAACGACGGCGTCGCTCGTAAGGCGCTTGCGGGGGGACTCTTCCTTCACGAGTCCCAGGTACCTCGAAAAGGCCTGCAACGCCTCTTTCGGTTTTTTCAGACGGAGGCATACGCAGCCCAGGTCAAAGGCGACATCCGGCCGGCCGGGAAGGATTTGATCGGCCCGCCTCAACGATCCGGCACAGGCTTCGTAATCCCCGGACTCGTACTGACGCAGGCCCTTGCGAACCCACAACGCACACAGCCGATGCCGGACGAGAGAGGCCTGCTCGCTCGGAAGCGAATCCTCCGAGGCAAGCGCCTGCTCGTATCCCTTGACGGCGTTCTCGTACCTTCCCGCCATTTCCTCGAAAACGCCCTGCAGCAGACTCAACCTTCCATCCGGCTCCTGCAGATGAGCGCGGACACTGCGAAGCTTCTCCAGCCCTTTTTCATAATGTCCGCTCCGGTAGTCATTCCACAAAACAGGCTCCGCCCGGGAGACCCACTCTTCCGCCCGCGCCCGGGGGATCACAAAAGGTTTTTCTCCCTCCGGCGCTCGGGCAAGGATCGCCAGCGCTTCCCCTTCCTTCCGCAGGGATTCCAGGGAACGGAGGATTTCCGCATCCACGTCCGGAGGAGGTCGTTTCCCGCTTCTGGCAACGAGGAAACAGAACAGGGCCTTGGCGGAATCGCCGCGCTTTGCCGCCTCCTTCGCCCTCTGATACGCCTCGGACGGATCGTCGAGGCTCGCGACAAGGTCGGGGTCCTCCCGGCTCACCGTCAGGAGTTCCGCCCGGATCCGCGCGTTCCGGAGGGCCTCGTCCGCCTCGAGCAGATGGAGCCCATAATCCACGAGAGCCTCGTCCTTGCGCCCCATGGCCTCTTCGATACGCGCTCTTTGGTAATGCACGTCCCTTGCCTGCGCATCGTCCAAGTACGGCTCGAGGGCGTTCATGGTCCCCAGCGCATCCGAAAAGGCCTCCTGCCGCAATGCGGCTTGGAGGCGTTGTGTGAGAATCGCAACAATCCGGTTCCGAATGGCCCGTCTGCCCGCCTCGCCCCTGACGTTGCGGAGAGACTCTTCATAAACCTTCAGGGCATCGCCGGCGTCGCCCCGGTGCTCGTACACCTTCCCCTGCCACAAGTATGAAAAGGCCTCCGCCGGCGCCCACCGCCTTGCGTGTTCAAGGGCCTTCAGCGCTTCTCCCATTTTTCCTTCCACGAGGGCGGCCCGGCCGATTTCGCGATAGGCCGTGGCAAATTCCTCCCGGAAGGCCTCCTCCCCGGCGATACCCGGCGACAGGCGGAGACACGCTTGATACCGGTCCAGCGCCTCCCGCCATCGCCCTGCCTCCAGAAAGAGGTAGCCCCTCCTCCGGTCGTCCAGGGCGCGATCTTCCGACCCCGGGCGCGCACCGCCTATCGCCTCCAGGCCGGCAAGCGCGCTCTTCCCTCTTTTCCAGCGGTTTTTCTGCTCCGTCAACCTTACCAGCCGGCCGACCTGCCGCTGAACCCTCTCGATTTCTTTGGGATCATCCTCGAACCGGAGGTACCGTTCCAGGAACTGGAGCGCCTCGGCGGTCTTTCCCCGCTTCATAAGGACCGTCGCCAGGTTGTAGAGCAGGGCCTTGTCTTCGGGCCTGACCAGGAGGGCCTGTTCGAAGGCCTCCTGAGCTTGCGGGTATTTCCCTTTTTGAAACCACTGCGTCCCCAGGTAGGAATAATAATAGGCGAGCTTCGCCTTCACCGCATTCCGGTCGGAGGCATCCGGGTCGAGATAGAGATACCTCCGAAAAGCGAGGACGGCCTGTTCCCATTCCTGCCGCCCCTCGTAGACCCGGGCCAGGTTGTAGGTCACTACCGGATTATCCGGATCCCAGTACAGCGCCTTTTTCAGGAACCGGAGGGCCGTCGGATATCGGCCGGCACGGTACGCCTCGTCCGCCAGGGACGTACACAGGCCGACCAGTACCGTGATGTGGGGACGTCTCGCGCCTGTTTCAGTTTCAGGGATCAGTTGGAGGCCCTTTTCAAGATACGCCACCGCCTGTTCCTGTTTCCCGAGCCCGGCATAGGTCTTCTCAAGGAGGAAATAAAGGTCCGGGTTCTCGGGGTTGATCTCCAACCCTTTCTGGAGGATGTCCTGGGCCTTGCCGAGATATCCGCGATTGAGATACTCCTTCGCCAACAAAATGTGCAGACGAACCACACGCCGGAGGATGGCCTCTCGCTGCGGATTGCTCGGGTCGGCCTGCAAATACGCGAGGTAATGGTTCTTCGCATCTTCGAGACGCCCGACCTTCTCCTCGCACACCGCCTCATGCAGCAAGAGCCCGGTGTCCTCCGGATCCCATCGAGCGGCCTCCCGGTACCTTGCCAGGGCGCCGTCGTAATCCCCGGACTGAACCCCGGCTTCCGCCGCATGCCGCAGGCAGCCGGCAATCCTCTTCTTGACGGGCCCCCGTTCGCCCGGAGCACAAAGGCTCTGATAATCTTTCAAGGACGCGGCCGCCCTTTCCCATTCCCCCATCGCCTCAAACACCCGGCTCATGTTGAAGTGGACCGCCTTGGCATACGGATACAAGGCCCGGGCCTTGTCGTACCAATCCAGCGCGCGCGCATATTTTCCGTCTCGATAGTCCCGGGCCCCCAGTACGCCGCAAAGCCGGTAAACCTTTTTTTTCACCGTCTCGCGGTCGGAAGCCGTTCCCGGCGCCCATCGAAGATAGGCTGTATAGTGGCCTTCAGCCTCTTCCAGATGCCCCAGAGATTCAGCGAGAACGCCCATATTGTAATGGATTGCCGGATCCTGCGGTCTTTCCCAGACCGCCTGCTGGTAGGCCTTCAGCGCCCCCTGGCGGTCTCCCCTGCGGAGTCGATCCTCGGCCTGGGAAATCCAGCGGCCCTGGTCCGCCGCCAGGCGGTCGTGAAAAGAAAGGAGGGTGAGAAGGAAAAAAACCGACACCGCAAGCAGCCGCACGCCCTGTCGAAGCAAAGAATGTTCAAGCATGATGGAAAGCTCACGGTGGTTCGCTGCACACGGAACGAAGCCGGGTCGAACCGACTCATTCTTTGGAGAAACTCGCTCTTTTTTATCTTACCAAACTGTGAATCACACCGTCAATCAGAAAAACCGCAACCCAAGCAAGCCCACCCCGGCACTACACAGGGGGGCCCGGGGCGGGGCACCCCCGTGCAGTGGGCTGTCCCGAACGAGGCTTTCGCAGGGCGACTTGCGGAACCCGGGGGCGAGGAGCCCAAGAACCCACCCCGGCACTACACAGGGGGGAACCGGGGCGGGGCACCCCCGTGCAGTGGGC
>WFRX01000350.1 GCA_015486285.1 bacterium
ATGAGCGCCGCCCGCGTCGCGTGAGGTGTGACATTGATAATCAGCTCATTCGTCATGGTGGGTCTTCCTTGTGGGTCTTCCTTTTCAGGGCAATGGCCGGGGGCGAAGGGGGCAGGAGCGCAACCTCGGTCTTGAGGATACGGGGTCGGAGCCCATTGGCGCCGGAAGAGGGGAAGAGGATCTTGACGACCCGCATCGCCGACGGCGTGGACCCCGAGACCTGGTGAATCCTGCAGACCAGGCCCCGCCCATCCCGGCTTTCCGCCAGGTTTACGGCTCTCCGAAGGTCGCGGTCGTTCCTGCCGTCCTTGCCGGATGCCCGCTCCGGCGCGGAGGAGCCGTCGTAAAAGGCCTCCATCATCTGCTTCAGCTCGTCCGGGGACGGCGTCGCCTCCGGAAACGTCAACGCATACTCCATCCAGGCGATGCTCTGTTCCAGGGACGGAGCATTCAACGGAATCGGCCGCGCATCCAGCACGGAAATGCCCTCGGGCAGGACCGCGTTCAGGCCTTCTTCCACGTCCCTTGCCGTCGGCACCCTCGAAAACCACAAATCCATGTATTCCGCCAGGCTCTCCACGCCGACCGGAAGTGCGGAACTGAAGGCCGACTTGGGGTGGGGGTGTTCACCTCCCGTATAGTGAATCGGCAGGTTGCTCCTTCTCAGGGCCCTGTGAAACACGGTGAGGGTCTCCAGATGGCTCAAACAGGATGCGGGACGCCTCTTTGTATACCGGATCCGGAACCGCGCGGCCGCCCGTTCTCCTCTCCCCCGCACCGTTACCGACCGCCGTGGCGGGCGGGTCGACACGGTCGGCAGGACGACGGCCGGGCCTTCGCGCCCCTCATCCTTCCCGCCGCGAACCTGGGCGCAAATGCCGCATTCATCGCAACGCCCTGTACACGAGAACTCGGTGGCCTTCGCCTCGAGGGCCCTCCGGTACTCCCGGACAAACCATCCGCGGGGCATCCCCGTATCGATCCAGTCCCATGGAAGGGGGTCCTGCGGATCGGGATACGGGTGGATGCGGTCCTCGGGGTCCATGCCCGTATCCTCAAAGGCCTTTTCCCAGAGGTCGAACCGGAGATGTTCGCTCCATCCATCCCTCCGGCAACCCCTCCGATAGGCCGCTTCGAGCAGGTCGCCGTGCGTTCGGTTCCCCCGGGCGAAGATCCCTTCCAGGAGGCTCAGCCGGGTATCGTGCCATTTCAGTCGGAAGCCCGGCTGCTTGAGGTGTTTCCGGAGAAACCGTTGTTTTTCCTCGGACGCCTGACGCGTCTGCTGCATGCACCACTGGAAGGGCGTGTGCGCCTTGGGCACGAAGGACGAGACGTTTACGATCACCTGAAATCCGCCCCCCTTCGCCCCTTTTGCCTGCGCACGAATACTCCGGGCGAGCCGGACGATCCCCTCCACATCGTCTTCCGTCTCCGTGGGGAGCCCGATCATGAAATAGAGCTTCAAGGAGCGCCAGCCCAGGCGGGCGATCAGATGGGCCGTGCGAAGAAGCTCTTCCTCGGATATCATCTTGTTCACCACACTCCGCAGCCGGGGGCTGGCCGCCTCCGGGGCGAGGGTAAACCCTGTTTTCCGGACCCGGAGGATCTGTCGGACCACCGACTCATCCAGGGATCCCACACGCAACGACGGCATGGAAAGAGACACCCTCTTCGGGGAAAGCTGCTGCATCAGCTCCGCGACCAGCCCGCCGAGGCAGGAGTAATCGCCGATGCTCAAGGCCAACAGCGACACCTGTTCGTACCCGGTCCGGTCGAGGCTCCGCAGGGCGATTTCCCGCAGCCCTTCGGGACTTCTCTCGCGGTAAGGGCGGTAGAGATTGCCTGCCTGACAGAACCGGCAGGCGTGAGGGCACCCCCGGGCGGCCTCGATGCTGATCCGGTCGTGTACGATCCGGGCGAAGGGCACCAGGGGCGCATCGGGATAGGGGGCCAGGTCGAGGTTGGAAATCTCACGTTTTCGCACGGTCCGGTCGCGGCCTGTAAGGGAGACGAGACGGTACTTGCCGGCGCTCCCCTCGGGCCTCCATTCAAAAAGGGCAGGGACGTAGACGCCCTCCAGGCGGTCCAGGGCCCTGAGCAGGTCCTGACGCGAGCCGCCGCCGGCCCTCCACGCCTCAACCGTTCGGCAGATCTCCACGATCAGGAATTCGGCTTCCCCCACGGCAAAGGCGTCGACAAAGGACGCCAGCGGCTCCGGGTTGAAAGCGCACGGACCGCCTGCAATCACGACCGGATCCCGCACGGACCGCTCGGACGAACGAAGGGGGATCCCCCCCAGGTCCAGGATGCCGAGCAGGTTGGTATAGGTCAGCTCGTAGGCCAGGCTGAAGCCCAGCACGTCCAGCTTGTCGAGGGGCAGCCTGGTCTCCAGGGTCGTCAGCGGCAGGCCCTTTTCGCGGAGCAGGGCCTCCAGGTCCTCGTCCGGCATGAACACCCGCTCGGCAAACAGGCCCTCCGCCCGGTTTACGCAGTGATAGAGGAGACCCAGGCCCAGGTGCGACATGCCGATCTCGTAGAGGTCGGGGAAGGCGAGTCCCACGCGAAGGTCGCCCCGCTGCGGCGAGCGGACCGCGTGCAGCTCGGAGCCCATGTAGCGGGCGGGTCTTCTGATGTCCGGAGGCAGTTCGTAGTCCATCCGGTCGATTGTAAACAGGCCCCTGGGAAATGGCAAGGACGGGGCGTAACGGAAGGGGCCGGGGAATCCGGCGAAAGGTCGGACTCCGCCGTAATTTGTGATTTTTCACCCCGCCATTTATGATAGGAGGAAGATCTTTTCAACCGACCCGGAGGCTTGATCGCCGTGACAGAAGACCCGCATTCGCCACAGCCGGCACAGTCGGTGCTGAGGCGTCTTCCTGCTGTCCATCAGGTCCTGGACGCCCCCCGGGTCAAACGCGCCGAACGGGAAGAGCATCTCCCCAGATGGGCCCTTCGCCAGGCCGCCCGTGACGTTCTGGATCGCCAGCGCGAGGAGATCCTGCGGGGAGAACGGAGGGAGCCGGATCCGATCGAGAAAACGCAGGGGGAGATCCTGCAGCGGGCCCGCAATCTTCGCCTGGGGAGCCTGCGTCCCGTGGTGAACGCAACGGGGGTCCTGCTGCACACGAACCTGGGCAGGGCGCCGCTGGCGAAGGAGGCCCTGCATGCCATCGAGGAGGTCGCAAGGGGGTACTCCAATCTCGAATTCAACCTGGAAACAGGAAAACGGGGGCTCCGGTACGAGCATGTCGAGGGCCTGCTCTGCAGCCTGACGGGAGCCGAGTCGGCCCTGGTGGTGAACAACAACGCGGCGGCCGTTTACCTGGCCCTGCGGGTCCTGGCAAAGGGAAAAGAGGTAGTCGTTTCCCGGGGAGAACTGATCGAGATCGGAGGATCCTTTCGCATCCCGGACATCCTCGCGGAGACCGGCGCCGCCCTCGTCGAGGTGGGCACGACGAACCGGACACACTTGCGGGATTACGAAAAGGCGATCGGGTCGTCCACCGGACTCCTGCTCAAGGTCCATCCGAGCAATTACCGGGTGATCGGGTTTCACAAAGAGGTCTCCACAGGAGAACTGGTCGCCCTCGGCCGCCGATACGGCCTGCCCGTGATGGAGGACCTGGGCAGCGGCTGCCTGGTCCAGGCAGGTCCTCCAAGCCTCGCGCGCGAACCGCGGGTGACCGACGTCGTTCGGTCGGGCGTGGACCTCGTCACCTTCAGCGGCGACAAGCTGCTGGGCGGGCCCCAAGCGGGCATCCTGGCGGGACGCTCGGAGGTGCTCGAGAGACTGCAACGCCATCCGCTGAACCGTGTCATGCGGATCGACAAGCTCACCCTGGCCGCCCTGGAGATGACGCTGCTCCTCTACCGCGATCCGCAAACGGCGCGGGCCCGAATTCCGACCCTCGCCATGCTCTCCACATCGGTGCCCGCCTTGCGCAGAAGGGCCCAAAGGCTTGCCCGGCGCCTTCGAGAGCGCCTGCCGCCCTCGTTCGAGGTCTCTGTGCGGGCCGTCACGGGAAGGACGGGCGGCGGCTCCATGCCGATGGACCCGGTTCCGGGCGTGGGCGTCCTTCTGCGAAGTACGCAGTTCCCCGCACAGGAAATCCTCTTCCGTTTCCGAATGGCCACGCCCCCCGTAATCGCCCGCATCGAGCAGGACGACGTGATCCTCGATGTGAGAACACTGCAGGCCGGCCAGGACGGCTTGATCGTCGAGGCCGCGCAAATTTTTTCGACTTGTTGATCTTTTTTCACCCTTTCTCATCTTCCTCGGGCCCTTCGGTTTTCCCGTCCCCGGTTTTTCAGCATAACTCCGGATGCTTACCCCCCGGAAAACAATCTCCGGCACCCTTGGTACAAAATTTGCTCATCTCCCCCTGATGTTCGACGCCCATCGTCGCGCGGTTGCCGCTCGGGGGCAGAGACCGGAGCGGAAACTGACAATATTCGGATCTCGAACATGGGGGTTGTTTCCTTGGCACGATCTGAGAATGGACAACTGGCTGTAAACGCTGCGTCCCCGTTGAACATGACCAACGGGCGCCTGGGGGACAGGCTGGTTCAGGCCGGACTGATTACAAAACCGCAACTGGACAAGGCCCTGGAAGAACAAAAGCGAACCGGGGGGCTGATCGGATCCAACCTGATCAAGCTCGGCTATATCAAGGAAGAAGATCTTCTGCATTTTCTCAGCAAGCAGTTCGGCTTCCCCGCGGTCGACCTGTCCAAGCTCGAGGTTTCCCCCGATCTCCTCAAGCTGGTCCCTTCCGAGGTGGTGCAGAAACACAATGTCCTGCCCGTCAGCCGCGCGGGCTCGACCCTTGTCATCGCCACGAGCGATCCGACCAACTACCTGGTGATCGACGACATCAAATTCCTCACCGGCTACAACATCGATGTTGTGGTCGCCGAGGAAACGGCGCTCAAGGATGCGATCAACCGGTACTACGACCAGTCCGCCACCCTCATGGATGTGATGAGCGACCTGGAAGATCTCGAGCTGGAGGTGGTCGACGAGCACGAAGAGGTCAACATCGAAGAACTCGAGAAATCGACCTCTGACGCGCCGGTTGTCAAGCTGGTCAACGTCATCCTCACCGAAGCCATTGCCAAGGAAGCCAGCGACATCCACATCGAGCCGTACGAAAAACAGTTTCGCGTACGTTACCGGATCGACGGCGTTCTGCATGAGATCATGAACCCGCCCATGCGGCTCAAGAACGCGATCACCTCCCGATTGAAGATCATGTCCAGCCTCGACATCGCAGAGCGAAGGCTGCCCCAGGACGGCCGTATCAAGTTGAAGACGACAAGCAAAGAAATGGATTTCCGCGTCTCGGTACTCCCCACCCTCTTCGGGGAGAAGCTGGTGCTCCGCCTGCTCGACAAGAGCGCCCTGCAGCTCGACATGACCAAGCTCGGGTTCGAGGAACAGGCCTTGAAAGACTTCCAGGAAGCGATCTACCAGCCCTACGGGATGGTCCTGGTCACCGGCCCCACCGGCAGCGGCAAGACCACGAGCCTTTACTCGGCCCTCACCGAGCTCAACAAGGTCACCCAGAATATCTCCACCGCGGAAGACCCGGTGGAATACAACCTGCCCGGGATCAACCAGGTGCAGATGCACGAGGAAATCGGCCTGAATTTCGCGGCCGCTCTGAGGGCCTTCCTCCGACAGGATCCGGACATCATCATGGTCGGTGAGATTCGGGATTTCGAGACCGCCGAGATCGCGATCAAGGCGGCCCTGACCGGGCACCTCGTCTTGAGCACGCTCCATACGAACGACGCCCCGAGCACCATCCACCGGATGCTGAACATGGGGGTGGAACCGTTTCTGGTCACGTCGTCCGTGAATCTGATCCTGGCCCAGCGCCTCGTCCGCAAGATCTGCAGCGAGTGCAAAGAGCCGTGCGAGGTGAGCCCCCAGGCCCTCGTCGAGATGGGGATGTCCCCCGAGGAGGCGGAGTCGACCGTGGGCTACAAGGGAGCGGGGTGCGATCGGTGCAACGGCACCGGATACAAGGGGCGAATCGCCCTCTACGAG
>WFRX01000351.1 GCA_015486285.1 bacterium
CCCGTGCAGTGACCCCGGAGCGACAGGAGACAATCGATGGGGCTCGAAGGAAGAACGGCCCTGGTGTCCGGGTCTTCGAGGGGAATCGGCCGTGCGATTGCGTTGCGCCTCGCCGAGGAGGGGGCGAAGGTGATCGTGAATTACCGGTCGAGGGAAAAGGAAGCGGGCGATGTGGTCGCACAGATAGAGGCGAAGGGCGGAAAGGCCCTGGCCTGGCGCGCGGATGTATCGAATTTCGAGGAAGTCGAGGCCATGGTGAAGGAAGCGGGCGCCATCCTGGGGCCCGTGGACATCCTTGTGAACAACGCGACGATCCACAGGGGCATCTCCCTATAGTCCGATGCATGAACCGGAAGCGCGGATCTTCAAGCCTCATCCCCTTCGGTGGGTCGTCGAACCCCTGGAGCAGGAGCCTTCCTACCTCGAAAAGGCGATGTTCGGAGCCAGGGGCTGCTACCTGCACGGCCGCCTGGTTCTCGTCCTGGCCGCCCGCAAAGAGCCCTGGAAGGGCCTCCTCGTGCCGACCGACAGAAGACATCATGCGTCCCTGATGGATGAGTTTCCGTGCCTGACCGTGCACACGATCCTGGGGAAATGGCTCTATCTCTCCGAAGATACGGAGGATTTCGAGGAGGCCGCGTCAAGGCTGGTCGACCTGATTGCGGAGGAGGACCCTCGGATCGGGGTCTTGCCGAAGCCGAGGAAAAAGGGCCGCTTTGGGCCTTCCGCGCCGATGCGTTCGACGCGATCCCGCAAGCGGACCTGAATCCTCCCCCCCTGAGAGACGGGAAGCTCTGTAGACAGGGATTTTGCCGGCCATGTGACGATACTCGAACCTGCTGGAAAGGGAGAGCGCGAAATGCGATACGAAGAGATCCTTTTCGAGAAGAGAGGCAAGGTTGCGCTGCTGACGCTGAACCGCCCTGATGTGAGGAACGCCGTCACCGGGGAACGGATGCTTGGGGAACTCGAAGAGGCGGTTTCGAGCGTCCAGGCGGATGAGGAGGTCTGTGCCCTCATCGTGACGGGCGCCGGATCCGCCTTCTCGGCCGGCGGCAATATCAAGGACATGCAGGAGAAGGCCGGCATGTTCTCCGGCGGGCCCGCGGAACTGCGTGACAACTACCGCAAGGGCATCCAGCGGGTTCCCGTGCTCATGCACCGCCTGGATGTTCCTACCATCGCCGCGGTCAACGGCCCCGCCATCGGGGCGGGATGCGACCTGGCCTGCATGTGCGATATTCGCATTGCCGGCGAGAAGGCCCGGTTCGGGGAAACCTTTGCCGCTGTCGGGCTGATTCCCGGGGATGGGGGGGCGTACTTCCTGCCCCGGATCGTGGGCTTTTCCAAGGCCTGCGAACTGGCCTTTACGTGTCGTGTACTCGATGCCGCCGAGGCCTTGCGGATCGGGCTTGTCAGCGAGGTGGTGGCGCAGGAGAAGCTGATGGACCGTGCGATGGAGGTGGCCGGCGAAATCGCGAGGCAGCCGGCAAGGATTCTGCGGATGGCGAAACGCCTCTTCTATGCCTCCCAGGGCAAGACGCTGGAAGACACCCTGGAGTTGTCCGCGGCCTTCCAGGCACTGTGCCACCACTGCCCGGAACACGCTCAGGCCCTGGAGGCAATGGCATCGCGCCTGAAACGGTAAGGGAGGCAGGAACCATGGCCCTGAGTTTCGAGCAAGGCCCGATCCGGCCCCCGAGCGAGGCGAGGAGCCTTCTCCTCCGGGTGACCCGCAATTGCCCGTGGAATCGATGCGAGTTCTGCCCCGTATACAAGGGCGAACGTTTTTCCCGCCGCACCGTGGCGGAAATCAAGGAGGATATCGACACCGTCCGGGAGATGGTCGAGACCCTGAAGAGGAGGTCCTGGGAGGGCGGCTTCGGCGGGTCGATCGACCGCCGTCTGGTGGAGGGGATTCTTCAGGACGGACGCTACTCCGAGAGCTTCCGGAGCGTCGCCGTGTGGCTCTATTACGGCGGGGAAAGCGCATTTCTGCAGGATGCCAACAGCCTTGTGATGAAAACCCCGAACCTGGCGGCGGTGGTCTCCTATCTGAAGGAGACCTTCCCGCAGATCAAGCGGATCACGAGCTATGCCCGGTCTTCGACGCTTGCCCGGAAGTCGGTGGAGGAACTCCGGAAGCTGAGGGAAGCGGGGCTGAATCGCATCCATGTGGGGCTCGAGTCCGGGAGCGATGCGGTGCTCTCCTATGTCAGGAAAGGCGTTACCGCGGCTCAGCAGATCGAGGGAGGCAGGCGGGTGGCGGCGGCGGGCATCGAGCTCTCCGAGTACGTGATGCCGGGCCTGGGAGGGCGGCGCCTGTCCCGGGAGCATGCCCTGGAGACCGCCCGGGTCCTGAACGCGATCAACCCTGATTTCATCCGGATTCGATCCCTGGCGCTGCCCGGCGGCACGGGTCTGCGCGAGAAATGGGAAAGGGGTGAGTTCGAGCGGCCCTCGGACGAGGAGATGGTTCGTGAGCTGCGTCTGTTCATAGAGCACCTGAAGGGCATCCAGAGCTACGTGGCCAGCGACCACATCCTCAACCTGCTCGAAGAGGTGGAGGGGCGCCTGCCGGAGGACAAGGCCGCCATGCTGGCCGTTATCGACCGATTCCTGGGCCTGCCCGGAGAGGAGCGCCTGCTGTTTCAGCTCGGTCGTCGTCTGGGACTGTTTCGTAATCTGTCGGATCTCGAGGACCCGGGTATGCGGGCCAAGGCCCAGCTGATGAAGGAACGGGTTGCCGCCCAGTTCGGGGGCGACCTGGAACAGGCGATTCGAACGCTGGCGGAGCGCTACATTTAGACTCGTTGCAAGGCGACACGCAAGAGGTGCAAAGTGAAAGCGGGAAAGGCGGGTCTGTTTGTGCTCAGGCGCGCTTTGTCGCCCGCTTCACGCTCGACGGCCGCGCGGTTTTCCCGGAGCGGGAGGCCTTACGGACGGACGGCTTGCGGCGCTTCTCGGCGATCGCCTGAAACCTGTCCCGATGGTAATAATCCTTGAAGATCTCCAGGATGCTTCCGATCGGCGGCTCCAACTCCGTGGAAAGTTGATATCCGTCCCCGCGGAGTCGTTCGAGAAATCTTTCCCAGTCCGGATGTTCCCACCAGCCGTTTTGCTGTTCAACGAAGACGGACGCGGTTTCGAGCAGCTTTCGGTTGATGGGTACCCGCCGGAAGACCTCGTCCGGCATTTCAGTCAGAAAACCGCGAAGTTCATCAATCGTGAGCCATCGACCGAATTTGGGCTTGAGCTTCTCGAGTTCCATGGATCGTCTCCTTCCGGAAAAAATGTGAGTAAATAGACCTTTCCCGGTTAGACGCATCTTTGCGTGGCGGCGTTCTCATGGATGGAAAGAATCCGACCGGATCGGACTCAAGGAATAGCAGGAAAGCGGTCATGGTTCAAGAAAAAAAAAGGGAGCCTCCACATATCAGCCGGCCTCCTCTTCCAGGAGGTTCCGGAGAACGGTCTGCAGGATGCCCCCGTTGCGGTAGTACTCCACCTCCACGGGCGAATCCAGGCGGGTCGTGACGGCAAAGGTGATTTCTTTTCCCTTGTCCGGCCGGGCCGTCACCTGCAGCTCCTTGCCCGCCCGCAGATTCCTGCTCAGCCCGGAGATGGAGAAGCTCTCCCGGCCGGTCAGGCCGAGGGCCTCTGCGTTTTCACCGGGCAGAAACTGTAAAGGAAGGACGCCCATGCCGACCAGGTTGCTCCGATGGATACGTTCGAAGCTTTCGGCCAGGACCGCCTTGACCCCGAGGAGATGCGTTCCCTTGGCGGCCCAATCCCGCGAGCTGCCTGTCCCGTACTCCCTTCCCGCCAGGACAACCAGAGGGACCCCGTCCTTCCGGTACCGGGTGCTGGCCTCGAAGATGGACATGACCTCCCCGTCGGGCAGGTACAGGGTCCAAGGGCCCTCACGATCCGGTACGAGCAGATTGCGAAGCCGGATGTTGGCGAAGGTGCCGCGGACCATAACATGGTGGTTTCCCCTTCGACTGCCGTAAGAATTGAAGTCGACCGGCTGAATGCCTTGATCGAGCAGATAGCGGCCCGCCGGACTGTCCTCCGGGATTGCGCCGGCGGGCGAGATGTGGTCCGTCGTGACCGAATCCCCCGCCATCACCAGTACCCTTGCGTCCTTGATATCCCGTGGCGGCGAGGGCCTGGCATCCATCCCTGCGAAGAAGGGGGGTTCCTGGATGTACGTAGAGTGGGCGTCCCACCGGTAACTGCCCCCCTCCGGGACCGCGAGGGCCCGCCAGTTCTTGTCGCCCCTGTCGATCGTCCTGTACCGGTCGGCAAACATCTTCGAAGTGACGGATTGCTCGATAGTACTCCGAATCTCTTCGGCCGAAGGCCACAGGTCGTTCAGGGTGACCGGCTTGCCTTCCGCATCGTAGGCAAGGGGATCCTTGGTGATGTCCAGGTCCATTCGCCCGGCCAAGGCATAGGCGACCACGAGGATGGGGCTGGCAAGGTAATTGACCTTGACTTGGGCGTGGATACGGGCCTCGAAGTTCCTGTTTCCGCTCAAGACGGCCGCTACCACGAGATTTCGTTCTTTCACCTCCTCCCTGACGGGATCCGGCAGGGGGCCGCTGTTCCCGATGCAGGTGGTGCAGCCGAATCCCACGGTGTGAAACCCGAGGGCCTTCAGGGGATCGATGAGGCCGGCTCGTTTGAGATAGTCCTCGACGACCTGGGAGCCCGGAGCCAGGCTGGTTTTTACATAAGGGGGGACCTGGATCCCGCGTGCCACGGCCTTCCGGGCCAGCAGGCCCGCCCCGATCATGACGGAGGGATTCGATGTGTTCGTGCAGCTCGTGATCGCCGCGATGACGACCGCCCCGTCCTTCAGGACCTTCTTTCGTTTGTCCCCCTTGCGGGCCGCGGCCGGCTTCCTTCCGAAGAGCTTTGCCAGGTCGGTCAGAAACCGTTTCTTGACGCCTGCGAGGGGGATGCGGTCCTGGGGCCTTCGGGGCCCGGCCAGGCTCGGCCTCACGGCGCCCATGTCCAACTCCAGCACATCGCTGTACACTGGCTCGAAACCCGCCGGGCTGTAGAAGAGCGCCTGTTCCTTACAGTAGCGTTCCACCAGGTCGACGTGCTCCCTTTTCCTTCCGGTCATCCGGAGATAGCCGAGCGTCTCATCGTCGACCGGGAAGTAGCCTGCCGTGGCGCCGTACTCGGGCGACATGTTGGAGACGGTGGCGCGGTCGGGCAGGGTGAGGTTGGAAAGGCCGGGACCGAAGAACTCCACGAATTTTCCCACCACGCCTTTCTTGCGAAGCATCTCGGTCACCGTGAGAACGAGATCCGTGGCGGTTGCTTCCTCCGGCAAGGCCCCCATCAGCCTCATGCCCACCACTTCCGGCACGAGCATGTAATAAGGCTGGCCCAGCATCACCGCCTCCGCCTCGATCCCGCCGACTCCCCACCCGAGAACGCCGAGCCCGTTGATCATCGTCGTGTGGGAGTCGGTGCCGACCAGGGTGTCGGGATAGGCCACCCATGTGTCCCCCCTCCTTTTGACATGCACGACTGAGGCGAGGTGCTCCAGGTTGACCTGGTGGCAGATTCCCCGGCCGGGGGGGACGACACGGAACCCCGCGAAGGCCTGCTGCGCCCATTTCAGGAGCATGTAGCGTTCCCGGTTGCGGTCGTATTCCAGGGCCAGGTTCTTGGACAGGGCCTCGGCGCATCCGAAGAAGTCGACCTGGACGGAGTGGTCGATGACGAGGTCGGCGGGCACGATGGGATTGATCCGGTCCGGGGGCCCCCCCATTCGTTCGATGGCCGAGCGCATGGCGGCCAGGTCGACCACGGCGGGAACCCCGGTAAAATCCTGAAGCAGAACACGGGTCGGCATGAAGGCGATCTCCTGCGGGTCCGCGCCGGGCTTCCACCGGGCCAGGCGGAGGACGTCCTCTTGCGTGGACCGCTTGGTCTCCAGATTGCGCAAGAGGTTCTCGAGAAGGATCCGGATGGTGAAGGGAAGGGATTCGATTTGAATCGACCCCCTCGCCTCGAGGGCGTAAAGCGAATAGAAAGAGAGTTTTTGCCCGGCAAACATATCCTTTTCCCGTCTGGCTTCCCTCATGTTTCTCCCCCTGGGCGGTTGTCAATGACCCGCAGCGCCTTTCCTTCCCCTGCGGGAAGGGTGCCCGGTTCGACGAAATCCACCTTCGGCGTGAACAGGATTTCTCCCCGAAGGCTGTGGATGATCTTTTTCCGCAAGGCTTCGAGTTCGCCGCGCCCCCGGCTTCTCATCTCCGGGCTCATCTCGATCCGGACGGTCATGCGGTCGGCCGGTCCTTCCCGGTCGAGAAGGATGAGATAGTTATTGCCCACCTCCTCAAAGACCATCAGGACCTGCTCCACCTGGATCGGATAGACGTTGACCCCCTTGATGATGAGCATATCGTCGGTGCGGCCCTTGATCCGCGAAAGCCGCCGGTGTGCCCGGCCGCAGGAACAGGTCCCGGGATGCGCCATGGCCAGGTCCCGCGTCCGATATCGGATGAGCGGCATCGCCTCGCGCCGCAGCGTGGTGAGGACGATCTCGCCGGTCTCGCCGTCGGGAAGGGGTTCCAGGGTATCCGGGTCCACGATCTCGAGGATGTAACTGTCCTCCCAGGCGTGCAGCCCGTTCTTGCGCGGGCATTCGAAGGCTACCCCCGGGCCGCTCATCTCGGAGAGGCCGTAGCAGTTGACGGCGAATACGCCGTATGCTTCTTCGATCCGGTTGCGGACCTCCTCCGAGTGCGGTTCGGCGCCGACCACCAGGATCCGGAGCCGGGTATCCTTTTTCGGATCGATTCCCATTGCGTCGAAGGTCTCGAGCAGCTTCAGCGAATAGCTCGGGATGATGTGCGCCACGGTTGTTCCGAACTGCTGTATGAAACGAACCTGACGCCTGCTGTTCCCGGCACCCATCGGGATGACCATGGCGCCGAGCGTTTCGGCGCCGTAATGGAGACCGAGCCCCCCGGTGAAGAGCCCGTAACCCATCATGTTCTGGAAGACATCCGATCGCCTGACCCCGGCCATGTAAAGGCATCTGGCGACCCGGTCCGTCCATTGCCGGATGTCCCCCCGGGAGTGGTAGACCACGATGGGCCTTCCCGTGGTTCCGGAGGAGGCGTGCATGCGCACCACATCGCTTCGGTCGACCGCCAGGAAGCCGTCCGGGAAACCGGACCGGAGGTCCTGTTTGGTGGTAAAGGGCAGGCGTCTCAGGTCATCGAGGCCCTTGATCTGTTCCGGCGTGATCCCCTGTTGTGAGAAGGCCTTCCTGTAGAAAGGCGCCCTGCCGGCCTTCTGGACGGTCTCCCTGAGCCGCTCCGTCTGCAGGGCCTCCAGGCCCTCCCGGGGCAGCAGCTCGATTTTCCTGTCCCAGAACCTGTCTTCCATGTCTCCCTCAGAGTCGCTTCGTCCATCTCACCATCCTTCCGGGAGAAAAGCAATTGCCCTGTACCCCGGCCGCCGCATCGACCTGCAAATTGCATTCGGGGGAATACGCTGTAGAAGCGGATCCGAAGACGCAAGGCTTTCTATTGGGCCCGGCAGTCTACTTTCAGGCCCCGGACCCTCTGGAATTCGATTGCGTTGTCGGTGACGAGGACACATTGCGGGGGAAGGGTGTGGGCGGCAGGCGTTTCGAAGGCGTTGCGTTTGGCCCGCGGGAACGGCTTCGACGTATGCGTCGTCGGTGGAACCAGGGGGCGAGGGCGAGAGGTGCGAATACCAGTGCCAGGTTGACGCCTGCGTTGAGGCCGCCGGTGCGGGAGAGTGTGCCGCATCGGGGACCGGGTGTTTCCAAGCCGGCGTAGGCTTCGGCGACCGTGTCAAAGCCCCAGGACTCCCTTCTGAAGGCGACTCTGCCGGCGTCGATCTGCGGGGAAGAAACGATGCTGTCGCGGCCGAAATAGGTCAGTTGCGTGAGACCGCCCGTCTCTGGATTCAGTATGTTCAGTTCCGAGCAGGACTCCTCTTCAGCCGGGCAGTTGTCCCGGATGAAGAGGATGCGGTTGCCGCTGACCCTTGGGGTGTGCATGGACAGCTCCGAGAAATACAGGAGTTGTTCGGCCTCGTCCTCGAGGTTGGTTTCCATGAGCAACCAGACCGGGCCCGTCTTTTTCAGCCATACGAGCCGAGGGGCGTCGATGGCCAACTGCCACGGGATCCTTTCTTCCGACGAGCCCACGACGCGGGGAGCCCGGGTGTCCAGCCGGCAGGCGAGGATCCAGTACTGTCCCTGGGCGGCTCCGGTGACCCATGCGGCGTGCATGCCGGAGACCCAAAGGGAAACGGGCGGGTCGTCGTCGTCAAATACGCAATGCGTCTCTTTGGTGGGAAGATGGGTGACATAGACTCCGGGCGTGCCGGCTACGGCCTTCCAGACAAGATAGTCGCCGCTCAACCAGGCCTCCTGTTTCGGGAGGCCCTCTCCGCTGAAGGTGACTTGTGTGACCCGGTCCCCCTCCACGAGAAACCAGTCGTGGTCTTTGCAGATGATCGCGCGCCCTGATTCCGCCGTACCCTTGTGTGCATCGATCCGGGAATCGGCCTCGAGAATCCATGCGTCCAGGTCGCTCTCCACGTCATAGCGGTGCAGTCTGTTCAGGCCGGATTGGCTGTCATGCGCCCAGTACCAGAGGGTTTCCCGGCCGAGGCCGAGAATCAGGTCCTCCGGATCATCGGCGTCCAGGGTGACCTGTATCCGTCGGCCGGAGGATATACGGTAAAGGAAGATGTCCCCTTGCTTCTCGTAGGCCTCGAGATCTCCCGAAAGCGCTATGGATCCGATGCGAGCGTCCGAATCGACCTTGACGGTCTCCCAGGCTGCTTGCAGAGGGTTGGGGGCAAGGAGGAGGAGGAACAAAAGGGGCCCAAAGGACCGTACGGGCGGCATCCGAATCTCCTCTCAATCTGAAAGGCCGCAAGGAATCCCGGCGGAGTCTGCAGGCGCCGATTGGATCCCCCAGGCGCGTCTTCAACCCCTGCCGGCCGGTTTCAGGGGAGAGCAAGGAGCGTACCATCGCACCGGCCGGGAGGGGCAGAGCCGTGTCTTTCACGGTTTTTTCCGCCGGTCTCCATGGTGGAGCGGCCGGGGGGCGGCGTGGAGTGTGCACAAAGAGATACGCCCGGCATGCTGTTCAGCGGGCCGCGAGGGGTCTTGGCCGGGCCTTCTTGCGGTATTCAGGCCGGCGGAAGGGCTGTGTGCCCCGCCCTTCACACCGGGCCCTCAGATGTCATGGATCTCCAGCGCCGACCCGAGGGCTGCGTTGGCGGCGGTCAGTCGCTCCCGGCTCGAAAGGACGCAGACAGGTGCGCTTTCAAATGCCGGGGCGAGCAACTCCGCCGCCGCCCTCCGGATATCTTCGCCTGTGAGAGATAGAAGCCTCTTCCGAAATTGTCTTCGGAATTCGGGCGTCTCGCCGCGGAGGTGGCGGCTCAGGGCGACCCCTACGGCCTGGCCCGGCCGGATCGGCTGGTCCAGGGCCTTGAGGGATCCGATGATCGCCTGTTCCACAGCGGGGGGGGAGAGATCCATCTCGTTTTCGATGTAGTCCAGAGAGCCCTGGAAGGCGTCCAGGGTTTCTTTCACGCAAGGATCCCGGTAGCTCGTGAAGGCGAACACCCCGTTGCTCGAGTCGTAGCTGGCCCGTACGCCGTAAGCGCCCCGTTTTACCCGTACCTCGTTCCAGAGATACCCGTAGCTCAGGTGGACGCTGAGCAGAAGGAGCGCCGGCGCGTCCGGATGGTTCGCGGGAACCGCCGGCAAAGTTCTGGCGACAAAGGCGACGTCTGCGGGTGCGGCGAGTCCCTCCTTCGATTCCAGAACCGGCTTGAAGCGGGCGGGTTCCTCCCGCGGGCCCCCGTCTTTCATCCCGCTGAAAAGACCTCCAAGCCATTCGTCCAGGATCTTGCGCTCCTGCGGCTCGCCGACAAAGCTGACGATTGCCCTGCCGCGGGCCAGCGTGAACTCGCGGATCCGGGACATCTTTTCCACGATTGCCTCGGGGTTTTTGTCCATCTGCGCCACGAGGCGGTCGTACACCCGAAGTTGCGATACTCCGCCGAGGCGTTCGGCCAGTTCGCAGTTGCGCGACAGATGGCGTGCGGCATAAAGGCCGGCGTACTGGTTCCCGTTCGGGATGATGCTGCTGTGCCAGTGAATCCTGCCTTGCAGCAGGATGTCCTTCAGGCGGGGCAGATCGCTGAAGTCGCAGAGAAGGAGCCGGTCGTACAGCACGTCCAGCATATCCGGAAGACGCGCCGCCAGCGCCTTGGAGCCGACCAGCAGGAAAGGCTGCACGAAGTGGCTGTCGTCCGTACGGCCTCCTGCCGAAACCCCGGCGTCGATCCCCCCTGTGCACGCGGCTTCGCGTTCCGCCATGGCGGCATAATCCTGCCCCGCAGCGCCCATGTTGGTGAGTGCGTCCGTGAAAAGGGGCAGATAATCGATGAGTTCCTCGTCGATGCCTCTCAAGTCGAAGGCGATCCTGAGATAATCGATACCGTTGGCAAAAACGTCCGTGTAGAGAAGAGGCCGGCCGGCGACGGTCTCCAGGGTGGTGGGCAGTTCAACGGGTTCCTCCGGAACGTCCGTTACCGACAGGCTGGGCAGGGTGGCCAGGGCCTCGGGAGGGTTGGGGGCGGACTGCAGGGCATCGAGTTCGGCCGCCTCTCGTGCGATCCTTTCGAGTTCCGCCCGGTTCATCCGTTTCTTCTTCTCCTCCATCTTCTTCCGGAAGGCCGCCTCTCTTTTCTCCATGAACTGCGGGTCCGGAACAAAGGTGAGGACGCTGTAGTGGGGGTTGTTTACAATCATCTCGGAAAGCAGACGCTCGAAGAAGCCGGGCTCCTTTTCGTACCGGTCCCGTAGCTCTGCAAGATGCTGGTTCAGCCTGAGGCTCGCGATCGGGTCGGCACCGTACAGCCAGGTGCGGTACACGCGATCCATCAGCAGGAGCGGGTACCGCGGCCTGATTTCCCGGGAGGAAAACTCCAGGCGATGGAACACGGCCTCCACCTTTTCCCTGTCGAGGCCTTCCTTTGCCAGTTCCGAGCAGGTGGTGAGTACGAGATCCGCGACGGCGGCGGTACGGTCCGCTTCCGTCCCCTTGAGGCCCACGGTGAAGTAGGTGTCCCGTTGGTGGCCGGCATACCCGGAGTCGGTGAGTTCCTCGCCGAGCCTGCTGTCGATCAGGGCCCTTCGGAGGGGAGAGGCCGCATTGCCGAGCAGGAAATCGCCCAGGAGATGCATCGAAAGGGTGGTGACGGCATCGGTCACGTTGTTGGTACGAAACGTGAGGACCACGGCCGCCTTCTTCTTCCCGTCCTCCTTCGGGCCGACAGGGTAGGGCACCGTTTCGTACACAGGCTCTTGCCATCGTGGCTGGGGGGCGATGGCGGTATCGACCGGGATGCGGTCAAAGGCGCGCAGGTATCCTTCATGGAGGAAGGCGAGGTGCCTCTCGGTGGGTATGTTCCCGTACAGGAAGATCAGGCTGTTGGCCGGGTGGTAATAGGTCCGGTAAAAGGCGACGAACCGCTCGTAGGTCAGGTCGGGGATCGCCTCGGGGTCCCCCCCCGACTCGAGTCCGTAAGCGTTGTCGGGAAAGATCCGTGTGCCCGCCTTGTGCTGGATGATGCCGTCGAGGTCCGAAAGCGCCCCTTTCATCTCGTTATAGACGATCCCCTTGACGGTCAGCGGACTCTCCGGGTTGCCCGGTTCGACAAAGTCGAGATGATGCCCCTCCTGCTTGAAGTGTGTTTCCGTGATCAGGGGATGGAAGACAGCGTCACAGTAGACGTCCGCGATGTTGAAGAAGTCTTTCTCGTTCATGCTCGCGCAGGGGTACACCGTCTTATCGGGATAGGTCATTGCGTTCAGGAATGTGGCCACACTCTTCTTCAGGAGTTCTACAAAAGGGTCCTTTACCGGGTATTTCATGGAGCCGCACAGCACCGTGTGTTCGAGGATGTGAGGCAAGCCGGTGCTGTCGGGAGGGGGGGTTCGGAAGGCGATGGTCAGGAGATTTTCCGGGTCGTCGTTGTGGATGTGCAGGAGGGCCGCACCGCTTTTCTCGTGCGTCAGCAGGTAGGCCGTCGCACGCAGGTCCGTGAGAGGCGTGACCTCGGAGACGATGAAGCCGGCCGGTTTGTCGCCCTTCCGGAGCTTGGTTCCGGGGGTCGAAGATGACATACAGACTCCTTTCTACAATTCCGCGATCTTGCCTTTCCCGGGGTGCCTTTTCCGCACGGCTTTCCTGCCGGACTCCGTACATCCTCCCTCTTGTCTCTCGGGATGAAGCCCCTCCCCCTTTTCCGGCCCGTCGGTTGTCAGTCGGTTTTTACCCGCCTTCTTGCTTTCGTACATCAGTCGGTCCGCCCTGCGAAGCAGGGATTCGACCGTGTCGTCCGGGCGTGCCACCGTGGCCCCCATGGACAGGCTCACCCGGATCTTTTTGTCTCCCACGGAGAGATAGGAGTTTTCCACGAGCAGCCGAAACCGGTTCGCGATCATCGGAAGAGTCGAGTGACTCACGTTTTCGAGCACGGCCACGAACTCCTCCCCGCCCCATCGGCCAAAGAGGTCGAAAGGCCTGGCATTGCCTGCAAGGGTCCGCCCGACGATCTTGAGCACCTTGTCCCCGGCGTCATGGCCGTACGTGTCGTTGATTCGCTTGAAGTCGTCGATGTCGGCGAACAAAACGCAGAAGCGCCACCCGTACCGGTACATTTCCTCCAGCCGATTGCGAAGATGCTTCTCGATGTATCGCCTGTTCGGCATGCGCGTCAGCGGGTCGATGAGGGCCATGGTCTGGAGCTCTTCCATCTTCTGGAGCATCATCGTCTTGGCCGAGTTGTCGCTGAACAGCTCGGCGGCGCCGATGATGTTTCCGCCCGCGTCCAGGATGGGGGTCACGCGGACCGACACCGGGATTCTGTACCCCTCCTTATGATGGAGATAGGCGTCGGTCGCCGCCGGCCGGCCCGTTTCGATACACAGGGCGAGAGGACACTCCCGCTGGCAAAGAGGATCTCCGTCGTCGTTGATGTGGTTCAGAATGTGGTCGTGGCAGTGCCTCCCCAGGACCTCGGAACGTTTGAAACCGGTGATCCGTTCGGCGGCCTTGTTCCAGTACGTAATCTTCCGGTCCCGGTCCACGAAATAGATGCCGTCGTAAAGATTGTCGAGAACCCCCTCGTAGACGGTTTTCGTCTTCTTCATCGGCCTGCCCCCCTGTTGTGCGTCCGGAGCCGTCCGACCCGGCGGGTCGAGGTTCGATTAGTCTATAACGTATTTTCGGGAATGGCACAAGGCCCCGGCGAGTGTTTTGTTATGCCTTCTTCTTTACGTGGGCAGCACCCGTGAGGCTGTTCCCATTGCGGTACGGCCGAGGACCGTGGCGACGACAACCCGCGCACGCAGCGAGCTAAAGGGAAAGATCAACGGCACCCCGTCACTCCCGGATGTGTTTCGTGACGGTACGGCGGTCCAGCTCCGTTCGCCGCGCCACTTCCTCGTAGGTCCCGTGTCGTTCGTAGAGCAGCTTGCAGTAGCCGGAGACGAGGTCGTGGACCGACAGGTTGCCGAGTTCGATGCCCGCCATGAGGCGTGACTTCAGGTCCGGCGCACTGTGCGCCTTGTCGCCTTCATAGGTCTTCCGGACGAGTACGCGCCGGACGCATTGCTCCAGTTCACGTACGTTGCCGTACCAGGGGTAGTCTTCGCCCAACCTCCGGAGAATCACGTTCCGGACCATCTCGACCAGTTCGGGCGTCTCTTCCCCCACCATGCGCTTGACGGTGAGAGCGAGCAGATCATCGAGTTCCCCGGGATCGTCCAGTATGCGTTGGCGGAGGCTTGGGACGGTGATTACGTCCGAGCAGAGACGATAGTAGAAGTCGTCCCGGAATCGGTCTCCTCGACGAAGTTCTTCGACGGGCCGGTTTGTGGCGGCGATGACCCGGCCCTGGAAGCGTTCCGTCTTTCGACTCCCCACGGGATAGAACACGCGTTCCTGAAGTACCTGGAGGAGCTTGATCTGCACGGGGGCGGAGATTTCCCCGATTTCGTCCAGGAGAATCACCCCGTGTTGACTGCATCTTTCGAATACGCCTTTGTGGTCCTGTACGGCGCCGGTGAAGGCGCCCTTCTTGTGGCCGAAAAGCTCCGACTCGATCAGCGTCTCCGGAAACTGGGAGAGGTTGATCGACATGAAGGATTTCGTAAAGCTCTCCGTGAAGCGCTGCTTCCTCATATCGAAGGGAATGTAAGCCGCGTGACCGATGGCGGTGGCCGCCGAGCCTTTTCCGGTTCCCGTTTCTCCGAGAATCAGGGTGGAGAAATCCTCCATCCGGTTCCAGAGATAGCGCCTGTACAGATCGATGTCGTCGGTGAAGATGTTGCTCCACAGATCATGCCGGAGCTTCTGCATCACCCGGCTGCGTCCGGCGAGATTGTCCCGGATGAAGGTATAGGCCCGGCGGCATTGATAGGTCATCTCGATAGCCCGCCGGATTTCCTCCGGCTCGAAACCCCTCTGTTGCAGGAATGTGACGGCCTCGGCAGCGAATTCGACCTTGAGCGATTTCTCTTCGGCCAGGCCCTGTTTGGCGATGAAGCGGTCGAAGTGTTGCCGAAATCGATAGAAGAACACGAACAGATGCGCCGCCTCGACCAGAGAGCGGTCGTCCGCCTGAAAATCCCGGAGCCTCCACGGCCCTTTCTCCTGCAGAAGGCCGAGGCGTTTCTCTACGGCTTCCACGGTCTTTTCGATTTCATGGGGACGCCGGATCACGGACGAATCGGTTGCGATCTTCAGATCGATTTCCGTTCGTTCCGGGCTGAAGGGGTTTGCAAAGATAGCGGCCCGCACGAGCGAGAAAAATTCCCTTTCGTCATGCGCCAAGGTTGCCTGTTCTTGCATGGGACGGTCCCCTTATCGGGTTCTTTCGTCGCAGAAGGATGCGAACTGTGCATTTCGTGAACATGGATTGTACAGAAAATGTCTATGAGGCGGGCCGTCCGGCTGCTCGAAAGGCCACGAACCCCACTATCGAATGGTAATGGCAAGCAGTTCGGATATCAACCTGCCTTGGCACGGTTCTTGTAGTACCGGCGGACTTCCGAGTGCGGTTGGTTCACATGCTTACAAAACCCGTGTCTGACGGAAAGGGGAATATGCGTGTTCGGCTCCAGTGACTGGGCGGTCATCGTCGGCGGGTCCGGAGGATTCGGGCTGGCCGCGGCCGGGAAGTTGGCCCGCCACGGGATGAACCTGTGTGTTGTCCATCGGGACCGGCGGGCCGCCATGCGGGATATCGACAAGGCGTTCGATGCGTTGCGGGAAACGGGGGTTCGACTCCTGCCGTTCAATCTCGATGCCCTGTTGCCGGAGAAACGATCCGAGGTGCTGGACGCGCTGGCGGATACAATGGGGCAGTCGGGCAAGGTCCGGGTGCTGTTGCATGCGATTGCATGGGGAAGCCTGAAGCTGCTTGCTCCCCCCCGGGCGAACGGAGGTCCCTCGTCGGGACGGGAGCGACTTGCGGAAGCGTTGAAGGTTTCGCAGGAATCGCTTTCGGAGACGATCGACGGCCTCTTTGACAGCGGCGTGGACGCCCTGCACTGCCTGGCGAGGCCGCCGGTCTATGGCGAGGGGCCTTTGCTTGATCAGGAAGATTTCATGCATACGATCCACGCCATGGGGACAAACCTCGTGGAATGGGTGCAGGAGATCCACGGCAGACGGCTGTTTGCCGACGATGCAAGGGTTTTGAGCCTGACGAGCGAGGGCAACTCTGTTGCGTGGAGGGGCTATGCAGCCGTTTCCGCTGCAAAGGCGGTGTTGGAATCGGCTACCCGGGCCATCGCGCTCGAGTACGCACCCTTCGGGATCCGTGCCAATGTCATCCAGGCGGGCGTTACGGATACGGCGGCCCTGCGGGCCATTCCCGGGCATCGCCAGATGATGGCCCGGGCGAAGCTGCGAAATCCTATGGGGCGACTGACGACCCCGGAAGCGGTGGCGGATGTCATCTATCTCCTGTGTACCGAAGAGGCGGCGTGGGTGAACGGCGCCCTGCTTCGGGTCGACGGAGGGGAGGGGATCGCCTGAATGGGGGAAGGCAGAGAAGAAAGGCCTGTCGCTCTGGTGACCGGCGCGGCGAAAGGCATCGGGGCGGCCTGCTGTATCGCCCTGGCAAAGGAAGGATTTCGGGTGGGGGTCCACTTTCACCGAAGCCGGGAGAAGGCCGCCGAGCTCTTGAAGAGGCTCGATGACGGGTTTCTCCTTCGGGCGGACCTGGCAGAACCCGATCAGATCGATGCGATGGTCAAGGAACTGTCGGCGCTCGCCGGCCGCTTGGACGTCTTGGTGAACAACGCCGGCATGAGCGTCAACCAGACAATGATGCAGATGAACATCGGGCGGTTCGATGTGCAGCGGGCCCTCCTCAGAGGGACGTGGTATCTCGTGAAGCGAATCCTGCGGACCTTCATGCTGCGGCGGTCGAGCGGCCGGATCATCAACATATCCAGTGTTGTGGCGTATACGGGGCACGCGGGACAAATGCCGTACACCATGGAAAAGGCCGGGATCGACGCCATGACGAAATCGCTCGCCAAGGAGTTGGGGGATCGGGGCATCCTTGTCAACTCCGTGGCGCCCGGGTTCATCCGGACCGACATGACCGCCGGGTTGGCGGACGACGTTCGCGAGGCGGTTCTGGCAAGCGTTCCTTTGGGCCGCATGGGGCGGCCGGAGGAGGTCGCCGAGGTGGTTGCCTTTCTGGCGAGCAGGGGAAGTTACATCCAGGGAAGCGTGATACACGTGAACGGGGGCCTTTACGGTGGGTGATTCGTCGGAGGGGAGGAAGGTCCTTGCATTGGTTCCGCATCGGCCTCCATTTCGTTTCATCGATGAGATCCTCATGCTGGAAGGCGGATCGATTCTGAGCCGTTACCGGTTTCGGGAGGATGAATATTTCTACGCGGGCCATTTCCCGAACCGCCCGATCACGCCCGGCGTGATCCTGGTCGAAGCCATGGCGCAGACGGGCCTGGTGGCCCTCGGAATCGCCCTGATGCTCCGGCGGGGGATCCCGGGCGAGAAGATCGAGAAGATGGCCTTTCTGTTTGCCCTTGCGGATAGGGTGCAGTTCGACCAGGTCGTCTATCCCGGTGAGACGATCCTGATCGAAGGAGGGAATCTCCTGTTTCGTAGAGGCACGATCCGCTCGGAGGTACGGATTCAAAAGGACGGAGGCGGGTCGGTCTGCCGCGGCATTCTGACGGGTCGAGCCGCAGGAGGGGAACATGCATAGAGTGGTTGTCAGCGGCCTGGGCGTTGTGGGTCCGAATGCTCACGGGTTGGCGGAGTTTGAGACGGCATTGCGGGAAGGTCGTTCGGGGATCCGGTTCGAGCCGGAGCTGGAAGACTTCCGGTTTGCCTGCCGAATCGCCGGTCGGCCGCAAGGTTTCGAGTCGATCCGGAAGGCGTACTTCAGGGATCCGGAGATCAGCGCCATGAGCGAGGCCATGGGGTACGCGGCTGTGGCCGCTGTCGATGCATGGCATGACGCCGGATTGACGATGCGGGATCGGGACGAAGAACCCGATTGGGATACGGGGGCCACCGTGGGCTGCGGTGTCACCGACATGGGCGTCATCGCCAAGGAGGTCGTTCCCCGGGTGGAGTCGGGCCAGGTCCGGCGCCTGGGAAGCAGGATCGTGGAGCGGGTCATGAACAGCGGACCGAGCGCCCGGATCGCAGGGCTCCTGGGGCTGGGCAACCAGGCGACTTCAAACTCTTCCGCGTGCAACACGGGAACAGAAGCCGTCTTCGACGGCGTCTGGAAGATTCGGTCCGGCCGGGCGAAGAGAATGGTCGTCGGCGGGGCGGAAGGGGGCTCTCCGTACATGTGGAGCGGCTTCGACGCCATGCGGGTCCTCGCCCGCGGGTTCAACGATCGCCCCGAGGAAGGATCGCGGCCGATGAGCGCCTCGGCAAGCGGGTTCGTCCCGGGTTGCGGGGCGGGGGTGCTGGTCCTGGAAGAACTGCAAACGGCCCGGGACCGGGGATCGAGAATCTACGCCGAGATCCTGGGGGGCAGCGTGAACTGCGGCGGACAGCGTCAGGGGGGGACCATGACGGCGCCCAACCCGACAGGCGTGCAGCGGTGCATCCGGGATGCGGTCCGGGATGCGGGGATTTCCCCCTCCGAAATCGACGCCATCAACGGCCATCTGAGCGCGACCTTTGCCGATCCCCATGAAGTGAGAAACTGGTCAGCGGCCCTGGAGAGGCCTCCGGGCGGCTTCCCGTTCATCAACTCGACCAAATCGATGATCGGTCATTGCCTCGGGGCGGCGGGCGCCATCGAATCGGTGGCCGTTGTGCTGCAGCTCCGGAATGGATTCATACACCCCTCGATCAACTGCGAGGACCTTCATCCGGACCTCTTGTCTTTTGCCGACAGTATCCCCCGGAGATGTGTTGATCTGGCGGGGCTGCGGACGGTCATCAAGGCCAGTTTCGGGTTCGGGGACGTGAACGGCTGTCTGGTTTTTCGAAAATGGGAAGAATAGGGAAACGGAAAGCAAGGAGGTGAGACCATGGGAGAAGGAGAGATCCTGAACAGAATGCTCTCGATTCTGGAACCCTTTGTGCGGGATCGGGAGGTCCTCGGAGAAGTGAATCCGGAGACGCACATCATCGACGATCTGAAGGTCAATTCCGCCCGGCTCGTGGACATCATTATCGAGGCCGAGGATGCGTTTGACATCGTCATCGAGGATGACGACGCGGACGCAATCGGGACGGTGGGAGACATGGTCCAGGTCATCGCCTGCAAGGTGGAACAGCAGGCGGCGTAACGGGTGGGCAGGATGGTCGATACCGGAACGAGGCGGCGCATCCGCATGCAGCGGTTTTTCGGAAGGGTGGCCCTCGTTGCCCTCCTGCCCCTGTCCGTTGCCGCAATGAGGCTTGCCGGCTACAGGATACGGAATCTGAAAGAGGTCCGGTCGAAAATCCGGCGGCTGACCGGCGGGCATCGGGGGCCTTGGCTGATCTGCTCGAATCATCTCACCATGATCGACTCTGCGGTGCTGATATATGCCATGGCCCCCGCCTGGATGTATGTGGCCGACTACCGGCGGTTCCCCTGGAACCTTCCTGAAAAGCGCAATTTCAAGAAGAACGCGGTGATCGCGGCCTTCTGCTACCTCGCCAAATGCATTCACGTAGAGAGACGGGGGGCCCGGGAAGAGGTCCGGGCGGCGATGGAGAAATGCGTCGGCCTTCTGAAGGACGGGGACCGCCTGCTCATCTTTCCGGAAGGAACGCGCTCACGCAGCGGTCGCGTCGAACAGGACGATTATCCTTACGGCGTCGGTCGATTCCTGCGCCATGTGCCGGATTGCAGGGTGCTTCTGGTCTATCTGCGGGGAGACGGGCAGGAGACATACAGCGACTTCCCCCGCTTTGGAGAGCGCTTCGAAATGGATGCATCGGTCTTGGAGCCCGTCACGGACAAGACGGGCCTGCGGGCCGAGAAGGAGTATGCGGGGCAAATCATCCGACGGCTGAGACAGATGGAGGAGTTCTATTTTGCCACTCGTCGGAAATGACGTGGTCGACCTGTCGGTAGACGGTGCGGCTGCCCGGTGGGAGGATGAGCGGTTTCTCGGTAAGGTCTTCACGGAGTCCGAACGAGAGGTGGTTCGCCGAGCCGCCGTGCCGGCGGTTGTTCTCTGGTCCTTGTGGGCATGCAAGGAGGCTGCTTACAAGGTGGTGCGGAAGCTGAACCCGGATGCGGGCTTTGTCCCGCGCCGGTTTCCGGTGGGGCTGCTCCTGTCGAAAGATTTGTCCATGGCCCGCGGGCGAGTGAAGACGTCCTTCGGAGCGATCCCGGTCCGAGTCGAGGCAGGGGACGGCTTCGTGCACGTCCTGGCTCGATGGGGCGGTGTTCCCTCTTGGGATGGAATCGCTTGCCGCGTTCTGGAAATGGATCTGCCGGCGACTTGCCGCTCGCCGTACCGCTCCGCTCGATTCGCGTCCATGCGGATTCGGCAGGTCGTAAGAGAACACCTGTCCGAGCGCCTGGGGTGCCGTGTCGATCGAATCCAGGTCGTACGGCCGGAATCGAACCGCGGCCTTGGACCGCCGGCGGTTCAAGTCGCCGGGGCGCCGGTGGATATCGATATCAGTATGAGTCACGATGGAAGATTCCTCGCCTTCGCCTTGACAGCAAGGTAGAGCGGGGGGGGTAAGAAACGGAGATTCCGGACGGTCCTCTTACCAGTGGGGCTGGTTTCCGATGCGCTTTCCCATTACTTCCATGGTGTCCGATATGACCAGGAATACGTCGGGATCGATTTCCCGGACCAGTCTTTTCAGCCTGGAGATCTCGGGAAAGGCAATGACCGTGTAAAGGATTTCCCCC
>WFRX01000352.1 GCA_015486285.1 bacterium
CGGCGTCCAACGCCGCGATTTTCGCTTTTCCTTTACCGCGTCATGACCGCCTGAAGGCGCTTCTGGGCCTTTTGGACCTCCGGGTCCTGCATGTAGGGCATGAGTTTCCTCATGGCCGCGCCCATCTTCCGGCCCATTTCCTGCGCCTTGGCCTGCAGTTCCTTCAATTCTTCGGGCGCCTTGTTCCGGTCCTTCAGCTCAGGGTATTTTTTCGCCAGGGCCTTCATCTTCGGCCACAGGTCTTGCATGCCGTCCACGAAGCGGTCGATCGCCTTTGCAGCGTCCTTTGCGTTCGTTACCTTCTCCAGGTCGTCGACATATCGCTGCACCAGGGCGACATATTCCGCGTTCACCTTTTTCACATCGGAATACTTTCCGCCGCACCCGGCAAACAGCAAGGCAGCCGGCAGGATGCACATCAACAGGAAAACAAGGCCCTTCTTCATTCTCGTGTCTCCTTTCGTTTCGGTCGGAAGATGATGATCAAGAGCGAGTCACCCGGCACGCTTGTACCCTGTGACCCGGCGGATGTATTTGTCGATGAAGTTGTGAATCCCCACGTCCACGAACCCGGCCGCCTCCATGTAGCGTTTCACCTCGGCCGCGCTGTGGCCCTGCCCCTGGCTGCTCATAAACGTTTCAAAGAGTCCGAAGAGGGCCGCGTTGACCGGGCCGGCCCTGTCATCATCCATCATCTCGAAGATGATGTGCATCTCCCCGTCCTCTGCCATCGCCTCGTAGGCCTTGCGGATGATGGACTGGAGCATTTCCGGTGCGTACTGGGTGCCGTTGCCGTTGAACAAGACCACATCGGCCCCCGGCGGGTAGGGATCCCGGGTAAAGTCGCCGGCCTGGGCCGAGATACGGTCCGACTGGCCGCACTGGGCCACGTATTCCCGGGTGACCTCCACCACGGGCGGCAGGTCGAAAATAATTCCCCGGATCTCCGGGTACTTTTGAGCGGCCACGATGCAGTAATGACCCGATCCCCCGCCCAGATCGAGGATGAGCTTGCGCTGCGAGACGTCCACGGAGCGGTGAAAGAGGTGGGCCGCCCCCATACCCACGGCGAACATCCCCTCGTGGAATTCCCGGGCATCTTCGACGGTGTGGGCGACGTATTCCTCACCGAGAACCCGGGTCGGCCCTGTTCGGCGCAAGTAATCGGCCAGATGATTCCAATCGCAGGGATCCTTCTTGCGCCACCACTGAAACCAGGCCCCCTGGTAACTACTGCGTCCCTCCACCAGGTATCGCTCCACGTCCGGGGCATTGACGAATGCGTCCCCTTCGCGACGCAGGAGGTCCATGGCCGCGCAGGTCTCGACGATGCGTCTGGCGTTGAGTTCGGTGATATCCAGGGCACGGGCGATGTCGGCAAGGGTGTGGGCCCCCTGCGAAACCTTGGTGAACAGGCCCAGCTCGATGGCCGCGATGAACACAGCGCTCAATTTGTCTCCCCAACCCAGCATCTGCAGCCGCAGTGAATCCTTGCGGGAGCCGTCAAACAGGTCTTCCATGTTTCACCTCCTTCTCGTGCGCTGATCGGCTGTGGTTTTCCGCTGTTTGAGTTCCTCTTTCAAAATCTTCCCGGAGGCGTTGCGGGGCACTACATCGATGAACTCGATGAAGCGCGGCACCTTGTACCCGGCGATGAATTCCCTGACCCATGCATCGATTTCCGGGCGGGACAACGCCTCGCCCTCTTTCAGCACGACAAAGGCCTTTACGGCCTCTCCCCATTTTTCGTCGGGGACACCGATCACCGCGGCATCGGCGATGGCGTCGTGACGCAGAAGAACCGTTTCGACCTCCTGGGGATAGACGTTTTCACCGCCGGTCTTGACCAGGTACTTTCGCCGGTCCACCATCCGGACCTGCCCGTTATCCATCTGCAGAAAGAGATCGCCGGTATGATGCCAGCCGTTTCGCAACGTCTCGGCGGTGGCTTCCGGCCGATTCCAGTATCCCCGCATCAGGGGAGAGCCTCGCAAACAGAGTTCGCCCACGGCGCCCGGTTCCACCTCGTTGTCGTCCTCGTCGACGATCCGATAGTCAAAAAAGGGCATGACATGCCCGTAAGACATCGGATTCTCCCGGATCATGCCGGCATCGGCCCAGGTCACCTTGCCGCCCGATTCGGTCTGGCCGTATATGCCGTAGTATCTGGCGCCCAGGATTTTCTCCACATCCTCGACCAGTGCGCGCTTCTCCCCGCCGGCGCCCCCGATAAACACCTTCAGGGACGAAAGGTCCCTTTCTTTTCTCGCCTCATGGTACAAGAAAGCGGAGGAAAGGCCGGGGACCAGAAACAGGAAAGTAACCCGGTGCGCTTCGATCAGGTCGTACATGGCCAGGGGGTCGGATGCGGCCAGGGTCACCAGGGTGCCCCCGAGGATCAACTGGGATATGGCCGTTCCGAAGCCCGCCACATGGAAATACGGGAGAAATCCCAGATAGACGTCACCGGGGCCCATCTGAAAACAGGTCGCCATGTTGACGGCGTATCCGGTCCAGACACGCTGGGGCAGCATGCACCCCTTGGGCCTTCCCGTGGTGCCGCTGGTATACAGGAGCATGAACAGCGTCTCGCCCGACACCTGGTCGGAAGCCGGGATGCTGTCGTTCTTCTCATGGATCAGTTCGTCAAACGCAACCCATCCTTCTCTCGGCTCCGCCGCAAGGATCTTGTGTTCAACAGCGGGAATGTCCCGGCACACCGCCTCTGCCACCTCGACCAGGAACGCGCACGAGAAGATCCCCTTGGCCCCGGAATCGAGCAGAATGTGGGTTATCTCCCGCGGGTTGAGCCGGATGTTGAGGGGAACGGCAACCGCGCCGATCCAGGCCAGTGCATAAAGAAATTCGATATATGCCTTGCTGTTCAGCGACAGGCAGGCCACCCGGTCGCCGTAACCGATACCGTGGCGGACCAGCCACGAAGCCATGCGGGGCACACGCTCAACCAGGCCGCCGTAAGTAATGACGTCGCCGGACGGCCCGTCCACGATCGCCGGATGGCCTCTTCTTGTCGTCCCCTGGCTTCTCAGGCTCGAAGACAACGGCACGGAATAGAGCTTGAGGCGGTCTCTCTGGTCCATAGACAATTTCCTAGCGAGCCGGAGGTTGACCCGATGCAGACGGATCCAGGCCGACAGGGCCGCCCCCTTCTCCGGTAAGGCAGTTGGCGCGCTCGCCCTGATGACGGGCACAGCGTCCCTCATACTCGCTCGCAAAGCCTCGAAGGCACCATTCCTGAAAGGCCTTGGCCTGAAGAGGGGGCTGCACGAAGTAATAGTCCGCGCTCAGGTAATGCGCAGGAATATCCGCCCGCGTCACTTGGGGCCTCCGGTCCGCCCGGCAGACCTGCAGCGGCCCAGCGAGCATCTGCACAACACCTATGTTCATTATACCTCAGACCTCGCCCGTCATGCGGGTATCAGGAAGGGGTCTTGGCGATGAAATCGACGATCACCTCGGCAAACGCCGGCCCGCAGTCTTCCTGGAGAAAATGGCCGCCCCCTTTGATCGTCGTGTGCGGCTGCCCCTTGGTGCCGGGAACGCGCTCGAGGAAGATCGCGTCACCCCCGCCGGTAATCGGGTCGCCGTCACTGAAGGCGGTCAGGAAGGGCTTTTCGAACCGGGAGAGCACCTCCCATGCCTCCTGGTTCGCCGGCACGGCCGGGTCGTCCGGCTCCACCGGCACAAGGGAAGGGAAGATCCGCGCCCCTTCCTTGTAGGTCTCGTCCGGAAAGGGGGCGCGGTACGCGGCAAGGACCTCGTCCGGGGGAGGGGTCTTACATCCCATGGTGAGAACGATCCCCACGTCGAATTCCGGACTCTCCCGGGAAAACTTCCGCCAGTTCAGGAAGGCCTCCGACATGGGCATGTCCCCGGCAGGCAGACCCGTGTTGGCCACGACCACCCTCGAGAACCGGTCCGGGGCCCGGGCGACCAGCCGCAGGCCGATGAGGCCTCCCCAGTCCTGGCCCACCAGGGTGATCCGATCGAGGCCCACCTCGTCGAGCCATGCCTGCATCCAGTCCACGTGGCGCTGGAAGGTGTAGTCGCTGCGATCCGCCGGTTTGTCCGAACGGCCGAAGCCGACCAGGTCCGGGGCCACGGCGCGGTGGCCCGCGGCCACGATGACCGGAATCATCTTGCGGTACAGGTACGACCAGGTCGGCTCGCCGTGCATGAGGAGCACCGTTTCAGCGCCTTCGCGGTTTTCGTCCACATAATGTATCCGAAGACGGCCGCCTTCGCCGTCCGGCACCTCCACGTAATGCGGGCCATAGGGGAACCCGGCGAGGCCCTCGAAGCGCTCATCCGGCGTACGCAAGATCTTCATGAGGGGCTCCTCCCGCGGCTGTCTTTGTTCGCTGTCTCCGGCGCCAAGGGATTGCCGCGCGGCTGACGCTCCTCGCAACTTCCCCGGTTTGGCGAGAGGGAGACGTCAAGGACTCCCGTCTTCCCGGAAATGCATGCACTCCTTAAGGTATTACGAAACGGCCCGACAGGCAACCGGAATCAGAATCGGTAGGAGATTTCGATGTTATGCATGTTCAGGCCGGGGTTCGGCTGCTCGATGCCCGCGTTGGAGATGTGCTGGTATGCATAGGCGATGCTGAGATTCCGGGCAGGGAAGAACAGGATCGAGCCATGGGTCAGGAACTGAATGTGACCGCTCAGGTCCTCCCGCCCGTACCGATCCTCGCTCAGGAAGGCGGGACTCACGCCCAGATCGACACCGATGACCCACCCCTTCTTCCGCACGGCCAGGCTGGGGCCGACCGAACCGAGAAATCCGGTGGTCCCGGCCGCCTTCAGGGCGGCGCCGGTGAAGTCCAGGCGCGAGGCCAGGATCCAGCCGGACGCGGGGCGCCAGGCCCACGGAAGGGACCAGTTGAAGAAGGCCTCGAACTTCCTGAAGTACTCCTCGTTGCGATGGTCTCCCAAGCCGTACCGGAAGCCGACCTGGAACCTTTCCAGCCGACCCCTGTCGTGTTGCGGGGCATGCGCCGCCGGAGAGGCTGCCTGTGCCCCGGCAACCACGGGGAACAGGGCCGCAAGGCCCATGGCGATCACGAACAGGGCCGGGCGGATAACCCAAGCAGCACGCAGCAACGTTGCATTCAAGAGCGCTGTACCAAGACGGAAAAGGGTTTCAGGCTGCAGGCCGGCCCTCTACCCGCATCGCGATCCTCGGGGCGGCGGCCCCCTGCCGGACCATTCCGGAAGGACCAAAGCGTCCCTTTTATAGGAGAAAGGCGGACGAAGTCAAGAACCGAATATCCACTGGATATGCACGCCTGCCTTGCTTGCTGCCGGTGCCTGTGCCAAACTCATCCTCCAAACGATTCTTCAAGTCGAAAGGAAACACGCGATGGCGAGCGAAGGAATCCAGATGGTACGGAAGTTGTTGGCGTCCTTTCCCGTGCCCAAGGACCAGTCGATCCAGGAACTGCGCGCCCAGATGGAGGGATGGGTCGGCTCCTTCCCGCTTCCGGAAGGCGTCTCGGTGAAGGCCGAGGAGGCGGGAGGCGTTCCGGCCGAATGGGTACAGGCGCCCGGTGCACGTCCCGATACCGTCTTCCTGTACCTCCATGGCGGGGGATACGCCCTGGGCTCCCCGGCGACGGGTCGACCCCTCGCCGCGGCCTTGTCCGAGGCGGCTCAGACCCGCGTCCTGTCGCTCGATTACCGGCTCGCCCCGGAACATCCCTTTCCGGCCGCGGTCGAGGACGCGGTCAAAGGTGTTCGCTGGCTCGTCGCGAGCGGCACCCCGCCTGAAAAGATCCTGATCGGCGGGGACTCCGCCGGGGGCGGCCTGTCCATAGCGGCCCTCATGGCCCTGCGCGACGCGGGGGACCCGATGCCTGCGGGGGGCGTATGCATATCCCCGTGGGTGGACCTGACCTGCTCGTCAGGCTCTTACAACACCAAGGCCGGAACGGATCCGGTCATCGTCCACGAAAACATCCTCTGGCTCGCCTCCCTGTATCTCGCGGGCCGGGACCCGAAGACGCCCCTTGCCTCGCCCCTGTTCGGCGACTTCCGGGGGCTGCCGCCCCTGCTGATTCATGTAGGCAGCGAGGAAGTCCTGCTCGACGAAGTGGTCGGGCTCGACGCACGGGCCCGCGAGGCAGGCGTGGATTCGACGCTCGAGGTCTGGCAAGACATGATCCACGTCTGGCATATCTTCTTTCACATGCTGCAAGAGGGGCGAGACGCCATTGCACGGATCGGGGAGTACTTCCAGTCCCGGGTTCCGTGAAAGAACACCCGGCCGACAGGGCGGGAAGCGGTCGCTCCCCGTCGCGGCGCGAGCCGCGTCAGGATCGCAACGCGTACCAGGAATACGAGACATTGAGTTCCTCGCCCTCGACCACGCCGCTGCCGCACCCGACCGCCTGGATACGGTTCAGCCAGACATAGTCCGGGTGGCTCGTTTCGAACCTGGGCGCCGTGTAGATCCTCATGCCCTCGACCGTCTTGCCCCCCAGGAGCTTTTCGACATCCTCCTGCGTCAGATCGACGACACCGCGATATTCCACATGGATCACCGCTCCGTCGTCCGTGTCCACGATCAGGCGGACATCCACCTCCAGGCAATTGTCGGCCCGGAGGATGGCCCAGTCGGCGCCGAAGGGCCGTACGACACCCCTGATCTTCGGCCCCTCCACGGTGCCGCGGACGAGCGGGAAGATCAGCCTGGTTCCCCAGGCCGCGGGCCCCACCGGCACCGGCATCGTCACGGATCCCGCCAGATCGGCGATAAACTCCAATTTCGGTTCAAACCGTGGCATCGTCCCGCCCTCCTTTGTATCTTCAAGAAACGGCAATGAGAGCCGGTAGATTGCCGCGTCGCTTCGCTCCTCGCAATATCCGCGGTTTGCCCCGGCTCCTCAATCCATGGGCGCGCTGGAGCCTGATCCCCGTCCCCTGTCTTTAATACTTCGACGGAGTCTGCGAGATTCCGAGCATCTCCCGCGCCTGCTTCGGCGTGGCGATCTCTCTGCCCATTTCCCGTGCGATCCGGACCACTCGTTCGACCGCCTCCGCATTACTCGCGAGCTTCCTGCCCTTGCCGTAATAGACATTGTCCTCCATGCCGACGCGCACATGCCCGCCGAGCATGATCCCCATCGCATTCATCGGGATCTGGAAGGCGCCCACACCGATGACGAAATAGATCGACTGCGGCGGAAGCTCGTTGATCAGCCCGAGGAGGTTGGCCGGCGTCGGGAAAGAGCCGGTCTGGAAGCCCATAACGAACTGGATATCGTAGGGCGGCTCGATCAGCCCCTGGCCCATCAGGTCCTGGACCACCCAGTACATGCCCGGGTGGTAGAGCTCCATTTCCGGCTTGATCCCCTTCTCTTTCATCGTCTTGGCGTACAGCGAAATGTCGGCATAGCTGCAAGGGATGGCCCTGTCGAAAAGGACCGCATCCCGCGGGTGCGGCAGGGGCTCTTTGCGCGCCTTCATCGGCATCTTGAGCATGAAAGGGCCGAGATTCAGGGAACAGAGCTCCGGGTTGGCGTAGATGCTGGCCATGCGTTCCTCGGTCGAAAGCTCCGGCCCGCCCCCGGTCGTGTTGTTGATGATGATGTCCGGGCACTTCTCGCGGATGAGGCCGTTGATGTTGCGGTAATGGTCCGGATTGCTCGAGGTAAGCCACCAGCACTCGGGATTCCGCGCATGAACGTGCACAATGCTGCACCCCGCCTTGTACGCGTCATAGGTCTGTTCCGCCTGCTCTTCCGGCGTCTCGGGGAGGTTCTCGTTCATCTCCTTGCCTTGCACACCCCCGGTGATCGCACAGGTGACGATCAGGGGCGGCAGGCCGGACAGACCGGTTCGGATCTTCTCCATCCACTTGTACGGGTCTCTGTAGTCCCACATGTACTCGGCGTCACTCATGGTTCTTCTCCTCCTAACCTTTGGTTCGGTTCGCCGCCCGCGGCAAACCCGCAGGCTTCCGGGCAAGTTAGAGATGGGTCATCGACCACACCTGCCGTCCCCCCGCAAAGCTTGCGGTGAATACCCGGCTCGCATCCGCGGGGACCTCCACGTTCGGGATCCGGACGCCGGACAGGTTGTCGAATCCGGCCGGCACATAGACCGTGAAATCCAGGGGACTTGCCTCACCCTTGCCCACGGCCTGAAGATACCGGTCCAGGCCTTCCGGATCCGGTTCGTTTCGGATCCTTCCCACGTACCGCCCCTCGTTCTGGGTGAGGTCCGCGTAAGCGAAGGCGGCCGCGTACATACCTGGAAATGCGATCTTTTCCGGGTACTGCTCCCCGTACAGGGACATCCCGAACAGGACGTGCCTGGCCAGCTCGAAGCTCGGCCATTTCCCGGCGCCCCACGAGAGGCCCGGGACAAAGAGGTCCGGGAATTCCATCTCCAGAAGGGACATCTGATAGGCGACCCCGCAGATGAGCCCGTAGTTGTATTCCTTGAAAAGATCCTGGCCGTGCGGATTCCAGGATGCCTCCATGAGCTTCCATAAGGTGGCGGGCACGTTGAATCTGGATTCCATGTACCCGGATTCCTCGGTACCGATCCTGGAAACGACCTTGCCAAGGATGTAGAGGACCGGCCCCAGGACCCCCTTCTTTCCGAACTCCTCGTACGTGAGGATCCCGTCCTGGTCCTCGTCGTAGGCGTCCATGAGTTCCTTCTTCAAGGAGGAACCTGTCAGCCGATCGACGGCCTCCAGATAATTGAGGGTCGTCTTCTGCAGGTCCCAGGCCATCTTGGAACCGTCGTAAAACAGCGCCTGGGTGATCACGTCATCGAAGGCGCCGGCATGGACGCTTCCGAGGTGCCCCTGGATCGACACGAGGGGACGGTCTGTTACGAAATCCCTGCCGACAACGTAATAGGCCCGCTGCCCGAGGCCCCTCTTCTCGGCGTTCGCAAAAGAGATGTCCCGCGACAGGGGGCTGTCGTACCCGTCCCGCGTGATGATCTGTCCCCCTTCCAGGGTGGGTACGGGGACCTTTTGTGCAAACCGGCCGCCGTTGCCGTCTTCGATCCCCTGTGCGAGGGCCTCCTGGAGCGGGATGTTCGTGAACATGTAGCGCGCGCTCAACAGATCGGCCGCCACCGGGTCCAGACCGGCAAAGACCATGCCCTCCGGCTCCTTCTGGTCGGCTCCCAGCAGGCCGGTGTGGTCGATATTCGTGGCTTCGATCCCGTCCACGACGTGAAGCATGAAGATGTCGGCGTTCCGTACCGCTTGGATGATGTCGATCATGGTGGCGGTAATGCCTCCCGTTTTCTTCAGCACACAGCCGCCGCGCGCATCTCTCTTCGGAAGCCCTGTCTCCATGTCCATCGCCGGGACCCAGATCTGATGGGGGATACCGCCCTTCATGCCCGGCGTAGGGTCATGGGGCACGCTGTAATCCCATTCGTATCCTCCCGCGCTTGCGTACTGCATCGGATAGAGACCGATGCCGAGGTTCTTGATGACGTTCGTCAGGATCGTAATATTGTGAACCTTGAATTTCGGGACATTGACCAGCACGCTGCCGGGGTAGGCCGCTCGATCCTCCGGATCCTCCGGATCGCCGCCGACCACCGCCTTGTGAAGGGTGATGGATGGGTAGTTGACCCCGTCCGGGATCTCGACCGTACGTCCCTTGCCCGGGTCATCGAAGATGCGGTTCAGATCGTAGACCATCAGCTTGTCGGCGACCTGTCCCGGGGGCAGGTAGGTGCCTGCCACGCTCTCTTCATGGCCCGCCATCGGATCGTCGTTCCTGCCCGGCCGCAGACAGCCGGCCAGGTACTTTCGGGCGAAGTAGAAGCCCCAGCCCCCATAAAAATCCCCTGATTTGCCCTCGATCACCGCTTCGGGCGTCACAGGACTCCCGCCGGACTTGAGCCGCGAATAGAATCGAGCGGCTGCAGGAAGGGCGGTGGCCGCCTCTCCCACGGTCATCCGGTGATAGCTCACGTCCAGTCTTTCATGAAACCACCGCATCAAGGCCGCCACGAAGGCCCAATCCGTGCAAGCCGCGTTTCCTATGTCCGGGCCGTGGGTCTGGGGATCGATATTCATGGGCGTTACGAGGTTGGGCTTGAACAGAAGCTTCTGCCCCTTATCGATCCTTTCCCGCAGCTTCGCCCCGAAGCCGGTCTCCGCCTCCAGCGCCTCCAGGGCCTTTCCGAGACCTTCATAGGTGTAGTCGATTTTCGCCCGGATCGTCTCCCATGCGCCCTCGTCGGAGTCGTTTATGTAGGCCTTGAGCAGTTCCCCGATCCCGGCGTACGATTTCTCCGCCTCCAGCCTCCCGACACCTACCGGTGAGCCGGTTGTGTCCACGGCTTGTTTCCCCACGGCTGTGTCCAGATTTTCCCCTTGGACGGCATGCATGATGATGTCCCCCGTTCTTATCTGAAAATGTCTGCTGCTGAATTCCAGTAAATCCCGCACCATTAAGTACTCTTTAACAAGAAAGCCGGCCCAAAACAACCGACGGACGGCGGTCAAGCCCCTGCTTTCCTTGACACCCCTCGAATAGCGGCCCTATACTGCCGCTGTCCGAAAGGAGAAGCATCGACTCTCGACAAACCCTTCCCGGGAGGGCAAACATGAGCATCTTCAAGCGATTGTTCGGCATATGTGAAACCCGGCCCCCTGCCGACACGGGCTGCTGGAGCTATACCGACGGCACGTTGGAGATCCGGCTGGACCAGGCGCCGGAGCTGTCGCGGGAGGGCGGGGCGATCCGCCTGGAGGGGCCCTCGCTACCGAAGCGTGTGCTCGTCGTCCATGGCCGGGACGGCCGGTTTCATGCCTTCCACAATCGTTGCACCCACCTCGGTCATCGCCGGATCGATCCGCTCCCCGGTGAGGACAAGATCCGTTGCTGCAGCGTGGGGAAATCCACCTTCGACTATGCGGGGAAGCGGGTCTCCGGCCCCGCCCCGGAGTCGATCGAGACGCTGGCCCTCGAGGCGGACGGCGACAAGCTCATCATCTCGGTTGCGTGACGAAAGGTCCCTCAGAGCATGTCGAGGAAAATGGTCATTGTCGGCGGGGTTGCGGGAGGAGCATCCGCGGCGGCACGGCTGAGAAGACTCTCTGAGGACGATCAGATCATCATGCTTGAAAAGGGCCCCCACGTCTCGTTCTCCAACTGCAGCCTGCCCTATTGCCTGAGCGGAATGATCCAGGACCCGGAAGACCTGGTCTTCCTCCATCCCGGAAATTTCGCGTCCCAGTACAACATCGACGCACGGGTCCGACACGAAGTCCTCTCCATCGACCGGACGAACAAGGCCATAGCCGTCAAGAACCTGGCCACGGGAGAACGGTACCGGGAATCCTATGACAAACTGATCCTGTCGCCCGGCGCCAGGCCCATGGTCCCGCCCATCGACGGCATCGAAAGGGCAAACACCTTTACGATCCGCAATGTTATGGATATCGAAAAATTGGATCGTGCCGTCAACGCCCTGCAGCCGGCGAACATATCGGTCGTCGGGGGTGGATTCATCGGCGTGGAGACGGCGGAGAATTTAACGAAGAAGGGCTGGAAGGTTACCCTGATCGAGGCCATGCCGCAAATCCTGCGCCAATTCGATTTCGATATGGTACAGATTCTTCACAAGGAACTGTATGATCACGGGATCGATTTGATTCTGGGGGACAAGGTCGCCTCGTTTGCGGAAAACAGGATCATCCTGGAGTCGGGAAAGCAAATCGAATCACCCGTGACCATCCTTGCCATCGGCGTCAGCCCGGAAACGGATCTGGCAAGAGGGGCGGGGCTGCACATCGGCAAGACCGGCGCCATCCGGGTAGATCAGAATTACAGGACCAATGACAAAGACATATACGCCATCGGCGACGCAATCGAAGTCTACGGTTCTCTTTTCCATGACTACTTCCGGCTCCCCCTGGCCGGCCCGGCACAGAAACAGGCGCGCCACGCAGCGGACCATATCCATGGCCTGCGGCCGGAAAGCAGAGGGTTCATCGGCTCCTCCGTAATCCGGGTATTCGGGAAAAACGCCGCGTCCACCGGACTTTCCGAAGGGTTCATCCGGACCGCGGGCATCAACATGGATTACGAAGTGGTCAAGGTGATTCCCCGGGACAAGGTCGAGTTGATGCCGGACAGCTCCATGCTGCATTTCAAAATGCTCTTCGACAAACAGACGGGCAAGATCCTCGGGGCCCAGGCGATCGGAGCCGGCAATGTGGATAAGCGGGTGGACGTCATTGCCGCCCTTCTCCGGTGCGACGGCACGATTTTCGACCTCCGGGACCTCGAACTCTGCTACGCCCCACCCTTCGGCACGGCAAAGGATGTCGTGAATTTCGCGGGGCTCGTGGCAACCAACCTGAAGGCGGGGGTCTACAGGCAGGTCCACGATCATCAGATCCGGGAACGGATGGACACGGATGCCTTGATTGTCGATATACGAGAAAAAGAGATCTTTGAAAAAGGCCACCTCAAAACGGGTGTCAACATCCCCTTCAGCGAGATACGCAAGCGACTGTCGGAGATCCCGAAAGAGAAACCGGTCTACCTCCAGTGCAGGACCGGACAGGACAGCTACAATGTCGTCCTGGCCTTGCAGCAGACGGGTTTCCGGAATGTATTCAACGTGTGCGGCGGATTTATGGGCATCTCCTATTACGAATATTTTACCGACAAGACAACCGGAAGAGACCCGATCCTGACCCAGTACAATTTTGACTGAAGCTCCCCTTCTGGCGGTCCCCAAGGCGCCCGGCGCCCTCCGGGCGGAAACCGGGCCGACCCGCGCGTTCAGCCGTGGATCTGCCGCCTCTCCACGGCCAGGGCGGCTTCCTTGACGACTTCCGAGAGCGTGGGATGGGCGTGCACGGTGCGTCCCACGTCCTCAGCGCTGCCTCCGAACTCGAAGGCCGTCACCGCCTCGGCGATCATTTCGGATGCGTGCGGCCCCAGGATGTGAAGGCCGAGGAGCCGGTCCGTTTCGGCGTGGGCGATGACCTTGACCAGGCCATCCTCTTCGCCCATGCACTTCGCCCGTGCGTTCGCCTTGAAATAGAAACGCCCGGATTTGATCGCCAGCCCCCGGTCCTTCGCTTCCGCCTCGGTCATGCCCACCTGCCCCACTTCGGGCGAGGTGTAGACCACGCTCGGGATGGCCGGATAGTTGACATGGCCCGGCTTGCCGGCAATCTGCTCGGCCACCGCCGTCCCTTCCTCCTCGGCCTTGTGGGCGAGCATGGGGCCCCGAACCAGGTCGCCGATTGCGTATACCCCGGGGACCGATGTCTCGAGGCGCTCGTCCACCTCGATCCGTGCGTCCCCCCCGACGCTGACCCCCGCCTCCGACAGGCCGGCCCCGTCGGTGAGAGGCCTTCTGCCGACCGCCA
>WFRX01000353.1 GCA_015486285.1 bacterium
ATCGACCGGGCTCGAGTACCAGGACAAAAGATATCGGTCTCCGCTGATGGGCGCGAGGGCCGTATAGGCCGTGTCGCCCGAACTCGCCAAATCCTGTATCTCGCAGACCTGGACAGGGGCATTCGGGTCCGTCAGGTCCCCCCGCAGTTCGTAGGCCGTGGTTCGCTTGAAGGTGCATGGAAGGTGCCTGCGGGCGAACACGAAGTTGCGTACTCGGTTCCCGTCCCTGAGAACGATCCACGTCGGCCCGTCCAGCCGCTGTTCGATGCGGCGGCCGCATTCCCACGAAGTGAAAGGGGCGCTGGCTGTGCAGATGGCCGTTTGGCCGTCGCTGAGGTTCCCCTGGTTGTCCATGCGAACCAACGCCACGGCCTTCTCCTGGTTGGCCCCGAAGAACTGAAGCTCTGTTTCACTCGGTACGTCCTGCCATCCGCTGTAAATGAGACCCACCTTCCTCCAGGTCCGGCCGTCCTCGGATGCGAACAGGCCGACGGAAATGTCTCCGTCGTCGTAAGCCGTGGCATACAGGGTTACGTTGTTCTCGCCACCCTCTTCGTATTCCCGCTTCGTTACCCGCCAGAACCCCCAATAGGTCTCGTCGAACCCGAGGAACCGTGCGAACCGTCCGCTGGGATCGAAAAGGGTTTTCACGGGCGTCGTCCAGGTGCGTCCGCCGTCCGCCGACTCGGCCCGTACCGTCCAGGCCTCGCCGAAGAGATCCCGGTACTTGAAACCGGGGACCCGGCTGATCGCGTACATGAAGAGGGTATCGCCGAGCTGGACAAGCTTCGGATCCCGGATATCCCGGTCGTCGTCCGGGTCGTCAGGATCATCCGGCATGGAGACCTCGCTGATCTTCGAGAAGGTTTCGCCGTTGTCCGTCGACTCGAAGACCATGATCCTGGCCCGGGCCGACCCGGTCTGTCCCTCCTCGCCGCCACGGAAACAGAGGAGAATCCGGTCCCCCAGCCGGATCATCTCCGTGTTCTCGCTGTGCAAGCCATCCGAATAGATGATCCGTTGGTTCGTGATAAACCCGGATCCGTCCGCATGGGCGTTCGGGTCGGTTGTCGACCCTTGTCCCCCGTCAGAGGAGCCGTCCGAACAGCCGGCAAAGACAAGAAACAGGCCCAACACGACCGGTAGAATCCGCCTCATTTTTTCCTCCGGGATGATGTTGCACAGGCACGATCAGGGACTTTAATAGAATGGGTGATTTCGAGTCAATTTGAAAGGTAGACCCCGGGCCGTTCGAAAGGGTTCCCGGGCGGGGAGGGTCCGGGCCCCATCGATGGTTCCATGTGGCGGGATAGACGGTGCCGTGGGCCTGAAAAAGCACGGCAACCCAATGAAAAAGGAGCCCCGAAAAACCGGAGCTCCTTTCCATTCATCATGCAGGCCGGCCTGGGATGGGCAGGCTTCTTCCCCGTCTGCCTAAGGCGCTTCCTTGTTCAACCCGCCGACCCCGATCTCGACGCGGCGGTTCATGGCGCGGCCTTCTTCCGTGTTGTTGTCGGCAACCGGGTTGAGGTCCCCATACCACATGACCACCGTTCTGTTGTCCGGGAGGTTGAAATGATCTTTCAGGTAATTCGCAACGGCCATGGCCCTTCGGTGAGAGAGCTTGAGGTTGTATTCCGGATTTCCCCGGCTGTCCGCATATCCGTGAATGACGACATAAGTCTGCGGGTGCGCCTGGACAAATTCGCCTATGGCATCGAGTTCCTCTCGATACTGGGGATCGATCGTCTGCGCGTTGAAGCGGAAATGGATGTCGTCCGTCTTCAACCCGACAATCCGCTGTCTCGAAACCGTGACGATCTTCTCGCCGGATTTGATCACAAACAATGCGTTGGTGTTGTATTCCGGTCTTTCAATCCAGAGGCAGAAGGGGATGATTCTCGAGCATTCGTTCACATCCGCGATTTCCTGCAGATTCTTCTCTTGCCTTTTGGTTTCCGCCGTGCTGATCAGGTAGAAGCAGACATTGTATTTTCGGGCGAGTTCCTTCGCCTCGACGGCCGGCCTCTTCATGTGCCTTTCGAGGGAGTACTGGCCGTCCGTCACCAGGAAAACGGCGGTCCTGCCCGTCAGCCGGGCCAGGATCGGGTCGAGGTTCTCCATGGCGCGCGACAGGAACGTCGAGCCGTTTCCTTGAACGGGCATGGCATCGATGGCCTGGGCGACCTGCTGCCTGTTATAAGGTTGCACAGGGTATAGGGGCTTCCATGGCGTATACACATAAAGGCCCATATTGATATCGAGCTGCGGCATGATTTCGTTCCTGAGCCGGAGAGCATCCTGCAGCGCCTGCAGCCTGGACACTTCCAAGTCTTTGAAAGGTTTGTTCATCGACGCCGATGAATCGATGAGCAAGATGGCGTTGTCTGCGGTCTTGACGATGGCGGATACCGGAACGACCTCATGAATAATATCCTCCTTGGTGATGATCTCCAAAGCGGACCCCTGTCTTGCGGGGAGGCCCGCAGCGAGGATGACCAGGGCCAGCAGGATGGCGGACATCTTGAACTTCATCAGATTTTCTCCTTTTCCTTGTTTTTGCGGATTTTGCTCGAGGCACGAGCCTTTCCCTTTCAGAACAGAGATGCGGGGTTAAGAGAAAGAGATTCAAACAAGAGATGCAAAATGGTCTCCTTCAGCGGTTCCGCAGAGTGCCGGGCCTGCCGAATTCAAACGCCATTCTCCCGGTACCGGCTCCAGGAAAAAGAGGGTCATTCGCCGGGAGACACTCGCCTTTTTCGGTCCATCTGGGCTATACTGAGATTCCGGACAGGCGGCTGGCACACAAATTGAATGATTTTCCTCGTTGTTCGGGCCCTGGAAAGCGTTCATTGGCGAGAACCTTTGAGGATCCTTAAAAAAGGGACTTCCCGACCATGATCAAACGCCCACGAATCGTGTTTTTTGTAATGGTATTGGTTACATTCGTGTCTTACGGGATAAGTGGGGCGGCGTTTTACAAGTGGAAGGACGCAGAGGGGAACATCCATTTCACGGACGATTTGACGAGGGTCCCGCCCGCCTTCCGGGATCGGGCTCGGGTCCAGAATTTGCCTGAGGAAGCCCTCAACGTGACGCCTGCCCCTCCCGCGGCCGCCGCTTCGCCCTCCGGCGATTCGTCACAGCCTGTCGATCAGTATGCTGCATGTCAGAAGAGGGTGAAGAAGGAAAAAGAACGCTGGACCCATCAGCTGGAAGAGGACCAGGACCGGCTCGTGGAGCTCAACAGGATGATCCACAGGACGGTCACGGCGAGGAAGAGGAACGAGTTCCAGCGTGAGCGGGTGGTTGTCAAAGAGCGGATCGCTCAGGCGGAAAAGGCATTGCGCGACACGTTGCCGCCCATGGAAAACGAATGCGAGTCCATACGCTATTGGCAAGGGAGCGACTAAGGTTGGGCGTGGGACCTGAGGGGGCGTTCGAAAAGCCCCCTCCGTTACGGGAAGGCGACCAGGTGGGATTGGTGGCGCCCTCGAGTCCCTTCGATCGGGATGCGCTGGAGGCCGGGGTCCGCTTCCTCGAGGCCGAGGGCTTTCGTGTCGGATGGCGGTCCGATTTCCTCGAGAGACGGCAGGGATTCCTGGCGGGGAGCGACAGGGAACGGGCCGATGAGCTGGAGGCCATGTTCGCTGATCCTGAAATCCGGGCGGTCTTCGCGGTTCGAGGCGGTTACGGCTCCCAGCGGATCCTGGACAAACTGGATGCTTCCCTGCTTCGGCGGCATCCGAAGATCTTCCTCGGTTACAGCGATGCAACCTGCCTGCTGACCTTCCTCCTCCAGGAGGCGGGCATGGTTTGTTTTCACGGCCCTGTCGTGAGCGAGATGGGGGCCCTTTCAGACGTGACGCGTGATGGGCTTTTCCGCCTCCTAACCAGGAGTGAGCCGCTCGGAGCGCTGCCTGCGGGGGACCTGAGATGGATCCGAAGGGGCTATGCCCGGGGCCCGATTGTGGGGGGGAATCTGTCCCTGCTGTGTTCCACCCTCGGGACGCCGTGGGAGGTGGAAACCTCGGGCAGGATTCTTGTCCTGGAAGATCGGGGGGAGAGGCCTTACCGGGTCGACCGGATGCTCGTTCAGCTCAGGCAGGCAGGGAAGTTCTCTTCGGTGGCCGGTCTTTTGTTCGGCGAATTCCATGGTGTGCAGGCGGGGGAACGGGCCCGGCGGGAAAAGGAGGCCATGGACGAGGTGATCGAAGAGAACACGCAGGATCTGGATGTGCCGGTAGTCTGCGGGGTCCCCGTGGGACACGGGCGGCACAATGTCCCCCTGCCGTTCGGGGTGCCTGCGGAAATCGACGGCAGGGAAGGGCGGATTTCCATCCTCGAGTCCGCTGTGAAGTCGCCGGAATGACCGCCCAAGGCCTGAACAGAGTCGATCGGCTTCTTCGACAGACGATCGAAGAAGAGCGCCGGGTTCCGGGAGCGGTGCTCCTGGTCCGTGGGCCGACGGGGGTGATTTTCCATGAGGCCTATGGCCTCCGTCGCAAAATACCCGCCGAGCTTCCCATGAGTCGTGAGACGCTCTTCGACCTGGCCTCTCTCACAAAACCGCTTTGCACGTCTCTGTTGACCATGTTGATGGTTGAAAAAGGGATCCTGGATCTTGACCAGGGCCTCGAGGCCTGGTTTTCTCCCCTGAAGGACCCCGCCAAGGCAGGAATTACCGTGAGGCAGCTTCTCTCGAACCGATCCGGGTTGCCGGCATGGCGGCCCTTTTATCAGGAATACCCTGCGGACAGGCGGCCGATTTCTACGGAAACAATCTCGCAGAGGATCCTGGAAGAACCCCTGGAGGCGTTGCCGGGGCAGGCGGAGATCTATTCCGACTTGGGTTTCCTTCTGCTGGGGGCGATCCTGGAAAGGGTGTCGGGACTGCCGCTGGACCGCTTATTCGAGGAAGGGATTGCCCGGCCGCTGGGGCTCGCACATACGGGGTTCAGGCGGGTTGGCGGAGATCGTGTGCCGCGGAGGGGATCAAAGGAGGCCTTTGCGGCTACGGAGGACTGCCCCTGGAGGGGAAGGGTCCTGGAAGGGGAGGTACAC
>WFRX01000354.1 GCA_015486285.1 bacterium
CCAAAGGCAGTTGCCGTGGCCGTGGCGCCGCTTTTCCCGTGGAGGGGTCGGAAGTTGTGTGCCCTTTACTTTTTGTTGCCTCTCTGGTATGCTCTAACCTCCTCAGAATCCCGCCACCCGAGTCCCTAATAATACGAGATCGAAAAACAGATGAAAAAACTGCGTATTTTCTCCGGAAACTCAAACCGGAAGCTGTTTCAGGAGATTTGTGCTGAGCTCGGTATCGAGCCGGGCAGTGCGGAGGTGAAGCAATTCAGCGACGGAGAAACTTCCGTTGCGATCGAAGAAAATGTCCGCGGGCTGGACGTTTTCGTGCTTCAGTCGATTTGCCGCCCGAGCGACACCTACCTGATGGAACTGCTGATCATGATCGACGCCCTGAAACGGGCGTCCGCCAAGACGATAGCGGCGGTCATCCCGTACTATGGTTATGCCAGGCAGGACCGGAAGGCCGCACCCCGGGCGCCGATCTCGGCGAAGCTGATCGCGGATTTGCTCACGGTTGCCGGGGCCACGCGCGTTCTTTGCCTGGACCTCCATGCGGGCCAGATCCAGGGCTTTTTCGATATTCCTGTGGACAATCTCTTCGCCACGCCGGTTCTGCTCCCTTACATACGCGACCATCTTTCGAACAATGTGGTCCTGGTGGCTCCGGATGCCGGGGGGGTGGAGCGGACCCTGGCCTTTGCCAAACGACTCGACAGGCCCATGGCGATTATCGATAAGCGACGGGATGCGCCGAATGTTTCCCGAAGCATGAATATCATCGGCAATGTGGAAGGCTGCCGGGCCGTGGTGGTGGACGATATCGTCGACACGGCGGGAACCCTCGTCCACGGAGCGGAGGCCTTGCACCATGCGGGTGCGACAGAGGTCTATGCCTGTTGTACGCACCCGGTACTTTCCGGGCCGGCCCTGGAGCGGCTTGAGAATTCATACCTCAAGGAGTTGATTGTTACAAATTCGATCCCTTTGACCGAAGAGGCGCAGCGGTGCAAGAAGATCAGGGTCTTTTCGATCGCGAGGCTTCTGGCTGAAGGGATCAAGCGCACGTATTTCAGCGAGTCGGTAAGCGGCCTTTTCATTTGATACGAACATGCTCGGGCCTTGAGCCCGTCGGCGGGAGTGGGAAAGGAGTATTTGGGAATGGAACAGCAGGAATTGGAAGTCACGAGAAGATGGAAAACCGGTAAAGGGGCGGCCCGTAAGCTGCGTGCCGCCGGCAATGTTCCGGCGGTCTGCTATCGAAAAGGTCTCGACCCCATCCCACTGAGCCTCGAGAAGAGGAGCTTGGAAAGGATTCTGCAGGTGGCTGCAGGCCAGAATATCCTGATCCAGCTCAAGATCAAAGACGAAGCGAGGTCCGAGGAGGAACAGGAAACCGTTATCGTCAAGGAGATCCAGAAGGATCCTCTCAACCGGGTGCTGCACGCGGATTTCATGGGGGTCTTGATGGACCAGCTCATTACGGTGGAGGTGGCCGTCAGGCTGGTCGGCGAGCCCACGGAGGCACTCCGGGAAGGGGGAATGGTTCAGCAGCTGCGGCGCGTCGTCGAGCTGGAGTGTCTGCCCGGCGATATCCCGGAACATATTGATGCGGATATCGGGGAGCTGAGCATGGGCGAGTCCATCCATGTGGAGGACCTGAAGATCGGCGAGGGGATGCGCGTCCTCACGGACCCGAAGGAGCCCGTCGTCGTGATATCGGCTCCTGTCGAGGAAGAGGAAGAAAAGCCGGAAGAGGTCGAAGCCGGCGAGGAAGAAGGGGCGGAGGGAGAAGAGGAGAAGGACAAAGAGAAGGCCGAAGAGAACTGAGCGGACCGTCCATTCGGGATGGACGGCCTTCCCGCCGGGAGCAGAAGAGGTGGGGATTCCCGCCGGAGTTCGAGGTTGCTGTGTGGATGATTGCCGGACTCGGGAATCCGGGCCGCCGTTATTCGAAAACCCGCCACAACATCGGATTCCTGGTCCTGGATGTTTTCGCAGCCAGGCATAAGACCCGGTGGGAAGAACGTAAGGGGCTTGCGTGGATCGGCCTGCACGTTCAAGGAGGGTCCGAGATCCTTCTCGTCAAGCCGCAGACTTACATGAATCGGAGCGGAGAAGCAGTCGGCAGGATTTGCGATGAATACCGCGTGCCGACCGAGGCGCTTGTGGTCGTACACGACGACATGGACCTCGCCTTTGAAACGATGAAACTGAAAAGAGGCGGCGGGGCGGGGGGGCACAAGGGAATCGAATCCATCCTATGGGAACTCGGTTCCGACCGTTTCCCGCGCGTAAAGATGGGGATTGGCCGTCCGGAGGCCGGAGAGCGACCCGAGGATCATGTGTTGGGGGCTTTCCCCGACGATCAGGCGGCACGGCTCCCCCGGTTTCTGGTGCGAGGATCTGAGGCTGTCGAGTGCATACTGGAGCAAGGCATCGATCGGGCCATGAACCTTTTCAATACCCGGCTACGGGAGGAAGGCAGAGAGGTGGAGGCAGGAGCAACGGTTGAGGAGTAACCTCGCTGGCGTGGAAGCGAACACGGGCTGGAGGAGAAACCACCGAGTAGAGGAGGGAAAGGTATGGACACGATTGTAGAGGTCTTTCGGACATGGGGGATGTACGGCCTTGGATTGGCGGCGGCCTTGGTTGTGGCCGCTGTCGGCATCGTGATGGCGCGAAAGCTGTTTGGAGACATCGAGGCAAAAGATCCGGGCACGGACAAGATGCGAGAGATCGCCGAGATGATCCATGACGGCGCCATGGCGTTCTTGAAGACAGAGTATACGTATCTGTGCGTCTTTATCGCCATTGTGTTCCTGCTTCTGGCGTGGAAGATCTCCGTGGTGACGGCCTTCTGCTTCCTGCTGGGCGCCAGCTGCTCGATGACGGCCGGATTCGTAGGTATGCAGGCGGCTACGAAGGCCAATGTCCGGACTTCCTGGATGGCGAATCAGGAAGGCCAGGGCAGTGCGCTGGAGGTAGCTTTCAACGGTGGGGCCGTGATGGGCCTGACCGTGGCGAGCCTGGGCCTTTTGGGGGTTACGATCCTGTATCTGCTTTCCCGGTGGCTCGGATTTTTTGAGACCCAAGACATCAACGGATTTGCCATGGGCGCGAGTTCGATCGCGTTGTTCGCCCGCGTGGGCGGGGGGATTTACACGAAGGCCGCGGATGTGGGGGCGGACTTGGTGGGAAAGGTGGAGGCCGGCATCCCGGAGGACGATCCCCGAAACCCGGGCGTAATCGCGGACAACGTGGGGGACTGCGTGGGCGACACGGCCGGTATGGGAGCGGACATCTTCGAGTCTTACGTGGGGTCGATCGTTGCCACGATCGCCATCGGGGCGACCTGGGCGGCAACGACCGGAGAAAACGCCTTCTATTTCATGAGCCTTCCGATCTTCATGGTGGCCATCGGACTGCTCTGCTCCTTCGTAGGGATCAAGAGCATCGACTGGCTCAAGAAGTACAGCCCGGCGGCGGCGCTGCGGTACTCGATGTTTATCGCGGCGGGGCTTTTCATCGTAGCCTCCGGAATCTGGATATGGTTGTTTGGCGTGAACGGTATGATGCGCGAGGGGGCCGCGGCGGCGGGCTGGACAGGCCTGGCCGGCCGGGCCAATGTGTGGCTGGCCGTGACCCTGGGTTGCCTCGTGGGGGTCGTGATCGGACTGGTGACGGAGTACTACACATCGGGCAAGCCGGTACGCGACATTGCGAAAAGCTCGGAGACCGGAGCGGCGACGGTGATCATTCAGGGCCTGGCGGTCGGAATGGAGAGTGTGGTTGCGCCGGTCCTGTTCATTTGTCTGGGGATCTTCATCGCAAACTACTATGCGGGTCTGTACGGAATCGGTATTGCGGCAGTGGGCATGCTGGCCACGGTGGGGATCACGATGAGCGTGGACTCGTACGGGCCGATCGCGGACAACGCGGGCGGCATCTCCGAGATGGCCGAACTCGGGCCTGAAACGCGGAAGATTACGGACAGCCTGGACGCGCTGGGGAACACGACGGCCGCCATCGGTAAGGGCTTTGCGATCGGCAGCGCGGCATTGACGGCCCTGGCGCTCTTTTCCGCGTACACGCAGGCCGTGGATGCGGACAAGTCGTCGCCCGAGATCATCGACTTGCTGATCGTGAACATTACGCAGCCGCAGGCCGTGATCGGGCTGTTGATCGGAGCGATGATTCCGTTCCTGATCGCGAGCAGGACGATGCTGGCTGTGGGCGCGGCGGCCTTTGACATGGTCAACGAGATCCGAAGGCAATTCAAGGAGATTCCCGGACTGCTGGAGGGTACGGGAAAGCCGGATCCAGCCAAGTGCGTGGACATCGCGACCAAGGGAGCGCTCAGACGGATGGTGGTCCCCGGGGTGATCGCGGTGGTCACGCCGCCGATCATCGGTTTCTGGATGGGACCGGTAGCCCTGGCCGGGGCCCTGGCCGGAGCAACCGCATCAGGCGTTCTGCTGGCCCTCATGATGGCTAACGGAGGCGGTGCCTGGGACAACGCGAAGAAGTACATCGAGGAAGGCAACCTGGGCGGCAAGGGAAGCGACTGCCACATGGCGGCGGTGATCGGAGACACGGTGGGAGATCCCTTCAAGGACACCTCCGGACCGTCGATGAACATCCTGATCAAGCTGATGTCGGTGGTTTCCCTGGTGATCGCTCCGCTCCTGTAAGGGGCAGTCGATAACCAGGATCATCTGTAAAGGGGGTTACGGACACAGAACCGTAACCCCCTTTTTCCCCTCGGCGACGAATCCCGCCCGCCATTTGATGACTCGCCGCCGGGTGTTATATAAGGGCTGAGCATCTAAAGCTATGGGGAAGGAGGGAGAAGAGGATGGGATTCCGTGTTCCCCCCTACTGGTGGCCTTTTCTCGTAGTTTCATCCCCTGCTCTCGTTCCCTGGGCGATGAGCAAGAACCGTCGCTTCAAGGGGAACCGTGAGCGGGCCGCACGGGCGAATCGGGAAAGGATCGAGGCGGCGGGGCCGCTCCCCTTGCCGGCCTTGGAAAAGCTGGAGCTTACCGTCGTGTCCGAGTTCGAACACGAGGATGGATTCATGGGTGAGCCCGGTGTCTCTTACTTTCTGCGCACCGACCGGGGCGCCCTCCTGTACGACATCGGATTCGGGCCCCAGCACCCCACCTTTGCAAATAACGCCTCGCTCCTCGGCCTTACGATGGAGGCGGCAGACGCGCTTGTCGTCTCACATCTTCATGCGGACCACATGGGCGGGGTGAAGGCGCAGCGCAGGCGCCGGGTGACCCTGCCCGAGGCGTTTGGTCCGGCCGGGGGCAAGCCATGCTACCTGCCGGACACGGCAGAGGCGGAAGGCTTTGATGTACGGATTACAGACGGGCCCCGGATGCTGGAAGGGGGTATCGCATCGACAGGCCCCTTGGCCAGGGCCCTTTATTTCCTCGGCCTGACCGAGGAACAGGCCTTGGTGGCTCATGTAAAAGGAAAGGGGTTGGTTGTTCTGACCGGGTGCGGGCATCCCACGATCGAGGTAATTCTCCGCATGGTCCGGAGGCTGTCGAACGAGCCGGTCTACGCGATTGGAGGCGGCTTGCATTTCCCCGTTACGACGGGACGCGTCAACTACGGCGGGGTCCAGTTCCAGATGATTATCGGAACCGGGAAGCCTTGGTGGGAGCCGGTGACCGACGAGGATCTGACCCGCACCATCCGTGCAATCCGAAAAGAGGAGCCTCGGCGGGTTCTCCTGTCGGCCCACGATAGCTGCGATCATGCCCTGGGCCGTATCTCCCGGGAAGTGGAAGCGCAGGTGGACGTTCTCAAGGCCGGTGCAACCTATGTGCTGTAGAATCCGCCTCCCATCAGCCAACGGAACGGGGATAGGGACGATATGAGGATCGAGACCCAGGTGCTGGTGATCGGCGGCGGGGTGACCGGCGCGGGCATATTGCGGGACCTGGCCATGCGGGGCATCCATGCGGTGCTTCTCGAACGAAGGGATTTGAACGCAGGGGCTTCCGGCGCCAATCACGGGTTGCTCCACAGCGGTGGACGATATGTTGTCGCGGATCCTGCCTCTGCACGGGAGTGCGCCAGGGAAAATGAGGTGCTCAAGAGGATCGCCTCGGGCTGTGTAGAGGATACAGGGGGCCTGTTCGTCGCCCTGGAAGAAGACAAGGACGAGTACATTGTCGACTTCATCTCCGCGGCTGCCCGGACCGGGGTATCTGTCGAGCAGGCGGACCTGAAAGAGCTTCGCGAAGAGGAGCCTTTCCTCCAGCCTCGCGTCAAGGCGGCGTTTCGCGTGCCGGACGCATCCATGAACCCCTTTTTGACGACAGAGGCGAACCTGGAGGCCGCCCGGCGCCTCGGGGCGCGGGTGTTCTTTTATACCCAGGTGACCTCCATGCAGCGCGACCGAAAGAGGATCGCCAGGGTGGATGCAATCCAGGCGAAGACAGGCGAGGCCGTGGAGGTCTTTGCGGACCAGGTCGTCAGTGCGGCAGGCCCCTGGGTCGATCAGATCGGAGCGCTGGCCGGGGCGGACCTCCGGATCGCGTACTCCAAGGGCAGCCTGCTGATCACAAACTCTCGACTGGTCAACCGGGTCATCAACCGGCTGCGGCCCCCTTCCGACGGCGACATCGTGGTACCCGGCGAGACGGTAACCATCACCGGCACCAACTCGATCCGCGTGGAGCACTTGGACCACCTGAGAACGAGCGCATCCGAGGTGGACCGGCTGGTGGAGGAGGCGTCCAGGATGGTGCCTGCCCTTGAAACGGCCCGGTTCATTCGGGCCTACGCGGGTGTCCGCCCCCTGGTCCTGGCCGACCGGGACGAACCGGATCGGAAAATATCGAGGGCTTTCACGGTCTTTGATCACGAAAAGGACGGGCTCGAGAACCTGGTCAGTATCGCAGGGGGAAAGCTCACCACCTATCGTCTGATGGCGGAGAAGGCGGTCGATCTGGTAAGCCGGCGGCTCGGGGTGGACGAGCCCTGTCGAACGGCCGAGATCCCGCTTCCCGGCAGCGGAGAGGGGCGGGCCCTGGACACCAGCCAAAGGCTGGAGCGTTTGCGGGTCCCGCCGCCGGGTGGAGAGGTCCTCTGCGAGTGCGAGATGGTGGGGCGGCAGCAGATCGAGGAGATCGTGGCGGAGCTTAGGAAAAACGGGCATCCGATCGATCCGAACGCGATTCGACTTCGATCCCGTCTCGGCATGGGCTCCTGCCAGGGCGGCTTTTGCGGCTACCGTACGATCGGCTATCTGTACGAGCGGGGCCTTGTTTCCAGCAAAAAGGGAAACGAGATGCTCGCCGATTTTCTGGAGAAGCGCTGGAACGGGATCAAGCCGATGCTCTGGGGCGAACAGCTTCGCCAGGAGCAGCTTCTCGAGGCGATTTACTGCGGCAGCCTGAACATCGACGGAAGCCTTTGACCATGAAGACCGACTGCGACCTGTTGATCGTGGGAGGGGGCCTCACGGGCCTTGTGGCGGCGTGGCGGGCGCAGAGGGAAGGGCTGAAGACCGTGGTGGTCGCCCAGGGACCCGGCAGCCTTCCCTTTACGTCCGGAGCACTCGACCTCCTCGCCGTCTACCCCACCGAGGCGAAACGGTACCGGGAAAGTCCCTGGGAGGCGCTGTCCGAGTTGATCGAGACGGAACCGGAGCATCCCTATGGCCGTGTGGGCCTTCGGGGGGCCAGGGCCGCTGTCGAGGATTTTCTCCTTTACCTGGAGGCGGGGCCGCTCGCCTACTATCGGCGGGGCGAAGAGAATATGGCGATCGTTACGGGGGCGGGAACGATCAAGCCGACATACGCCGTCTCTGTCAGCATGAAGAAGAACCGACTCGCATGGAGCCGACGCCGTCCCGCCCTGATCCTCGGGTTCGAGGGGCTCTACGAGTTTTCTCCGGAACAGGTGGTCTGCAATCTTCAGGATCGGTGGGGAGGGCTGAAGGCGGCACGGCTCGATCGCTCCGTTTTGCTCGATGGAGATCGACGGCTCACGGTTACGCAGCTCGCCTTCGAGTTCGAGCGGCCTGAATTTCGCGACCGTTTCGCAGGGGCGGTAAAACCGCTGCTGGGGCAGAGCCGGTTCCTCGGGTTGCCGGCCGTCCTCGGCTTCGATCGTGTGGCCGCTGTCTGTCGGGATCTGGAGGAAAGGCTCGGTGTAGGGGTGTTCGAGATTCCGTTGCTTACCCCTTCTCTGCCCGGAATGCGGTTGGCGGCCCTGCTGAAGAGGGACCTGGTGGAGGCCGGCGTGGATTTCCGGCAAGGGGCTCCTGTGAGCAGGCTCGATGAGAAAGGCGGGCATGTCTCGGCCGCGTACCGTACGGGGAAGAGCCGCGAGGAGAGGATCCTTGCCGAGTATGTGCTTGTGGCCACGGGCCGGTTTTTCGGCGGCGGTCTGGAGGCGGACCGGCAGGGCGTGAGAGAGATGCTGCTGGACCTCCAGGTGGAGGCCCCGGGGGACCGGGACAACTGGCACATGGCGAGCTTCCTCGGGGCTCCGGGCCATCCGATCAATCGCGTGGGCGTGAAGGTGGACTCCATGTTGAGGCCCGTCGGGCCGGGGGGCGTCCCTGTATATGACAATGTATTCGTGGCGGGCGCCGTCCTGGCCGGCCACGACTGGGTGAGGGAGAAATCAGGCGCCGGTATTTCAGTGGTTACGGGCTATGCCGCGGTCGACTCTGTCCTGGCCGCACGCGCGCGAGCGGGGGGCGGGGTGTGACAGAGGCCGTTCTCAGCGGGAAGGCGAGGCAGCATGCTCGGGAGGCCCTCCGAAGGCTGGTCCTGGAGACGGGCGGAGACCGGTGCCTGTCCTGCGGTGCCTGTGTGGTTGGATGTCCTGTTGCCGACTGGAGCGAAGAACGGCTCGATCCGCGGCGTCTGGTGCGGTTGATTCAGAACGGCCTGGGAGATCTAATCGTGGAGATGGACTGGATCTGGCAGTGCACCGAATGCGGCCGGTGCAATGCCCTTTGTCCGGCAGGCGTCGACCTGGCGGCCCTGATCGGCCGGGCCCGCGGCCTGGTTCCTCGGGACCGATCTCCGGGCCAGATTCAGAAGACCGCGGACCTCCATCGTACGGTGTCGAACAATATGGGGATCGGGGTCGATGACTGGCTGGAGACCGTAGAGTGGATGGGAGACGAACTTCGGGAGGACATCCCGGATCTCGAGGTGCCGGTGGAAAGGCAGGGCGCCGAGTACTTTGCGACGATCAACTCCAAGCTTCCCATGTACTACCCGGCCGACCTACAGGATATTTTCAAGATCTTTCACGCGGCGGGCGTGGACTGGACCCTGCCCGAGAAGTGGTGGGAGGGAACCAATTACGCGATGTTCACGGACGACGAGGCGACCTGGGAGGAGACGCTCCGGCGGCAGGCGGCAAAGGTGGAACAGCTCGGGTGCAGGAAGGTGGCCTACACCGAATGCGGCCACGGATACTATGCGACGATGGCGGGCTACGCGAAGTTCGGCATCGAAATCCGTTTCGAGGTGATTCACGTGGTTGCATTATACGCCTTGTGGATTCGGGAGGGCCGCCTGAGGCTCGATTCGTCGCGCCATACCGGCCGGGTCACGCTGCACGATCCGTGCAATGCCGTACGGAAGGCCTCCATGGCGGGCTTCGCCTCCATCGCCGAGGATGCGCGATTCGTATTGAGCCACGTCTGTGAGGACTTCGTGGAGATGACGCCCAACCGGGACGCCAACTACTGTTGCAGCGGCGGGGGCGGGGCCCTGATCGCCGGGTTTAAAAAGGCCCGCACCCACTACGGGAAGGTGAAAGTGGATCAGATCGACCGAACCGGCGCGGATCTCGTGTGCACCCCGTGCGTGAACTGCTACGATGCCCTGGACAATCTGGCCAGGGACTACAAGAGACCCTGGAGGCCCGTACACCTCTGGAAGCTCCTCGCCGACGCAATCGTTACGGGCTGACTCTTCCAGCTTCGGTCGCGCCCTGTGTTTTTCCCTTCGTCTTTTTTGCCTCTATCTCCCTCAGTTCTCTCCTCAGAACCTTGCCGATGGTGCTTTTGGGCAGATCTTCCACGAACTCGATCTCTTTGGGTACCTTGTAGGCGGCGAGTTTTTCCCTGCAGTAGGCGGTGATTTCTTCCTCTGTGAGGGTTGCGCCGTCCCGGGGTACGATGAAGGCCTTCACCGTCTCGCCTCGGTATGGGTCCGGCAGGCCGACCGCACAGGCCTCCTTGACCTTCGGATGCTCGTAAAGAATCTCGTCGATCTCACGGGGATAGATGTTGAATCCTCCGGCGATGATCATGTCCTTCTTCCGATCCACGATGAACAGGTATCCCTCTTCGTCCATGGTTCCGATATCCCCGGTGTGGAACCACCCGTCCCGGAAGGCCTCCGCCGTCTCCTCCGGCTTCTTGTAATAGCCCCGGGCCATCTGCGGGCCCTTGAGCAGGATCTCCCCCGGCTCCCCCACCCCCATCTCCCGGGTCCCGGTGTCCACGTCCACGATCCGGCAGTCCGTGTCGGGCAGGGGGATCCCCACGCTGCCCGGCTTCATCTTTCCGCGCCACGGGTTGGTGTGAGAGATGGGCGACATCTCGGTCATCCCGTACACCTCGATGATGGGCGCCCCGACGCGCTCGCCCCATTCCCGGATCGTCTCGACGGCCAGGGGGGCGGCCCCGGAGATGCATGCCTTGATAAACGAGAGATCGTGCTTCGAGAGGTCGGGATGGTTCAGGATGCCCACGTACAGGGTGGGCACACAGCCGAAGTAGGCGGGCCGGTATTTCACCGTCAGCTTGAGAAGGGTGTCCGGGTCGGGTCGAGGTACGAGGACGTTCGTGAAGCCGCGGTAGATGCAGTAGTTCATGGCCGCCGTGAAGCCGGCCGCATGGAAAAAAGGCAGAATGCCGATGATGGTTTCCTTGCCCTCTTCGGCGTCGGAAAGCAGGGCGGAGAGCTGCTGGACATTGACGCTGATGTTTGCGTGGCTGAGCATCACCCCTTTGGAAACGCCCGTGGTTCCCCCTGTGTACATGAGGCATGCAAGGTCGTCCATGGAGACCTTTGTCCGGGGAGGCCCCGAAGGGGCGCCGCGCAGGAGATCCGTGAATTCGAGAACCCCTTCCATGCCTCGAGTCTTCCTGTGCATCCGCTTTTTCACAATCGGGAAGAGTTGTTTCATCGGGAAGGGAAGGTAGTCGCGGATGTGGCAGGAAATGATCGTCTTGATCTGTGTCCGGTCCCGGATGGCCAGGATCCTGGGTGTGATGAGGTCCATGCAGACGGCTATCGTCGAGTCGGAATCGTTGAGCTGATGTTCGAGTTCCCTCTCCGTGTACAGGGGATTGTTCATGACCGCTACTGCGCCGAGGCGAAAGATCGCGTACGTGGCGATTACCATCTGCGGTATGTTGGGCAGCACGATGGCCACTTTATCCCCTTTCCGGATCCCGAGCTTGCTCAGGGCGGCGGAAAATCGGTTGACTGCGTCGTCCAGCTGCCTGTACGTGATCGTCCTGCCCATCAAGATCAGTGCCCCGTGCTCAGGATACTTCCCGGCCGTCCGCTCGAGGGCCTCGGGGAGGGTCAGGTTTTGAACCTCCAGGTGCGGGCTGAGCTGCGGGCCGTAAGCCTTGTGCCAGACTCTGGCTTCCATGCCTTTACCTCCGCGTGGGAAAAAGCGAAAGCATCGCTCCCGAATGGGCTTCTCAGAGGATATCGGTAAGCGAAGCAAACCTTTTCTTATGCCTTCTTCCATTGAATAAGTTATAATTGTGTGATATCTGTATGTCACTGATAGTAATACTAACTTACCTTGGGAGATGTCAACCCGTGCGCAGCACGTAACCCGAACCAGCCCGGGAGGCCCCGGCATGTATTTCAACGAAGAACACAACGCCCTGAGACAAACGGTCCGGCGGGTTGTGGACACGGAGATCAACCCGAACATGGATGCCTGGGAAGAAACTACGGCCCCCCTCCATGATTTGTTCGAGAAGATGGGGGATCTCGGCCTCCTGGGGATCTGCTACGACCCGGAGGTGGGAGGGCAGGGGCTCGACTACTGGTTCGACACGGTTTTTCTCGAAGAGATCGGGCACATTCACGGTGTAGGGGTGCAGGGTGCGATTGCGGATCAGACCCACATGGCCACCCCGGCGCTGCACGAATTCGGGAGCGAGTACCTGAAAGAGGCCTTCCTGAGGCCTGCCGTTGCGGGTGAAATGGTGGCCGCGATCGCGGTGACCGAGCCGGGGGCCGGTTCCGATGTCGCTGCCATGCGAACAAGGGCGACGAAGGATGGAAACGGGTACATCATCAACGGCACCAAGACCTTCATTACCAACGGGGTGCAGGCCGATTTCGTCGTCGTCCTCGCCCGATCGAGCCATGCCCCCGGGTACCACTCGTTCAGCCTTTTCGTCGTACCCAAGGAATTGCCCGGGTTCAGCGTCAGCAGGGAGCTGGACAAGCTCGGCTGGAGAAGCAGCGATACGGCGGAATTGTTCTTCGATGATGTGAGGGTTCCCGAAGAGAACCGGATCGGAACGGAGGGAGAAGGCTTCATCTATCAGATGAGGCAGTTCCAGCACGAGCGGTTCGCGGCTATTCCGATGTCCTACGTGGGCGCACGGGACGTGATCGATATGACGGTCGAGCATATCCGGCAGCGGGTCGTCTTCGGCAAGCCCCTGAGCAGGAAACAGGTCCTGAGGCACCGCATCGCGGACTGGCTGACCGAGATCGAGTGTCTGAAGCAGCTCACCTACCACATCGTCCGGATGAAGAACAAGGGCATGGACGTCACCCGGGAGGTGTCGATGGGAAAGCTCCTCGCCGGGCAGATGCTGAGGCGCATCACAGACGGCTGTCTGCAGATGTTCGGGGGCATGGGCTTCATGAACGAGTCGTTGATCACACGATACTATCGGGATGTGCGCGCCGCCTCGATTGCGGGGGGAGCCGACGAGATCATGCGGGACGTGATCGCGAAGATGGAGGGTCTTTAAAGGATATCCGCACCATTGATCTGTAGAAGGGGATCGTCGAACATGAAGAATCTCGCGAAGGCTTTGCCGCTCATTTTGATCTTTACCGTTGCTTTGCTGGGAGGCTGTTCGGACTCTTCGTCCCCGCCACGGGGGGGTGATGAAGCCGTGGAGCAGCCCCATGAGGTGGGATCCACCACCCTTTTCATCCATGATGAGACCAGGCCGTTCGATGCAGTGGCAGGCATCACGACGGGAATCCGAGTGCTCATTGCCGAAGTATGGTACCCTGTGGACCCTGCGGACATCGACGACTCCGCCAGGCATCCGACATACGGCGACTATGTCTTCGGAGACGAATATGTCCATCGTCGCATGATGACCGAGACCACATTCTATCACCTCACCCCGGAGACGGTCAGACCCGGCGTCACCCAGGAGCAGATTGACGCCGCCATCGCGGAGTTGTTCCACCGCGAACGCAACAGCTATCTGGATGCGCCGCCTTCCCGGGGCGCTTCGCCTTTCCCGGTGATCGTCATGTCCCATGGTGATGCCGGCAGCCGCTACAACATGGAAACCGTCTGTGAGAGCCTTGCAAGAAACGGGTATGTGGTCATCGCACCGGAGCATACCGGGAACTCACCCTTTTCCATGATCGGTAAAGATCCCGCTCTCCATCCGGAAACAGGCGATCCGGCATTCATCGCTGCCATGGCGGACGTACTGCCCCTTATCGACGAGCACGGTGTGTACGGGGCCGATGCGCCCAACGGGCAGACATACGCCGCTTTTCAGGACATGGACCTTGCGGTGCTGGACGCCTCGCTCATCGAGCGGCTGAACGACCTCCGGGCCACCCTGGCCGAACTCACGGCCATGAACGAATCGGGGCCTTTTGCCCGCATCCTCGATCTGGACCGGATCGGACTCATGGGACGGTCTTTCGGTGGCGCTACCACCCTCGTAGGCCTCGAACTCGAGGATCGCTTCAAGGCAGGCGTTGCCGTCGTCCCTCCCTCGATCCCCGATATCCGGGGCCTCGTCCGGTCCCTTCCCCCGGAGGGCCAGGAGTCCGCACTTCTCTCGCCGGGCCGGGAACCGGCCATGATGGCGTTGAACAAGCCGACCCTGCTCATGAATTGCAGGGAGGACTCCACCATCATTTCGTTGAACCTGCTGGCAGCCCTTCTTACATCGAACCCGCGTCCCAGCGCCCAGGATTCCCATCCTGCCCTGCGGAAAGCGTTCGAACATTCGGACGCTCCGGTCGTATGGACCATGCTTTCCAATGCCAACCATGGTTCCTACGCGGTCTCTGGCCCTTACTTCTGGCCAGATCTCAAGCCCGATACCTTCCTGAAGAACTTCAGCCTGTTCCAGACATATACTCTCATCGATGCCGGCCTGGCTCACAAGATTCAAATAGCGAAAGTGAACGCCTTTTTTGATCTTGTGTTCAAGAATCACAAAGAGAAATCCTTCAACCAGTTGATATCAGATGAATTCGAGCAGTCGGGGCTGGAACTCGAGTATAAGAATTTAGATTTCTGACCCGGAAGTTCATTTGCAGGCGTCAATTCCATGTAGATGTTTTATGTGTTTGGAGGGGCCTCGAGGGAGGCCGGCGGCAGCGCGAAGATCTCGCATTTTTTGACAGTTCCTCCGGGGATGACCTATGATCTTCCGGATACGGACAGCTCACAACGCGGAAAGGATGGCACAGAATGAAGAAGACCCTTGCAGTGAGTGTCGTTTGTGCTTTCGTCATGCTGTTCCCGGCAGGGGCTTACGCCGGGCAGTCGAGGGAGCTCAAGGAAAACGTCTATGACATGGGGAAGCTCAAGCCGATCGACAGCGAGCTGAAGGTCAAGACCGGGGAGCCCGCGCCGGATTTCACGCTCCCTTCCGTGTCGGGAAAGAAGATTACGCTGAGTCAATACAGGGGGAAGAAGAACGTGGTCATTTCTTTCGTCCCGGCGGCCTTCACGACTGTCTGCTCGGTACAGTGGCCGGGGTATGACATCGTCAAGGACGCCTTTGACGAGGGGGACGCCATTCTGCTCGGGATTACGGTGGACAATATCCCCACGCTCCATGCGTGGACGCGGCAGATGGGGGGCGTGTGGTTCGAGGTGCTTTCCGATTTCTGGCCCCATGGGGCCGTTGCCCGGAAATACGGTGTTCTGCGGTCGGACGGACTTACGGAACGGGCCCTGTTTTTCATCGACAAAGAAGGAATCCTGAGAGCGGTCCTCGAGATGGACATCAACCAGGAACCGAGTTTTGCCCCCTGTGCCGATGAACTGAAGAAGCTGAACAAGAAATGAGGCGATTCGGGAAGGGCCATTTGGACCGAAGTGTTCCCGATTTCTGTAACACCCCGGGGAGGATGGGATGAAATCACTGGAGACGGTTGTTTTTGAGCAAAAGGACGGCGTCGGTTGGATACGGATGAATCGGCCGAAGGAGTTGAATGCATTCAATCTGGCCATGGGCAGGGACCTCTGCGAGGCGGCGAACCACTGCGGGGCGGACAAATCGATTCGGGCGGTGGTGCTCACCGGAACGGGACGCGCCTTCTCCGCCGGGGGAGACGTGCAGGAGATGAACCGGCACCTCCAGGAAGAGGGGCGGGCGGACCTGTTTCTACGGGAATTGACGGTACTCCTCCATTCCTTCGTGGCTGAGATCGCACGGATGGCCAAGCCCGTTATCGCGGCCGTGAACGGAACGGCCGCGGGAGCGGGGATGAGCATGAGCCTTGCCTGTGACATGAGCCTCGCTGTGGAGGGATGCCGTTTCGTCATGGCGTACACGGGTATCGGGCTCGTCCCGGACGGCGGCTCGAGCTATTCTCTGCCTCGCCTCGTGGGGTACCGCAAGGCCATGGAGATCGCCTACCTGAACGAGCCGATCGACAGCAGCGAGGCGTTGAGGCTCGGCCTCGTCAACCGGGTGTTTCCCGCCGAGACCTTTGAATCAGAGGTCTCGAAGATCGCATCGAGGCTTGCGCAGGGTCCCACCGAGA
>WFRX01000355.1 GCA_015486285.1 bacterium
TCAAGATATTGATCGGCACAAATAAGGAATCTCTTGTGCAAAAGGGGAAAATTTAGCGATGGCCTGTCTCGAGGACCTGGAGGAACTCGTCCGGACGCTCAGGGGGCCCGGAGGGTGCCCGTGGGATCGGGCCCAGGGCATCCCGGACATCAAGCAGTATCTGCTTGAAGAGTGCTACGAGGTGCTGGACGCCATCGACCGCTCCTCGCCCGGCGAGTTAAAAGCGGAATTGGGGGATCTCCTGTTCCAGATCGTGTTCATCGCCAGGATGGCGGAAGAAAAGGGGGACTTTGGGCTCGGAGACGTACTGGAGTCCATTCACGAAAAAATGGTGCGCCGCCATCCTCACGTCTTCGGCTCCGCTTCGGCCGAAGACCCGGAAGCAGTCCGAAAAAACTGGTGGAAGATCAAGCAGGCCGAGGGGGCAACCCCGCGGTCTCACCTCGAAGGGGTGCCCCGGCACCTGCCCGCTCTCCAGCGGGCCTATCGGCTCGGTCAGCGAGCCTCCCAGGTCGGCCTCGACTTGCCGGACCCCGGCTCGGTCCTGGCGAAGGTCAGGGAAGAAATCGAGGAACTCGAGCGGGCGCTGGGGACCGGATCCGCACCCGAGATCCGCGAAGAACTCGGCGACTGCCTGTTCTCCCTCGCCAATCTGGCCCGCCTCCTGCGGGAAAACCCCGAGGAGGCGCTTCAGCAGAGCAACGAGAAGTTTCTGGCGCGGTTTCGACGGCTCGAAGACCGTGCACGCACTCGAGGAAAGGCCCTGGAAGAACTCGAGGCGGAAGAACTCGACCGATTGTGGGAAGAAATCAAGAAGACCGCGTGATAAAACGAAGATTCCCGGGTCCCAACCTTTTCGGCGCACCCCATGGAAGCACATGGTTATTATCCCTGACCGCCCAGCACCTGCGTGAACCGGACACCGGTTGCAAGCAAGCTGACGATCATGATAAAATATATTGACATCTATTAAACTACACATAAACTACACACCTGCAAAGCCGTCTGGATGCCGCTTACGCACCCGTCTTCCGAGTTGCCATGACTCCACGCAACCTGTTCATCCTTCTCGTCCTGTCCATATCCATCGGGATGTTCGCCTGCACAGAATACGGAACGAAGGTGTGCGACTATTGCGAGATCGGCAGCCTACTCAATGCCTGCGAAGCCGGCCTCGAGTGTGTGGACTCCATGTGCGTGCGACCCGGGGGAAACCATCCCGGGGAGTGTTGCGACAATGGGCCTGCGGAATGCAGTGATGCGTTCTATTGCGTCTATCAAACCTGCGCCGAAACGCCTATTTACCCGCCGCCGAAGGAAGACACGGAGACCCTGTCCGATCCGTTTACATTGACTCCCGACACACGGGTCATCCTCCCTGAGGACCCGACACCCACCGACCAGACCGCGGGAGAAATCCTGCAGACTCAGATCGAGGAATCCCTCGGGCTCCAAGTGGCCGTGCAACCGTACGAGGAAGGAATTTCCCTCGACGATGCCATCGTCGTCGGAACGGAAGCGTCCAATCCCGGGGTCCAGGCCCTTACAGACGAGCTCGGTGTCGAGATCCCCGCCGACGGACCCAGCCCGGACGAAAATTACGCCTTCGCGATCACCCAGGGCCACATCGTCGTGGCGGGCCGGGGGGATGCAGGGGCTCTGTTCGGTACCCAGGCCCTCAAGCAGCTCATCCGCGGGGAAGCGGAAAAGTCCCCCTCCCCTACCCTCGATCCAAGGGTCGTCAGAGACTATCCGGATGCGGCAAGAAGGCAGTTCATCCTGCTCCTCATGATCTATTACGTGCCTACCGACGATGACGGGGACGGGGCCCGCGACCCTTATAAATTCACGGATATTCCCGTCGACATGGATATCGCGCGCGCCTATCTTCATCACTTGAGCGAATTCCGGTTCAACACGGTCCTCTTCTCCCTCGCCGACATCGTTGCGTGGGCGAACCTCCCCCAGCCCCAGAACACGGCGATTTCCGTCAGCGAACTCATGGACCTCGTCACCGAAGCCAACCGCTACGGTCTGGAAGTCATTCCGTTCCTGACAGGTTCTTCCTCGTCCCATGGATGGATCGGGACCGAGGAGAATCCCGTCGAGTACACACAGGAATACAGCACCGCACACGGCGAGGAGAACCTGGCTATCTACAAGGATCTGCTCCAGGAAATCGTTGACGCCTTTGAACCCGTCCAGCCCCTGCATTACTTTCATATCGGTATGGACGAGGACACCACCTTTGGACCGCGAAGCTGGGACATGCACCGTCACTGGGTCAACGAGGCCTACAGTGTGCTGACGGCAAGCGGCGTCCATCCGATGATCTGGCACGACATCTGGACCCAGACGCCTGATTTCACGCAGGATTACGCAAACTATCCCGACATGCACGTGGCCGTCTGGGACTACCATACGTTCATCCCGAACGGTGTCTACGCAAAAATCGACGATGTGGTCTCGAAAGGGATGGAGGTCTCGCAGGCATTCATGGATAACGGATACAATCGGGACTTCCAGCGCTGGTTTTCCGACCCCAGCCCCCTCAAGAAGGGATTCATCGGTGTCTACTGGTCGCGGCAAGGGACCACGTGCAGACAGGATGCCTTCGATTACCTGCTGCCCACCTACATCCGAAGTGATGCCGATAAGTTCTGGAATCCCAGGACCTATCCATGAATCCACAGCGCAATCTCGCGCCGCTTCCCCGGCAATACTCGGGCTGTGCGGTTTTCGATGTTCCCATCAGGGACGCTTTCCGGCACACAGGGACTTCGTGATCGTATCGAGTTCCTTCACGCGCGAGACGAGACAGGCCAGCAGGTAGACCCCTCCTCCCGCCGCGATCCATAAGGCCAGCCGGACGCATTTCCAGACAAAGGGGCAGGCCTCGTCCCAGCCCAGAACCCTTTGCAGTCCCAGCAGGGCGAGCGCCATCATCGCACTGGAGAAGAGAACCTTTACGCCGGACTCCCTGACCCATCCCAACCCCCATGTCCCCATCCGGTTCCGGAAGCAATAGAACAACATCCCCGCGTTCAGGATCGCGGCCAGCGAGTTCGCCAGGGCCAGCCCGCAGTGGAGCATGGGCCCCATCAGGAGAAGCGAGAGGATCGCATTGGCGACAAAGGCGATGAAAGAGAGCTTGACCGGCGTACGGGTATCCTGGACCGAGTAGAAGGCGGAAACCACGATCCGGCCCGCCGCGATCGGCCACATGCCTATGCAGTAATAGAGGAGGGCGTCCGCCGTGCGCTGCGTGGTCCATGCCTCGAAAGCCCCCCGCTGGAAGAGCACCTCCACGATGGGCACGCGGAGTACAATCAGGCCCACCATGGCCGGCAGGGTAACGAAGGTGATCAGTCCCAGCGTATCCTCGAAGATGCGTCGGAAACGTGCGGCGTCCTGCCGGGAGGATTGCTGGCTCAGGCTCGGAAAGGCCGCGGTGGCCAGCGCCATACCGAAAACGCCCAGCGGGAACTCGAGAAGCCGGCTCGCATACCACAGATAGGAAATGCTCCCCTCCGGCAGAAAGGAGGCCAGTATGTTGCTGACAAAAATGTTCAACTGGTAGACAGCCGCCCCGAAGGCAGCCGGCAGAAAGAGTATGCCGATCCGCCTGACCGCCGGATGCCTGAAAGAAAAATCGAGCCGGAACCGCACTCCCTTACCCGCCAGGGCCGGCAACTGGAGAAGGAGCTGGAAAACGCCGCCCAACAACACCCCCACGGCAAGGCCGTAGATCGGGACGTGAAACCATCTGGAAATCCACAAGGCCCCGAGGATCATGAAAACATTCAGGAGGATAGGGGACGCCGCCGGAGCGGCGAAGTGCCCTTTTGCGTTCAGGATCCCCATACAGAGGGCCACGAGGGAAACGAAAAAGATATACGGGAAGACGATTCGATTCAGGGAAACGGCCAATTCGAACTTCCCGGCGACACTCACAAAACCGGGCGCAAACAGATGGATGATCCAGGGCGAAAAGAGAACGCCGACCAGGGTAATGGCCGAAAGGACCATGAGGAGGAGGGTAAAGACGATATTGACCACCCTCTGCGCATCCTCCGGCTCCCGGTGCTCCAGGTAGTCCACGTACACCGGGAGAAAAGAAGCGGTAAGGGCTCCCTCGGCAACCATCCTGCGCAGCATGTTCGGGATTCGGAAAGCGACAAAGAAGGCATCCGCGTAGGAGGCCGCACCGAAAGAGAATGCGACGACCATATCCCTGAACAGGCCGAGGATACGGCTGAGAAAGGTGAAAAAGGCCACCGTACCGGCCGGCCGGGCGACCGTGCTGTCTTCTTCGGACATCCTTGTCCCTTTCCCTCCGATCCCTACCCGCCGGAGCGGCTTGAACAGACCTGCCGGTATACGGCAAGCGTCTTACGGGCCGTATGCTCCCAGCGGAACTTCTTCGCCTGCTCCAGCCCTTTCGCACGAAGTTCTTGCGCGAGATCAGCGTCTGTCAAAACGGTCCGTATCGCGTCGTGCAGATGGTCGGGCCGTTGATCGTCCACGAGCAGCCCTCCATCGCCGAGCACCTCGGGCATGGAGGAGTTTTTGTAGGCGATGGCGGGCGTCCCGCAGGATATCGCCTCCAGCACGGGCAACCCGAAGCCCTCGTAAGCGGATGGAAAGACGAAACAGCGGGCGCCGCTGTAGAGGCCGGGCAGGTCCTCCTCCTCGACATAACCGGTGAAAACCACCCCGGACCCGGAACCCGAACCGTCGATTTCCTCCATAAGGGCACGGGAGTAGTCGCCCATCTCTCCCGCCAGCACCAGCTGAATCTCACGGAACCCCTCCCGCCGCAGCGCGCGGTGGGTCTCGATGAGCTGCCTAACGTTCTTGCGCGGGTCCCGCTTCGTGAAGCCTCCCACGTAAAGGAGATAGGGATTGCGAATGCCGTAGCGCCGGAGGGTCCGCTCCAGGGCCGCGGGGTCCTCAACAGGCCGGAATCGGTCATCCGCCGCCTCATATGTGACGGTGATCTTTTCCAGGGGAATCTGAAGCAGCCGGTGTACATCTCTCCGGGCGTGTTCGGAGGGGGTCAGGATATGGTCCGCTTTGCGGGCAAAGCGGTAGAGCATCTTGTGTTTCAAACCGGTACGCATGTAATGATCCGCAAAAACCAGCGGAATCACATCGTGAATGGTCACGACGCTCGGGCAGGGGAGCCACCAGGAAACGTAGTGGATCGACATGGCATGGTGAACGCCGGGCCGCAGCCGAGCCAGATCACAGGGGGTGAGGATCGGGTCGAGAAACGGCGCAAGCCTCTGATCCTGTTCGTAGAACCTTCGCACGGGAAAGGGTCTGAAGTTCTCGGGATAGGGGAATTCGCTCCAGGGGGATCTCCTCGTCTGGACAAGGAAGTACTCGTTCTCCGAATCGATCTTCATCAGGTGGCGCACCAGGTTTCGGCAGTATACGCCGGTTCCCTGGTATCGGGAACTGATCTGGAGGGGTCGGATATACAGCGAGAATCGAGCGCGCCCCGAGGTCCCTTTCCCGCTCTTCGTCATCATGGTTGTTTTTCCTCCCCACCCGGGGACGGAGGAACCGTTGACAATGATTCCTTACATCGGCTATTATTTGTTGTTCAAGACAATTCGGCAGTGGGGCTGCAAAACTTTTCTTTCCAGGCAATAAACGACGACAGGGAGTCTGAACCTTGGCCCATCACAAATCAGCGAAAAAGAGGATTCGCCAGACCGAAAAGAAAAGAATCCGCAATCGACACGTTCGCACCACCCTGCGATCCGCTTTGAAAAAGTTCGAACAGGCCCTCGGAGAACAAAACATCGACGAATTGAAGGTCCTTGCTTCGAAAACGATCTCCATCGTCGACAAGGCCGCCTCCAAGGGCGTCATCCACAAGAACAAGGCCGCCCGGCATGTCTCACAGGTGAGCCGCAAGGTCGGTTCCTTGCTCGCCGATTCCCGGAACCCCTGACCTCGAGCCCCATCCCCCTGCTCCCGCCCGGAGGGCGCCGAAGTCAAGGCTCGCCTTACGCAGCGGAGGAGCGACCTTTCCCGGAGACCATCAGCCGCGCGATCCGCTCGCAGACCGCTTCCAGATGAAGCCGGGGGTCGAGTCGGCTGGACTTCAGCCTGCGGTCCACCTCCCCCAGCACACAAAACATCTCTTCGAGCGCCTCCCAGGATAAGCGTTGCGCCGCAGAGGCGTACCTCGCCTTTTTGAAAGGCTGAATCCGGTTGGACCGCAGAAACGCATCCGAGACCGGCCCCCTCGCCATCTCCTCTTTATAATTCCGGACCCTACGAATCTCCCATGCGACCCGCCCGAGAAGCATGAGGGGCGGAACCCCCTGGTCGATCAAACGGTTCAAAACCGGC
>WFRX01000356.1 GCA_015486285.1 bacterium
ATTGGTCACGTAGACAACGGCGCCGTCGTTGGAAAAGGCGGGGGTCGTTCTTCCAATGTTTTCGCCGCCCCCCGGGTTGGCCGACCAGAATACGGCGCCGGTGTGGCGGTCCATTCCCTGGACGCCCTTGGGCCAGTGGTAGCCGCCGACAACGATGTCCTTCCCTTCGGGGCCGGCGCGGTCAAAGAAGGCCATGGAGGTGCTGGAGAGGGCGCCGGGTGAGGGGGTCTGCCAGAGGAAGCTGTTGAAGAACGTGTCGTTCCGCTTCTCGTCGGGCACCGCGTAGTCGGCCCTGCCGGTATTCTGCATGTCTCTCTGCTTCATCGGCCAGAAGGCCGGACAAGGCTCGGTATTGCAGGGGCGTGTTTCCTCGAGCGGGCCACACTCCTGCCCTCCGTGCTCAGGAGGCGTGATCACCGTTCGGCTCCGTGTCTGGATTCCGCCGCCGCATTCCGCCGAGCACTCGCTCCACGGGCTCCACTCGCTGACCACGCAGTCGACGGGCTCCTCGTCTTCGCAACTCGGCGGAACGATCGCGCATCGAGGTTCGGTACACAGCAGGATGAGCTTGCGCGCGTCGAGAACCGTGATCACGCCGTCCCCGTCAAGGTCGCAGCGCGCGCCGCACACGCTCGCCTCGACGGCCTTGTTGCGATCCGCCAGGAGGAGCATCAGGTCGTCACGATCCACATTGCAGTCTCTGTCCGTGTCGCCCGGGATCTCCGATTCAGAGGCTGTGGCCCATGTGCCCTGAAGGGCGAGCAGGGCCGTAAGGATCGAAACAGTCAGGGTGAAAGCAAGCGAAGGGAGGCGATATCGACGTCTCATTCTTTCCTCCTTGCAAAGAGAAGGAATCCGTATTGAAAGAAGGCAAACAAGCCTTGCCGGTGTGCCGTTGGAGGGATGCGGCGGCAATTCCTATCCTTACCCTATGTTTCAATCCGTGTCAAGGAGAAAAACAGATTTGTATTTAGGGAAAACAAAACAGATGCCACCATTTATATAACACATTTCTTGCAAGGAAAATATTCTTGACTGTCGCTGTCGACGCCTGCTATAAATCAGGCCGGCTGGTTTTTATCGTCCCTTTCAATCCATTGAACGGCAGGTGACTGCCCCAGGAGGTGCCCTATGAAGAAATTGATTCTATTGCTGGTGGTGCTTGCGGTGGCGGCCATGTGGCAGCCCGCGATGGCGCAAGAACATGAACAGTCGATTTTCCAGGTCCGATCCAGGGATGCGGGGAATCCACCGCCCGAACTCGTGGCGTTGTGCGCCGAAAAAGAGCAGGAGGTGCCTACCCCTGGTGTGATCCTGCAAACCATTCCACTCAATGCGGAGTTCTGGTCCTTCCGGACCCGTGCCAGCGACGGCCTGGTCAAGAATGAGTTCGTTCGGAAAGTTGGAACGTCCGCGGCCTGCGGATACCTGGTCGCAACCGGGGACGGCGTTGTTTTGGCCCTCTATGGAGACAGCGAGGTCGCCGGCCTGACTCTTGAGGGATGGGGCGAATGCGACCTTCCCATCGCGGGACTGCCGTCGCCGGGTTCCCTAACCGGCGTCTGCAGAATGCTCGTGGATGCAGATCCGGAGCAGGGCATTGCCGGGGGTATCATGACGAGCAATTCCGTGCTTGGTGAAGCTACCGGTTCCTTCTGGACCATCCGAGTCATTTGGGAATAGCCGGAGGCCTCAGACCCAGACGATCTCTACGAACCAAGAAACCGGAAACCGTGCCAGGTATCGCAATCTCACAATGCCAGAAGGGAAACCGTGCCAGGCATCGCAATATGCAATAAGCCAAGCCTGACCCCGGTCCCGTTGTAACTGTGACAGGGAGGTGGGTTTGGTGCTGGTGCCCTCAGGGGAACAGGCTGCATGCCTGGTCCAGCGCGCCTGCCGCCGGGAAAGGGAAACCGGGAAACCGTGCCAGGTATCGCAATCTCACAATGCCGGCCGTTTGCGGAGCAAACCTTCCCTGGCAGAGGCCTCATGGAGCAGCGGCTCAAGATTCTGGTCGTTCTCCTCGAGGAGGACGCTTACTCCGATGTCGTGCGCGAGGCACAGGAGATTGTCGAGTTGGCATTGAAGGGGATGCTGCGCCAGGCCGGGATCGAGCCCCCCAAATGGCACGATGTGGGTCCGGTAGGGAGTTCTCCCTTTACGGAGACATCGATTTCATCTCCACCGAGCGGTATTCGGTAACCGATGCATAACGGGCCATCGACGATGCCGGGTTCGTGGTGTCCATCGCGGAAACCGTCATTCCCGCCCCGCCGTCAGGCCCGTGCAACCGGGAGTCCAGCGCATAATGCAATAAGCCAAGCCTGACCCCGGTCCGATATCCATAATTAGGCAAAGCGCGCCACAAAAGCCGTCATTCCTGCGCAGGCAGGAATCCCCCAGTGCCAGAAGCCTTCCTTCCATAGGAACGGACATCAACCTGAACCCCGGCCAAGGCTGCTTCCTCAGCAATTCTTAGCAAGGCACCCGTTGTTTTCTCATCCACATATTCCTCCCCACAATTCTGACACACTTGGGCCGGTACATCTTTGATGACAAGGGTGGTTCCATCCCTTTCCAAGGTCACGGTGGCAGTATCTTGCCGTGTATTACCGTTTTTGCATATGACGCAATACATTATCTCTTTCTCCTTTTGAAGTCGGATTCCCATTGTGCCGGGTTCGGGTTGTAGACCGTAATCACAATGGCTTCTCCTTCCTCTTCGTTATCTGCAACTACGAGGTGAATTGGCTGTGAGCCGATCCATCCCAGTATCAATCGGCTGGGATAGGGGAAATCCTCGGTGTATTCTTCTATCGTTTCTCCCTTTTCCAAGGCGCTTCTCACATCTTGCTCACCAATTCCCCGTTGGAACATACGTTGGTCAGTAACTATAATTCATGATTACAGAACGAAAAGGCAAAAAGATAAAACACGGCCACCTGTCTTCCCTGGAAGAACCGATAGCCGTGAAGCGGCGATCAGAGAATTTCCGACGTCCCTGCCCTGCCTGACCCGTGACCCGGCAGGCGCAACGGACAGTTATCGATGCTCATCCGGGGCTTCGAGAACGCGCGGCAGCACACCGCCGGGACGACCGTAGTGCGGCACGACATCCTTCATGTCCGCGGTCGGTTCCACGAACATTTTTCTTCTTGTGGCGTAGTAAAGGCAACCGATTTCTTCCGGAGGCCGGGAGTAGATAAATTTTTCTGCCGCCTCCAGGGCACAATGCCAGTCCCCCTTCATTGCGGAAAGGTCGACAGGTGTTGCCAGGTGAAGTTTCGAGAAGTCTTCCGGCCGAACCTTGCCCCTGCGCCGCAGGAGTTCGAGCAGGGAAAGGGGCGTAAACCCCGGGTCTTTTCCGGCGGCTGCCCAGCACAGCGCACCGAGGGGGAGCGTCTCATGATGAACATGGAGCGTATCCAGGAAATCGCGGGGTTCGTCACGGCCGGCCAGCGCGAGCACCTTGTTGACCGCCAAGTCGATGGGGTGGAGCAGATAGCCGACCCTTTCGTCGAGGATCGTGGGCAAGAAACGCCATGACGAATCATGGGCCCACTCAACCTTGGTAGTCTCCTGATCCCGACGAACCGTTGCGCGGATATAGCCGGGCAGGGTCATGTCGACGGTTACTGTGTAACCGTTTGTTTCGAGGAGTCTGCGATCCTGCTCAAAGGCCTCGGCCACTCTCTCCACGGAGTCGTGGAAATAGTCGAGGTCATTGCTGAAACGTTTCGAATTCGGTTCGATGTGTAGGGCGGCGCCGCCGGCGAGATAGCTGTCCTCCGTCCGGTTGGTCGCCAAAAGTCGGGCAAGTCGTGCCTGAAAAGGCGTCAGCGGCATAATTTCGCCCCAATCTCCCAGGCTTCCCGTCCTCCATTTTTCATGAGCTGCTTCGCCACCCATTCGACATCGTCGAGGGTCAGGACACAATCCGGATCGTAAGACCAGAAACAGCTCGCGTAAAAGCGGCGAAAAGCCTTCTTGGCCTCACGCAGGCGCACCATGTTCCGTGCGGTCTCCGGATCCAGTGTGCGCCGGCTCTTGCGCCCCCCGCGCTTACCGATATCTGACAAGTACTTGCGGATCGTCTCACTCATGGAAAAAAGCATAACCCGCTTACGATAAAAGATCAAGAGAAAAAAGGGGTCAGACCTGACTTGACTCGATCGAGAATCCACACCATAATGATTGATATGGTTGATATGATTATTGCAATCTGACCACCCGCAAAGGAGAAGAGAACCGTGCTGCGAGTCGTGACCGCCATGAAGGCCAGAAAGAACCTGGGCGAACTCCTCGAAGAGGTCTTCTATAAGCAGAACAGCTTCGTGATCAAGAGAGGGCAAAAGCCGATGGCGGTCGTGCTGCCGCTTGCGGAATACGAGGCATATCGCCGCCAACGCGAGGAGGATTTCCGGGTGTTTGACGAGATACGGGAACAGAGCGGGTCGTACGGGGTGGCGGAGGTGGAGAAGGACGTGCAATCCGCAGTCGAGGCAGTACGCAAGCGAGAATGCTGAAAGCAGTCGTTGACACGAACGTGGTGATCAGCGGGACCATCCTGAAATCCGGGCCTCCGAACCGAATTATGAATGCCTGGAGGGAAGGCCTTTTCGTTCTCGTGACTTCGAGAAGCCTCATCGAGGAGACCGCACGGGTATTGCGATATCCGAAAATCTGCCGGAAATACGGCTTGACGGAAGACCGGATCGATCGAGTCCTGAAGACTCTGGCGCGGTATGCATGGGTCACCCCCGGGAAGCTCAGGCTCAGCGTTATCAAGGACGACCCCGATGACAATCGAGTTGTCGTGGCCGCCGTGGAAGCCGAAGCCGACTGCATCGTATCAGGGGACCCACATCTGCTGGATCTCGGTTCCTACCGGGGAATCGAAATCATCCCGCCAAGGCGCTTTGTCAAGATGATAGAGCGATAAAGCCCGGCCACCTGTCTTCCCTGGAAGAACCAATAGCAGCGAATGCAGCGATCAGCGAATTTCCGACGTTCCTGCCCTGCCTGCCCCCTGACC
>WFRX01000357.1 GCA_015486285.1 bacterium
CAGAAGCCACGCCAGTGATTCCAGGCCGGCTGCAAGCATTCCTTCATTCGACAACGCACGCCCTGCTACCAACAGCGCTTGAGGCAAGCGTCCATTGGCGTATGTGAGAGTGTCTCCAAACCAGGGCCATTCCCGAGAAGCATGTTCCCTGAACAGTCGGTACAGCTTTTCGGCTAGGGCCGACCGGATTCTTCTCGCCGGCGAATCGCCGCCGTAGACACCCAGATATTGTTGAATTCCGATCAGGGTAAAGGCCCAGGCCCGAGGATGTTCGAAGTCTTCCACACAATCCGTAGCGTTATCAAAGAGACGACAGATCCCCTCTCGAATGGAGGGATCTGTCGTGATTCCCATGGTTACCCCGAGGCCCCAGAGCGCCCTTCCGTGGGAGTCCTCGCTGCCGGCATCGTCCAACCATTTTCGGTCATAGGACATGAAATTGCGGAACCGGCCCACATCCGGATTGAAGGCATTGACGAGAAAAGAGAGATACTTCTTGATCAGCGGGGTAACGCTCTCATCTTTCCGCAATTTATAATACAAGCTCAACGCGATCAGCGCACGGGCATTGTCATCCGTACAATAACCGTGGTTTCGGTCGGGTATGGAAAAATGGGCATGTTGCAGGATTCCCGTGTCGTCGGTCATGACAAAGAGGTGGTCGAGCTTGACCTTCGGAAGGGTATCCAGCTTGGGAATTTTTACTTCGGCACAGTAGGCGGTCGGCCTCTGCTCCTGCCGCTCGATACACTGCTGCGCCAGGGCCAGGTAATCGCGGGCGACCTCCTTCCAGACCATCGGTCGGCAGTATTGATACGCCTCCTTCCGCATGGCGTTCCGAACAGAATCGGAAGAAAGCAAATGGGCAACCGCCTTGCCCATGGCTCCCGGATCATCAAACGGGACAATCATGCCCCTGCCGTCGGCAAGCTGTTCCTCGGCATACAAATAAGGGGTCGAAACAATCGCCTTCCCGGCACCCATCGCATAGGTAAGCGTTCCGGATACGATCTGATCCCTTGAGGGATAGGGGGTGACATACACATCCGCCGTGGAAATAAACCGAAGGAGAGATTGCAGATCCAGGAACTGATTATAAAAAAGTACATGCTTGTCCACACCCAGAAGCCGGGCCTTCTGCTGAAGCTCATGACGATATTTCTCCCCCGTAGCCCGGATAACATGCGGATGCGTCGCCCCGAGGATCACATAGATGGCGTCCGGATGCCTCTGAACCACATGCACCATGGCATCGATCATGGTTTCCAGTCCCTTGTCCGGACTCAACAACCCGAAAGTCAGAATGACCTTGCGGGTTTCCAGGTTGAACTGGTCTTTATAAAAGCAGGAATCAACGAAGGCGACATCCGGAATGCCATGGGGGATGATCATTATCTTGTCTTCTGGGATTTGATAGGCCTCCATCAGGATGAATCGGGCTATCCGGCTCATCACGATCAAACGGTCCGATATGTTGCTGAGCCTGAGGAGGATCGCCTTTTCGTCCGGTCTCGGGTCAGGGAGCACCGTATGCAGCGTAGTCAGAATGGGAATTCTCAGGTTTTCGAGGAGTTGGAAGATGTTGGCCCCGCATTGCCCTCCAAAGATCCCATATTCATGCTGCAGAACAGCAACGTCTATTTCCTTTACATTCAGATACTCGGCGGCCCGCAGGTAGTCTGCCGGCATGTTGTCTCGAATCTCGAATCTCACTCGTTCAGGATAGGGATACCCACCCGGAACGTCATCCATTGCCAATACAATGACCTTTTCAGGATTTCGCAATTCTCTCGCCAGGGCATTGCAAAGATCCGTCGTGAAGGTGGCGATCCCGCACTGCCTCGGCAGATAATTGCCGATTACGGCGATTGACTCCGGATACCGGGTTAAACGCTCCATCCTTGCCCTCATGCGCGATTTTTCTCCAACCACGCATTCTGTTTACATGGGACTCCGAGAATCGGTCAAGCAACTTTCCACAAGGGCCTCGAGTCTCGCCGTACCGGCGCACATCACCGTATCGGCCCCCCCCCAATAGATCTTCACCGTTCCGTCCTCTTCCGGGACCGCCCCGCAGGTGAAGACCACGTTATGCACATAACCGGTCACCTCCCAGGGATCCTCAGGCTGAAGAATCCAGTCGTCGCAAACGCCCAGAATTTTCGACGGATCCTCCGGATCGTGCAGCGCCGCACCCAGGCGGTAGACGGCGCCGTCCATGGTGGAAAACACGCCGTGATAGATATGGAGCCACCCGCGCTCTGTCTGGATCGGTGTGGCCCCCGGCCCGACTTTCAATGCATCCCAATGATAAGGTGCGGGCTTCATCACCACCTTCGAATCCCCCCAATAGCGCAGATCTTCGGAATAGGAGATCCAGATGGACCAGGGTGAAATTTCCGAATGAGGTCGATCCAGGCGCGCGTATCTTCCATTGAATTTTCGCGGAAAAATCACGACATTCCGCATGTCCGCCTGGCTGATCGCCGCGATACGCTCCACGGTCCGGAAATCATCGGTTCGCGCCAGCAGGATTCTCACGCCATGGCGTGAATAGCCGCTATAGGTGAGCAAATACCCCTCACCCGGCATCGGGCAAATCCGAAGATCCTCCACGCCGAATTCTTCAACCTCGGCAAAGGGGCCTTCGACGGCCGGCACCAGAAACGGTTCGCCCCGAACCTGGAAATGAAAGCCGTCTTCACTTTCCGCGATCCCGATGATGGAACGGCCGTTGTGCCGATGGGAACGGAAAAGCATGACGTAACGCCCTTCGTGCTTCACCACGCCGGCATTATGTACCGTTGCCACGGGATAAGGGACGTCCCTTGCCGTCAAAATCGGATTTTCCCCGTAACGATCAACCAGTGACACGGTCGGCCCTCCTATATGAAAAATCAGTGTCGAGCCAGGATCTTCTCATAAACTTCCAGATAATTCCGGACCATGATTTCAGCGGTGAATCTCTTCTCGACGGTCTCGCGGCAATGCCTCCGATCGATCTCTTCGATTCCCTCCACCGCCTCCACCGCCTCCCCCACATCGGAGACCAGGAACCCGTCCCGCCCGTGATCGATCAGCTCCGGCATGCTTCCCTTCGGAAAGGCGATCACCGGCGTACCGCAAGCCATGGATTCCACCACGGACAGCCCGAAGGGTTCCGCGAAATGGATCGGGTGCAGGAGCGCGAGCGCATTGCCGAGCAATTCATCCCGCCTCTCCGGGCCCACACTGCCGACAAACTCCACACCCGGCTCGTCCAGATGAGGCTTTACCCAGCGCTCGTAATAATCCTGATCCTGGATAATCCCGGCCAATATCAGCCTGCGTCCCGCAAGGCTGGCGATCTCAATGGCCTCCTTCGTTCCCTTGTCGGGATGGATACGCCCGAAAAACAGCAGATAGTCCCCCCCGGGGCGGTCCCGGAAGGTGAAGTTTTCAATGTCGATTCCGTGGTACACCGTAGCTACATAATCCAGGTCCGGCGAACGGTCGGCGTTACTGATGGAGACATAGTAGGATGTGGAATCGTACTTGCGATAAACAGGAAGAATCTTCGGCGAAGAAAACCCGTGGATGGTCGTCACCATGGGTGTCGACACCAGTCGGCTGTAGGTGAGGGGCAGGAAATCGAAATGATTATGTATCAAATCAAACTGATCGGCTCTCTCGAATACCTCGGAAATATGCAGGCATTCCCAGACCTTGGGAAGGATGTCCGGGTCCTCTTCATATCCTTTGGGAGCCACCGCATGAAGGCGCCCGCGGGTGATCGAGTCCCTTGTGGCAAAGAGGGTGACATCCACGCCCGCACGCACAAGTCCCTCGGTGATCAAAGAGACGACCCGCTCCCAGGGGCCATAACTCTTGGGCGGCGTTCTCCATGCCACGGGGGAGAGCATTGCCAGCCGCATCTTGCAATCCATTGCGATTCGATTTCCGGATGATCAAGAGACTCCCTTTTCACCGCCGAAGTACTTCATAAACTGCACCCTTTCGTACACGGCCGGATTCTCGCTCTTCTGCTGGCTCATCTTGCCCCGGAAATCATCGAGCTTCCCATATCCATGACGGTTCATCCACGCCTCCAGCTCGCTGAGCATGGTCCCGATGTGGCCTTTTCCGTTCCTGTACAGGGTAGAGGCCACCTGTACGGCCTTCGCCCCGGCCAGCAGCTGCTTGACCAGAGCCTTGCCGTCATGAACGCCCGTCGAAGCAGCCAGGTCGCAGTCCACCTTCTGCGACATGAGGGCGATCCAGCGGAGCGAAATGGGAAGCTCCCCCGGTGTGCTGAGTACGTTGGTCGGGACCACTTGCAGCTTCTCTATGTCGAAGTCGGGGCTGTAGAAGCGGTTGAACAGGACGAGGGCTGAAACCCCACGCTTGGAGAGCTTCTGGATCATGGACCCGAGGCATGAGAAATAATAGCTGATTTTGAGGGCGACAGGGATGGAAACCTCCTTCCGCACCTTGTCTACGATCTCGAAATAGGCCCGCTCCATCTCCTCCGGGTCGCGGGAAAGATCGGTGGGCAGGAAAAACATGTTCAGTTCGAGGCCGTCCGCACCCGCGGCTTCAAGGCTCTTCGCATAATAGGTCCACTCATGGGAATAGGTGCAGTTGATGCTCGCCATGACCGGTATCGACACGGCCTGTTTCGACTCTTTGATGAGTGCCGCGTACTGGTCCAGCTTCTTGCCTTTCAGTTCATAGTCGTAATAATCGAACTGGTCCATGTTCAGGCCCTGGGAGGCCGCCTCTTTCAACACATCATCCATCTCGTAGACGATCTCCTCCTCGAAGACGGACTTGAGCACAACCGCGCCCGCGCCGCTCTCCTCGAGGTCCTTTACGCCCTTCGCCGAACCGGTCAGTCCGGAGCTGCCCGCGATGAGCGGATTCTTCAGGCTCAAGCCCATGTATTTTGTAGAAAGGTCGACCATTTTCCATTCTCCTTTTCGTGTGCGATCTCTGTTCCGAATTCGATCCGGCCGGGCTCCGTCTCTCCCTCTCCCCACAGGATCGCGCCGCACAAGCCGGAGTCGTTGCAGAGCCCGGCGTCGTCGGCCCGACACGGCTCGTCATTGGAATGGATGACCCGAACCCCCCTTTGGATTCGAAAAAGGTCAGAAGAACAGGTCGAGATAGTCGGTTACGGCCATCATCGCCCTGAACCGTTTCTTCTGTTCCCGGAGCCGCCTTCGCGTCATCTCGGTCGCATCCTGATGGAGCCGGCGCAGGAAGGCATCCTCGCACACCTGGACGAAATCCGGATCCTCGACCACGACCAGGTTCTCGCTTTCGATAAAGCAGCTCCTCATGGACAGATTGAAGGAGCCGACCGCGCCCCATTTGCCGTCGATGTAGAATTCCTTGGCGTGAAGATAGGGCTTGGGCGCGTCCTCGTCTTCGGGCCCCTTCAGCTCATAGATCCTCACCCCCGCATCCAGCAGAGGTCTGCAGTACCTCAACGTAATCGAATACCCGGCTGATAAGCCGACCTCCTGCCCCGTGAGAGCGGAATTGGTCAGGATGCGGACATCCACTCCTCTCCCCGCCGCATCGGTCAGGGCCGCCAGCAGGAGGCTTTCGGGCAGCACGAGGTACTGCGAGCTGATCAGGATCCTCTTACGCGCCATTTGGATGGCCGTGACAACCGTTTCCATGGTGTGATATTCGCCGAGCCAGGGCCGGGACCGGACAAACCGGGCCGGCCGGGTCCCTGCACTTCGCCTGCGCCCGAAGACCCTCGACGGTGAGATCTCCTCCTTGAGATTCCGGGCAAAGAAATCCCAGTTGCGCAGGAATGCTTCCTGGATGTCCCGCACGACCGGCCCTTCGAGGCTGAGGTCCAGGTCGATCCAGCGGGTAAAATATCGGTCTTCGAGATTGCGGCCTCCCACGACCGCCCGGGCCCCGTCCACGACAAGCACCTTCTCGTGAACGGCGTACGTCAACCCCGGAAGAGAAGGGAGATCCGTGAATCTTCGGGTACCGCTTCGCATCTTCGCGGCAAACCCCGTTTCGCTCTGGACGAGACGCGCCTGATCCCGCTCGATCCTGTCGATCCACTTCCGTGAGCGCTCATTCCGCAGGGGACCCTTCCGATCCACGCCAAGGATAGCGTCCTCCCCCACCAGGATCGTGTTCACGCCCGAATCCCGCCTTGCCACCCGATCGAAGATCGACTGAACATGCCGGACGATCTCCCCAAGCCCCTCCCGCCGCTCCAGGATCTCCTCCACTCTTTCCGAGAGCCCCTGCAGGTCCTTCCCCACCCTGTGGAGCCCCACGCGAACGAGCGTGAAGGGAGAGACTGCAAGCTGTGAATTCATGTTCACCAGGAGATTCACCTCTACGCCCTGCGCCGCCTTATCGAGTACGGCCTCCAGAAATCGTCCGCAGAGGCCCTCCATGGCCATGGTGTACACCTGCAGATTGATCTGCCGTTTCGCGCTCCGGACGAGATCCAGTCTCGCATCCATGGCGGCATCGCCGGAGAAAAGGGGCTCGACACGATTTCCGCCTACGGATCGGGCCCCGCTCACCCGGTCCATCACCGCCCGCGAAGAGGGGGCGAGAATGGAGGCCCTATAGGCGGGCCGCCGGTAGAACACGTTCACGGCGGCCGGTCTCCCGCCCGAATTGCCTCGGGAATCAACCGCCAGGAGAGGAACGGCATGCAGGCCGGGATCGCTCAGCACCGGGACCTGGAACGTAATCGCATAGAGGCCTTCACACGTTCCAGCGATTCCCTCGGCCTTGACGAACTTCATCGGCTCATCCGGCCTCCCGCCCAGGGATGAAAAATCCGCCGTCACCCTTTCGATCCGCGCCTTTTCCTCCGTTGTGAATACCAGGCCCTCCAGGCGCACACGGCCCTTGCCGTTGTTGGGGACGGCCTCCGGCGTTGCCCGGATATTCTTGAGAATCACTGCCGCCGACTTCGCCATGCCTCCAAGGGCCTCCTCACGGTAACATCCAACATTGATCCAAAAACCCTACCACGACCCGCCCCCTTTTGGCGACACCACCCCTCCTGGGGGGCGGGCCAAAACGGCCCTTTCGAGTGGTTTCCGGGATCAAGGGCTGAACGGGGAAAGGCGGGACCCTGAGGTCAGGCTGGGACCGGACCGTGCGCTAAAGAAGGAGCCGCTTGAGCAGGCATTCCGCCACGGGATTGAATCGTATCCCGATTCCCTGCTCGCCGACCCAGGCGATATCCCCGGTGAGCTTGACGGGGCGCCGGTCCTCCAGAAACGAGATGACCAGGGAGACTTCCGGCCCGGCAGGGACGGGCCGGTGCGATTCGATGAAAGCGCCGTCAGCGCTTATATTCCGGACGAAGGCCCTGTAAGCGCAGCCCTGGACCGCGAAATCAACGAGCAGGAAGCAGGGCTTCCTGGGATAAAGCCTTCTGTCCGCGCAGAGCCAACCGGCGGGCACCGCGGGAGGCATCGATCCCGTTTCATCGTCCAACCGGGCGACCCGATCCTTGAGAAGGGTCGTAACGCAGGCATCGTCCGGCTCAATAATCCAGCATTTCATCGGTGGACTCCTCTGTGGGCGCAATATGGAACGAGAAGCACTCGAGCCCGGGCAGGGAAGTCGTGCAAGAACCGTGCGAAAACCGCTTTGAACCGTTTTTATTGTTCGTTTTCATATAGTTGAAACTAACCCCTGGACCCGTCACCGCCGAAGAGATGGGTATTCCCGGATGAAAATTGGGAAAAGGAATACCCACTCTCGTTTTGGTTTCCGTTGCGGCCATTCCAACGCCAACCCCTGAAACAATCGGGCCCTCTCCCGGTTTCCCCCTAAACTTTTTGGCCCTTTTCCCCGAAAGAGACTACGGAAGTCTTTCAAAGGAGTCAGGGCCATGAAAGCACAAAGAAGCCTGGCCATCGTCTTCTCGACCCTCTTGCTGGCCATTTCCTCGGTCCCGGCATCCTTCTCCGATGTCTCCCCCGGCGATGTGATCGACGGCACGAACTGGGAAGAGGCCCGGGGGCTCGTTCCCGACTCCATCCTGGCCTGGGTGAAGAAAGGGGCCTGGGTCATCCAGGTGGGCGATTTGAACTTCGATCTCCGCGAGTACTATGCGGATTTCGCCCGGGAGGCCTTCGAAAAAAACAAGGGGAAATACGATGTGAGCGCGGCAGGCGACATCATATGCGCCGACACCGGCAGGCCCCCGGAAGCGATCATCGGGCTTCCCTTCCCCGACATCGACCCGAACGACCCGAAGGCCGCCGTCAAGATCATGCACAATACCCACTACATGCAGTACATCGTCGGCGACGTTCGCGCGAATTATCATCTCGTTTGGATCGGACGTTCCGGCTTCGAGCGGGAGGTGGGCTGCCGCTGGAATCAGGCCGCCATGGACGGATGGCCGGGCGCCCTGGAGAGAAAAAATCCTCTCCGGGTCGAGAAGTACGCCACCCTGCTGGTACTCAAGCCCTTTGACATCGCCGGGACGGCCGTGATGCTCTGGCGCTACCTGGATGCGAACAAGCCCGACAGCACGTTCGGGTATATTCCGGCCGTACGGAGGGTGCGGCGGATGAGCCCGGCGAGCCGTTCGGACGCCTATGTGGGCTCTGATGTCTGTGTAGATGACGCCAACGGCTATGACGGCAAGGTGGCTGCTTTCGAGTGGAAACTCCTGGGAACACGGCAGGCGCTCGTGCCCTGGTATGATGCGGATCCGATCCCCATTCTCCGCACCGAGGAGGATGAATGGGCGACTTCCAGGGAGATCAAGGAAATCCGTTACGGGTACGGGGAAAAGGGATGGCAGGGAGCACCCTGGGCGGCGACGAACCTCGTCTGGGCCAAGCGCCCCGTATACATCCTGGAGATGAGACCGAAAGATCCCTATTACAATTACGGCCCCCAGACCATGTGGGTGGATGCGCAAACCTTCAGCTGTAATTACAAGGTGATCCACGACAGGAGCGGACTGTACTGGAAAACCTACTTGAAGGGCGACATCCCCTGTCGGAACGCAAGCGGAAGGCTCAAGATTCTCACCCTGGGTACGCAGCAGGTCGTCGACGACCGCACAAATCACTGCACCGTGATCGAAGGGATCAGCCGCAGGAACGCCTACGTCTATTTCGCCAGGGTGGATCTCAACGACTTCACCCTGGGCGGGTTTCAGAAATACTGCAAGTAAGATCCCCCGGCTACCGAAGTTCCTGCAGCCCGGGCGGCGCCGCGAAAGTCTCTGGACAGCCCCTTCCGCCATGTGGTAGGGTGCGGATTCTCGTTGCACGTTGCGCTGTCAAATCCCTGACACGGACCGGCCGATGAAACGAGCGAACCGCCGTCCCGCACCCGCCCTGTACACGCATATCCTGCTCGCCTGTCTGCTCGTCCTCCCGGCGTGGACCGCCGCAAACGCCCAGGAAAATACGCCTCCCGATGCACCGTCGGAAGTCTCGCGGGAGGCGGCGGCCCCGGTCCCCGTCCAAGGCCCCGAAACCGACGACCGGCAAGGGGAAACGGGTTCGACGCCGGCGGTGGACGTGATGGCGCCTCCCATGATGATGCCTGCTCAGTCGCCTCCCCCCTTTGATCGAAAGAAGCACGACTGGATTCGGCTAACCTCCGGAGAGTGGCTGAAGGGCGATATCATCGTCCTGCGGAACGACAAATTCCAGTTCGACAGCGACGAAATGGACGATCTGGATTTCGACTGGGAAGACGTGGCCGAAGTCCGATCCCCCAGGCGGTACACCTATGTCTTTGCAAACAGGACGTCCCTCATCGGAACCGCCCTGATTACCGACAAGGAAGTGGTGCTTTCCGTCGATGGAGAAGAACGCATCCTCAAGCGTTCCGACCTGATGTCGATCGTTCCGGCCGGGACAAGGGAGAGGGACCGCTGGGACGGAAAGCTGAGCATCGGCATCGCCTTCCGGCGAGGCAACACGAATCAGACCGATTTCACCTATCAGGCCTTTGTCCGGCGCAGGGACGCGTTGACCCGGGCCCGGTTCGACATCACCGGGGCCGTCGGCGAAGTGGATAATGAAAAAACCGTGAACAATCTGAGATCGAGCCTCAAGCTCGACATATTTGCCAGCCCCCGGTTCTACTTTACCCCTCTGAATCTCAATTTCTACCATGACAAGTTCCAGAACATCTCCATTCAATTCACGCCCTCCGCGGGCGGCGGCTACCACGCCCTGAAGAAACAGAAGGCCGAAATCGATCTCAACCTGGCCGCCGGTTACCAGTACACCGAATATGTCTCCGTGGAGGAGGGGGAAAATCGGGAAAACAAGAGCGGGGCAATCATCCCGGGAATACGCATCGAGACGGATCCGCTGAAAGACGTGGACCTGGACCTTGCGTACCAGGCGGCGATCACCGTGCCGAAAACGGAAGACACCATCATGCACGGCGAGGTGATCCTCTCCATCGAGATCACCCGCCTTTTCGATCTGGACGTTGCCTGGATCTGGGATCGTGTCCAGAACCCCCAGGAGAACAAGGACGGAACGACCCCGAAGAAGGATGATTTGAAGCTAACGGTGGGAATCGGCGTGGACTTTTAGAGTGGCTTTCCCCGTTCTTCTCGCCGAAGTCTCGCCATGTTTCAAGGGGGGCTTGCCTTTCGGTGCTGTTCAGGGCCCCCTCTCCGATTTGCTTGGGCTCCGTCTCTCCCTCCCCCTACAAAGTCGCCCTGCACAAA
>WFRX01000358.1 GCA_015486285.1 bacterium
AAGTAGCAGCCGTTGAGGGCTAAGGCCGTCATTGCGAGTGAGCTGTCATTGTAAAAATACCGTCATCCCAAGGACGCTGTCATGCCAAGAAGGCTGTCATCCCCGCGGACGCGGGGATGACAGCCTTCTTGGCATGACAGCGTCCTTGGGATGACGGTATTTTTACAATGACAGCTCACTCGCAATGACGGCCTTACCCCTCAACGGCTGCTACTTCGTGATTCGGGTCATCGCGACTCCGTCGGCCTTCAGTGGAATCATGCCGATCTGCTTCATGGTTTCCGCGTTGTACACGACCAGGTCGGGCCCGGCAGGACCTGCGTAGACCTTCCTGCCGTCCGCCGTCGTGGCCACGGAGTACACGGTGCCCCGCGCAAGGGTGTCAAAGGCGATGGCCTTGCCGGTCTTCATGTCCACCTTGTAGAGTTCGTCCATGGCCGCGTACAGATACCGGGTGTCCGGCGAAATGACCGAGGAGTAAAGCATGGCGAAATGGTCCGCCTCCAGGAGGCGCGCCTTTCCCCGGCCGTCGATGATCAGATAATAGAGCAGCGGGTAGGCCGCCGGCGGTTTCCCCCCCGCCATCATCACCTTCTGCATGGCCTGCGCGTAGACCGCCTGGTCGACCACGCGGCCCGGCTCCAGGTCTGAATCCCCGGGGTCGAGAACCCGCAGGCGATCCTCGCCCCCGTAAGCGGGCCCGCAGAACAGGCCGTGGTCGCCGGGGCTCCGGTTGTTGATCAGGGCGAGGGAATTCAGGACCGGCCCGCCTTCCGCCGGATGCAGGAGCCCCAGGATCTTTTCGGTCTCCCCGGTCTTTACGTTCAGCTTGAACACATCCAGGCCCAGTATGACCACGTGATCGGGGTCGTCCTTCAGGCTGATGACCCCCATGGCACCGGCAGGGACCTCGTAGTTCTTCACCACCTGCCGTTTCGCCATGTCAAAGATCACGAACTGCTGCGGCAGGACATTGAGCTTCGGCACGTTCATCTTCTTCTTGGTGACCATCCAGATCATGTAGAGACGCCTGCCGTCCGGGGAAACCGCAAAGGTTGCTCCCACATTGACCCTGTTCAGCGGCGTCCAGAACTCGTAGCGGTCGACGATCTGCTGTCGGTCCGTATCGATCGCATAGATGGAGCGCCAGGCATTGATGTAGTAACGCCTGCCGTCGTCCGAGGCGGCTCCGCCGATGACGTAATCGTTGTAGGAAAGGGTCTTGGTCACCGTGTCCGTGTCGCAGTCGATGATGTGCAAGGTGTTCGAGCACGGTACGTAGAGGTAATCTTTGGCCACGGCCGGGGCGGCGTACATCGCCGCGGCCAGGACGAAGACCAAGGCAAACCAAGGGATCTTCTTCCGAAGGCGCTTCATATTTGCCTCCCATTCATCGCTTGATCACGAAATTCAGGTTCCGCCAGTCCCGCTCGATGGCCTGGCACTGGTTCTGGAACCCGTAGTAGTTGGTCATGCCGTCCGGGGTCTGGGCCGGCCACCAGCAGGGGCCTGCGCAGGTGGTGAAATCCCGTGCGCTCGACACGCAGTTGCCGATCGGCGTAGTGGGCCGCGGGTTCGTCTCCCAGCCGGTGTCGAAGATCGTCGTGCATCCGATCGGCATGCCGGTCATGATGTTGATTTCCTCCATACCGAAGACCTCGGGCTGCTCCAGCCGCCTCGCTCTCCTGTTGACGGCTCTGAGGCCGTGCCCCCTCTTCCGCTGCTCCTGTTTCTCCCTTTTCTTCATTTCACCCTCCCTCCTTCCGGTTCCATCCATTCCAGGCCCGCGGCGGATGACCGCGGGACATGCTGAGCATGTCCAGAAACTCGGGCCGCTCCGCTGCAATGTCGCAGTATGCCTGCAGGCCGATCCCGGCCCATTTCCTGATCCACTCGCAGTAGTGCAGGTTGGGCTCGAGGTGGCTTCCCTCGCGAACGCATGCCTCGTGGTAGCACCCTCCTGTGCACAGTGTGCGGGCCCAGCAAGCCCGGCACGCCTCCTTGTTGCGGATCGCCGCCTCCCGCCTGAACCGCGCCAGCCGCGGGCGGTCGAAGCCGCGCTCGATGTCGCCCATACAGAACGCCTCCCGGCCGGTGAAGCGCTGACAGAGGTACAGGCGGCCCGCGGGATCGACGGAGAAGAGCCCCAGCCCGGCCCCGCAGGGATAATTCATGACCTCCCCCTGGTGCAGGGAAACGAGAAGGTCGATCACGTTCGAGAATCCGAAGAATCTTCCGTTTCGCGCCGCCTCCACGAACTCGCGGGAAAGGGCCCTGAAGGCCTCGAGCAGTCGGTCCATGGCGGCCTCGTCGAGCTGAAAGGCGGGGTGGCCGGTTGTGACGGGCGCAAAGCCCGCCTCCACGAAGCCCAGGCCGAGCAGATGGTCGAGGATCTCGCGGATGCCGGCGTTCCCCTCCGTCACGGTCACCCGCGCCGTTACGGGCCGGGCGTGCGCCTTCGCCAGGAGGGCCCGCACCATCGGCTCGATGACCTCGTAGGAGGGACGCCCGTCCGCAAAGCATCGGTACCGGTCGTGTACCGCGCGCGGCCCGTCCATGCTCACCGTGACGCCGATCCCCTTGCCGGCGAGAAAGTCGATGATCTCGTCGGTGAGAACGGTCCCGTTCGTGGTGAGGGCGAAGTTCACACGCTTACCGGTCTCGTCCGCCCGCTCGGCGGCCCGGTCCACCACGAACCGGATCCCCTCGAAATTCAGGAGCGGCTCGCCCCCGAAGAAAACGATCACGACTTCGTCCAGGCAGCCGGCGTGGGCGAAAAGGAAATCGACGGCGGCCTGCGCCGTCGTGCGGGACATGGCGGCCGGCCGCGCGGCCCCTGGTTGCC
>WFRX01000359.1 GCA_015486285.1 bacterium
GTATGGGGATGGGGCCGGGAATGGGCGGTGTCGGTGGACCGGTGGGTGCCTCTCCTTCCGGCGATGCCGCGGATGTGGCGGCCCTCAGACAGGAGGTGCAGCAGATGAGAAGCCAGCTGGAAGAGGTGCTGGCTAGATTGCGCAGGTTCGAGAAGGACTAGGAGGATTCTGTTCGGGGGATTTCCGGGCTCCAAGGGAGACAGGGAGAGGATCTGTATCGTGGCTACGGACGAACGACCCGGTTCTTCGACCCTGGGCGTGGATTTCACCGAGGTGATCCTGGAAAGCATCGCCGACGGGGTTTTTACGGTCGATTCCGAGTGGCGGGTAACCTCCTTCAACCGTGCGGCCGAGGAAATTACGGGGATACCTCGGGAAGAAGCGATCGGGAGGCGCTGTTGCGAAGTGTTCAGGGCCAACGTGTGCGAGACGGACTGCGTGCTGCGCAAGACGCTCGAGACGGATCGACCGATCATCAAGAAGGCGATCTACATCGTGCGTGCCGACGGCGGGAAGATCCCCATCGAGGTGAGTACGGCAATCCTGAGAGACGAACGGGGACAGCCTATTGGCGGAGTCGAAACCTTTCGCGATCTTTCCACGGTGGAGGCCCTGCGAAAGGCCCTGCGAAAGGGATACGACTTCGAGGATATGGTGGGCCAGAGTGAGGGAATGCAGCGGATTTTCGGCCTCCTTCCGCGAATTGCAGAGAGCGGGAGCACCGTACTGATCGAAGGAGAGAGCGGTACGGGCAAGGAGCTGGTTGCCAGGGCGATTCACCGCCTCAGTCCTGCAGGAACGGGTCCCTTTGTTGCTGTGAATTGTGCGGCCTTGCCGGACACGCTGCTGGAGAGCGAACTGTTCGGCTACAAGGCCGGAGCCTTTACCGACGCGAAGAAAGACAAGCCCGGCCGGTTTGCGCAGGCGAAGGGGGGGACCCTTTTCCTGGACGAGATCGGAGATGTGAGCGCGCCGACTCAGGGCAAGCTTCTTCGGGTCCTTCAGGAGAAGATCTTTGAGCCCCTTGGTTCCGTCCGCCCGGAACAGGCGGATGTTCGCGTGGTCGCGGCCACGAATAAGGACCTGCGAAAAGAGGTAGAAGAAGGCCGGTTTCGTGAAGATCTCTTCTATCGAATTCACGTGATGCGAGTTCGGCTTCCCCCTTTGCGAGAGCGCAAGGAAGATATCCCCCTTCTGATCGAGCACTTTCTTGAGCGATTGCAACGGGTCAACGGAAAGACGGTACAAGGGGTCTCTCAGGATGCGTTGGCCATGTTGATCCAGTATGAGTGGCCTGGAAACGTGAGAGAACTGGAGAATGTACTTGAGGTGGCATATGTGCTGTGCCCCGAGGGCGAGTCGATTCGACCGGAGCATGTGCGGGAGGGCCTTCCTTCCGGGTCGCCCGGCCGGCCGGAAGGCACTCCGGCGCTAACCCTGCGGGATATCGAGCGGCAGGCCATTGAAGAGGCATTGTTGAAAAACCGGGGCCGGATCGTGGCGACAGCCCGCCAGCTCGGAATCGATAAGAACACCCTGCGCAGGAAGATGATCCGTCTCGGAATCCCTCATCCGAGGCGCTCGAAGAAGACCGCCGGGAGCCAGGCGGAACTTCCGGGGATACAGGGACCCGATTGAACGATATAATGGTGCATATTGTTCCTTGATTATTGCCCGCAGGGAACAAACTGCATCTATGTAGTGTCCTCTTCGGCCCGGCGAAAAGCAGACAAATTTCATAAAATAACCTATTTTACAGCTAGTTAACTACATCCCACCTCTTTCGGCCCCTCTTTGGCACACCTCTTGTAATATCCAGAATCGGTACCAGAAAAAGGTTGCGGATTGTTGCCGTTTCCAAGGCGAAGGAGCATTGGAGATGTTGCTGGCCGTTCCGGTCTACCATGAACGCGTCTCACCCCTGTTCGACGTGGCAACCCGGGTGCGGATCATCGAGCTTGGGCCTGCCGGAAGGGTCGATCGAGGCAGCCTCCTGCTGGCGGGCATGAATGCGGTCCAGAGGGCAACGCTTCTGAAGCGAGTGGGGGTGCAGTGCCTGCTCTGCGCGGGCATCAGCGGGCCGTGTGCCTCGGTCGTCCGAGGTGCGGGGATTCAGGTGGTGGACGGGGTGGTGGGGGATATCGAGGATGTGATGGATGCGCACCAGGGGGGCAGAATCCTGGAAGATAGATTCCGGA
>WFRX01000360.1 GCA_015486285.1 bacterium
GAATGACACTGGATTGGGGGCAAATAGTCTAACCCCCCTCCTCCCTCGAGATGAAGCGAACTCTCAACTCTCCCTCTCCCTTGAGGGAGAGGGGCGGGGTGAGGGTGACGGGACGGCTCATTCAGGGGTGTAGAGGGCGATTTCTTCGGGGTCGTAGGTTCTCGACCAGACTTCGATCATGCCGCATATCTCGCAGAAATCCAGCCGGTACATCCATCCCAGCGTCTGGGAGGCGAGCAGGACACCGAAGTTGGCTTCAAAACGCCGGTTCTCCCGAATTTCCTCCTCGCTGAGGCCCTCGATCTCGTCCTCGACCTTGTAATGGTCGCAGTAGAAATCCTCCAGGTAGTGGACAATCTCCAGGTCCCCGGCCTCCATCACCTTGTACACGGAGGCATGCCGCGGGTGATCGAAGAAGGCATACCGGTCCCGTTCCCACACGCCGGCCCGCGGCGAATCGAGCCGCTGGGTGAGCCTTTCCTCCGCGGTCTCATCCCAGGAAGTCACAGGCTGGTCGGGCTCCGACAGGTAATACTCTCCGCCGAGTTCCTGCATGGCCCACGCGATGAAGTCGCGCAGTTCCTCCCGCAACAGTTCAATGACCTCTTTGCGCTCTTGCGGCTCCATGGCTCCCTCCGCTCCGGCCGAAAAACGGCCAAAATCGACCGAAGTTGTATTTTTTTCTTGACATTCAACCGATATATAAAATAGATTATTAAGATATAAACAAAATCACTCATCTTTCAAGGGAGAGGGGGCCATGACGCATCATATCCGGAAGGGAGGCATTTTCGGGAAAGACATCACCGAGAAAACCATCCAGAAGTGGAGAATGGTCCAGATGGCGGCCATCCTGCCCCTCGCGCTCGCAGTGGTCCTCCTGGTTCGGTTCAAAGGCTCGATCCTGGGCACCATCGTGTTCTTCCTGATCTTCATCGTCGGCATCCTCCTGCCCCAGATCTACCGGGACCTGATCCAATCCCACCTCATTCTCCGCGAAGAGATCGAAGCGCTCAAGGGGAAAGAGCCGCCCGCGGACGCCTAGGCCCTGCGAGGTGCACGCAATGTCCCGGTCCCCGAGACCCTTCCGTTACTCCATGTTCCGCAAGCCCGCAACGCAAGAAGACCTGCTGCGCCTGCGAAACATCCAGGTCGGGGCCCTGCTGCCCGTTCTGCTCTGCTTCGTCTTCTTCCTGCTGACGGCGAACATCTACCTCCTCTTCCTGCTGCTTTTTCTCCTGATCATCGGCGTGCTGCTCCCCTGGATCCTGCGGGAGATCCTCAGCTCGCACCTGGTGCTCCTCGAAAAGATCGAGGCCCTCTCGGCCGCCCGGCCGGAGGATGCCCCAGACCCGCCGACAGATGCATAGCAAGCCAGCCGCGGCCGATGACCAGCGCCCTTTTCGGGCAGCGGCTTGGCTTGTGACGCAAAAAAGCCGGGATCAACCCCATTAGAGGCCGTCCCGGCTTCCTGTCAGCCGGCACAGAGCAGGACCCTCCCGGGGCCTCATCCCGCTTCGAGCAACTTCTCGCACTCAGGACAAATCGGCTCGTCCTCGGGGTACTCCATACAGTCCACGCACAGGATCTTCCCACACGCCTCGCAGGACATTACATGATTCGCACAGAAAAGCTCATGGCAAAAAGGACACTCCACCGCATCGTCCAGCAACATCTCGGTTTCACATATTCTGCATTTGATACTCATGCTTCGAACCCCGAAGGCCGGCTCCTCACCCGAGGCCGGCGGCTGTCGTCTGTTTCACTTTCGCTCTGTTTCCTGTTCCGCACGCACGCATGGCGTTTCCCTCTATTTATCACGTTTTCCCCCAAAAGGGAAGAACTTGGAGTAACAAAAAATATTTAAGAGACTCGCCCCATTGCGGCGGGAAAATAAACAAGAACCTTCTCCCCGGCCTTCTCTCCTGGAACCTGCGATCCAGTTAGGCTACAATAGGGACATTCAGAGGGAATGACACGGACTCTCCCGGGAAGGGAACAGATTGGACCTTCTGATCCACGTCATTGATGACGATGATCTTGTCGCCGCCACCCTGGAGCGCCTCATCACCAGGAAAGGCCACCGGGCGCTCATCTCCCGAACGGGGAAAGAGGCGCTCGAAAGCGCGGCCGAAACCGTCCCGGACCTCATCCTTCTCGACCTGACCCTCCCGGACATCGACGGCCTCGAACTGATGAAGCGCTTCCAGGCCATGAACCTGACGAGCCCCATCATCATGATCTCCGGGCACGGCTCGGTGGAGGCGGCCGTGGAGGCCCTCAAGCTCGGAGCATGGGATTTCCTGACCAAGCCCTTCAACCTCACCCGGGTGCAAACCACCATCGAGAACATCCTCACCCAGACGCGCCTCCGGAAAGAGGTGCAGCAGTTCCGGAGCGACCAGGAAGCCCGGTTCTTCTTCCGCCACGTCATCGGCCGCAGCCCGGTCACGCGGCAGTTCTACGCCCTGGCCAGGAGCGCCGCGGACAACGAGCGGCTGAGCATCCTGATTACCGGGGAGACCGGCACCGGCAAGGAGTACCTCGCAAGGTACATCCATTACAACAGCGCCCGGCACGACAAGCCCCTCATCACGGTCAACTGCAGCGCCCTGCCCAAGGAGCTGGTCGAGAGCGAGCTGTTCGGCTACGAGAAGGGGGCCTTCACCGGCGCCGCCGCATCGGGCAAGACGGGCAGGTTCGAACTCGCCCAAGACGGGACCCTGTTCCTGGACGAAATCGGGGACCTGCACGCCGAGACCCAGGCAAAGATCCTGCGGTTCCTCCAGGAACGGGAACTCCAGCCCATCGGCGGCACCCATACCGTCGAGCTCGACGTCCGGATCATCGCGGCCACCAACAAGGACCTCGAGGCCGACATCAAGACCGGCCGTTTCCGGGAGGACCTGTACTATCGCTTGAACGTGATGCGCATCCACCTGCCCCCCCTGCGGGAACGCAGAGAGGACATCCCCATCTTCATCCGCCACTTCATCAATGTCTTCAACCAGGAGTTCGGAAAGAAGATCCAGGGGCTCACCCCGGAGGTGGAGCAGAAGCTGGTCGCATACGACTGGCCCGGCAATATCCGCGAGTTGCGGAATGTGATCGAACGGGCCGTGCACCTCGCCCGCGGCTCCTATCTCACAGAGGACCTCTTCCGTCCGCAAGGCCTCCCCCCGTCCTCCCCCTCTTCCTTTACCGCACCGGCCCGTGCGGCGGCCCGTCTTCCCCTGCGCGACATGGAACGGGACTACGTAAAGTCGGTCCTGGCCTCGGTCAAGGGCAACAAAAGCCAGGCCGCTGAAATTCTCAAGATTTCACGCGCGAGGCTCCGGAGAATCCTGGAGGGGGCATCGGAAGGCCCATAAACCGGCACATTCTGTATCAGTAAATGGTACAATATGTGCCATTTAATCCAGCATTTTATTCCGCTCTACCTTTCTGATTTACAAAAAGGTTTTTCGGTTTTTAGCACATACTGGTCCATTTTGTACCATTTCCGCTCCCCAAACCATCCCGCAAGGCCGATCCCATCCGCCCTCCCCCACATGGGCCGCAACGGCCAAAGCCAAGATAACTATTGATTATAAAAGAATATTTTTCCTTCTCCACGCTGACCCGAACTCTTTTCCCCCGCTCCGGAAAGGCAGGCACCCCGCTTGCAACGCAGGCATTCGGTTCGGTTGAACAGTGATCGTCACGCCTGCATCAACACGAAACAAGCAACCGTGAGGAGGAATCCAGATGGCCAAGAAGGAGAATCTGTTACGGTCCAAAGACGTGGCCCACATCCTCGACTGCAGCCCCGACGATGTGATCGAACTCGCCAGGCGGGGAAAGCTGAGAGCTTCCAAGCAGGGCCGCTTCTGGCGCTTCAAGCATAACGACGTCCTCTCGTACAAGAACAAATATCAGAGCGCCTCCGCCTGACCTTCTCCCATCTATTCTCCCTCTCCCTTGAGGGAGAGGGAATTGAGCGGGCGCTCCCCCTCACTCCCTGCCTTCCTATTCTCCCTCTCCCTTGAGGGAGAGGGTCGGGGTGAGGGTGACGCCCCGGCTACACTGCGGGATGCCCACCTGCGCGTGCTACGGTGCAGAGAAGCTCCCCCTCATCCTGACCTTCTCCCCAGTGGGGAGAAGGAATTGAGTGCGCTCCTCCTGCCTGACC
>WFRX01000361.1 GCA_015486285.1 bacterium
GCGCCATGATTTTCGGCGCCCTGTTCATCAGGCGCAGGAGGTACGACGTCTAGCAGGCGGACTCGACGTCCAAGCGATTATCAAGAAACCAAGAAGCCGCTCAGCCATTGGTGCCGGGCGGTTTTTTTTGTGCAAACTGCACCCGAGGGATCCCCGCCTTCGCGGGGATGACGCGGCAGTGAAAGCCCCCTCGGCCTGACCTTCTCCTCGGGGGGGGGGAGGAGGGATGTCAAGAGGCAGGGACACGCCCCCTCATCCTGACCTTCTCCCCGGGGGGGAGAAGGGATATTGAGGGACAGGAATGCTCCTCCTCGTCCTCGCCTTCTGCGCGACAGGCTGTGACCTTCTCTCCCGTACCTTTCGGGCGGTTTTTTTGTTGACAGGCGATTGGGACGGCCCTTATTCTTTTAGGGGAGGCTTTCAGGATGCCTGCTTTCAAAGAACGGGCCGCTGAGTATGCCTTTGGCCGCTATGCGGAAAGGGGGGAACCGTTCCGCCTGAGTCGGCGGGATTTCCTGCGCGCTTGTCTGGCCGCGGGCGTAGTGGCCGGGACCTTCGGATGCGGGAGCGACGAGGGCGGCGGCTCGACTTCCGCCGAGCGATCGTTCCCCATGCAGGTCCAGGGCTACAAGGGACTCGCTGATTTGCCCTTCTTCGAGATCCGCGGGGGACGCCTCAAGGTCGCCGTACAGGATCTCCCGCCGGCCATCGATTTCCATACCCACCTCGGATTCGTTACAGGCCCCGCACCGATGGACTATCTCCGGTCAAGCCCGGAGGTGCGTTACCTGATCGACTGCGACGGTGAGCATCCCGCCTGTACCTTCGACATGACGGACTACGTCAACGGGATCGCCACAGAGGAGATGCGGGCCGAGATGGATCTGGACCTGGCCCTGGGAGCACTCTTTGCAAAGGGTGCCATCGAAACGCAGACCCTGCCGAACCTGGCCGCGGAAATGGACGACATGGGGTTCGCCCACGCCGTTCTGCTGCCCATTGCGATGAACCTTCTGCAGCCTGACAACATGACGGAGCGGTGGAAGGGCGCTGTGGACGCGAGTGAAGGGAAGGAGCGGTTCATCGTGCTCTGCTCCGTCCACCCGAAACAGCCCGATGCCGTCGCAAAGTTGAGGGGCTACAAGGAGCAGGGGTACATCGGCGTCAAGTTCCATCCCTCCATGCAGCACATTTCCCCTGATGATCCCGCGTCGATGCAACTCTTCGAGGAGTGCGACAGGCTGGGCATGATGGTTTTCTTTCATGCGGGCCCCACGGGCCTGGAGCCGGAGCCTCTCAGGAAATATGTGAAGATGGACCGGTACCTGGCTCCTGTGGAGGCCTTCCCGGACATGACGTTCGTCTTCGGTCATTCGGGCGCCAGAGAGTGGGAAGGGGCCATGAAGATCGCCAGGGGCCACGACAATGTCTGGATGGGTACCCATGGGCAAAGCGTGGCGCATTTGAAAGCGACGATCTCGCAATTCGACAATGAACGGCTTCTCTTCGGTTCCGACTGGCCCTTCTACCCCTTAGCCGCAACCCTGGCCAAGATCCTCATCGTGTGCGACGGGAGAAAGGCCCTCCGAGACAAGATCCTCGTCGAGAACGCCAGGCGCCTCCTGGCCCGCTTCTCGGTAACCCCTGCCTGACGGACCGCCCTAACCTACGGCTTCCCGGCGCGGGTCGTCGATGCGGGCCGCGAGGGCTCGCAAGGCGCCGTCCATGCTGAGGAAGGTCGGGATGCGGGCCTTGAGGAAGGTCCTTTCCACGGCCAGGCGGGATTCCTCTTCCACGGAAGGGGGCACCACGACCACGAAGGGCTTTTCCACCCGGGCGATGAACCCGATGAAGGCCTCCACGATGCGCTGCACCGAGATCTTGTACTGGAACTCCAGGCCCCTCATGTACTCCATGGCGACGATGAAGAGGATGAAGTCCGTGTTCGCGTCCCTGTCCAGGGCCTCGAACAGGGGGGCGTAGATCCGGTCGCTGAAGAACAGGGAGGCCATGTCGATCGGGTTCGCAAAGCTCGTGCCCGGGGTGTTGATGACCTCGCTCAGGGCTGTGCGGGTCGCCGGGGCAAGCTCCGGGACCTCGAAGCCGTGGCGCACGGCCACGTCGGCGTAGTTGACGATCAGGCCGCCGCTGATGCACATGAGCGTCATGCGCCGGCCCGCGGGCCTTTTCAGGTAGGAGAAGGTCATGGCCGTGTCTACAAGCTCGTTCACGTCCAGGACCCTGTGGGCCCCGGCCTGCCGCAGCATGGCGGGCCAGAGACGATCGTTGCCGGCCATGGAGCCGGTGTGGGAGCCTGCGGCGCGGCTTCCGTCCGGGGTGAGGCCCCCCTTGAGCACGAGGACGGGCTTGCGGCGGCTCGCCTCCCTGAGGGAACGGGCCAGGGCGCGGCCGTCGCGCGTGCCCTCGATGTAGGCGAGGATGAGCCGGGTCTTTTCGTCCCGGGCCAGGTAGTCGAGGATCTCCCAGCTCTGGAGATCGGACTCGTTGCCGTAGCTGACCACCTTGCTGAACCCCATGCCCTTCTCGGTGCCGTGAAAGATGGTCCGGATGGCCATGCCCCCGCTCTGGGAGATCATGCCGGTCGCGCCCGGATTGTTGGGAAGGTCGGCGCGGAAGTTCAGGCCCGACTCGGGGCAGTAGAGGCCCATGCAGTTGGGGCCGATGAGGCGGATGCCGCCCTTCCCCGCGATCCGGAGGGCCTCGGCCTCCAGGTCCCTGCCTTGCGGGTCTTCCGATTCGCTGAACCCGGATGAGAAGATCACGGCGGACCGGACCCCCTTGGCGGCGCACTCTTGGAGGATCGGCGGGACGGCGCGGGCGGGCGTGCAGAAGATCACGTGGTCCACCGGGCCGGGGACGTCCAGAATGCTCGCATAGACCTTTTCCTCCCCGCTGATCTCCGATGCGCCGGACCGGCTCACGATGCACAGCGCGCCCGGGTAGCCCATTGCACGAAGGGCCACGGTGAAGTAGATGGCATGAGGGATCCGCTGGGTCTTCTTGTCGAACCGGGTCGAGCCGATAACGGCAATGGAGCGGGGATGAAAGAGCCAGTCCAGGTCGGGCGGGTCATTGGCCATGAGGTACCTTTTCCTTTTCGGGTTGCATCGGTAGAGGATGAGCGCTCGCGCTGCTTTCCGTGCTTCTTGGCTCTATGCCGCGTGCGGTGTCACTTCTTTGTCCAGACGTTGCTCCAGCGCCTCCTGGGCTCGCAGGAGATCGTAACGAGATTGGAGGTTCAGCCAGAACTGGGCCTCCATCCCGAAAAACCGCCCAAGCCGGAGCGCGGTGTCGGCCGTAATGGAACGCTTGCCCTGGACAATCTCGCTGATGCGCCGCTGCGGCACACTCATGTCCTTCGCAAGCCGGTACTGCGAAATCCCCATGGGACGCAGAAACTCCTCCAGCAGAATCTCCCCCGGATGGATCGGATCGAAATCTCTCTTCGACATAGCTCACCCCCGGTGATAATCGACGATTTCCACTTCATAGGCATCGCCGTCTTTCCAGATGAAGCAGATACGCCATTGCTCGTTGATTCGGATACTGTGCCGGCCCTCTCGATCACCCCTCAGCTTCTCGAGCCGATTGGAGGGGGGAATGCGCAGCGTTTTGAGTTGACTCGCGGCAGCAAGAATTTCAAGCTTTCGGGCGGCAACGCGCTGCACATCGCGGGAAAGTCGTCGGGAGAACCGCCCCCGATAGATCCTTTCCGTTTCTCGGCATTTGAATGACTTGATCACGAGAAGAATACTAACGAACAGCGATACTATTGTCAACCGTTAGTACGAACCGGGAACCGGGGTCAGGCTTGGCTTATTGCATTATTGGCAGGAGAGGGATCCCCGCGTCCGCGGGGATGACGGTTCTACGCGTCACTGGACACTCCTGGCAGGGATACGCCCCCTCATCCTGACCTTCTCCCCGGGGGGGGAGAAGGGATCTCACAGAGGGGTTGCAACCCAGGGGCACAGGGGACAATGTGTTCATGCAACATCCCCTTTTTCCGACGAGCTATCCGTTTGACATACAACGAGCGCCGTAGTATAC
>WFRX01000362.1 GCA_015486285.1 bacterium
GACATGGAGGGCGTGTGGGGGGGCATCGAGTTCCTTCGCATGCGGGACTTGGGTGTCCGTGTGGATGTGGGCAAAAAGGTCGTTGTGGTGGGGGGAGGCAACACGGCCATCGATGCCGCCAGAACCAGCATACGACTCGGGGCGGAGGTGACGCTCCTCTACCGGCGAAGCCGCAAGGAGATGCCGGCCAACGAGATGGAGATCGTTGCGGCCGAGGAAGAGGGCGTGCAGTTTCATTTCCTGGCGGCGCCGAGCCGGGTCATCGGGGACGAAACCGGCCGGGCGAAGCAGCTGGAGTACATCAAGATGGAACTCGGCGAGCCGGACGAATCGGGCCGACGAAGGCCGGTTCCGATCGAAGGTTCCGAGACATTGCTCGACGTGGACACCGTCATAGCGGCCATCGGCCAGCGGGCGGACACGAGCATCATCGAGAAGGACCGGAGCCGGAAGCTGGAGCAGCTCAGGTACACCCGATGGGGCACGATGGACGCCGACCGGGACACCGGCCAGAGCAGCATCCCGTATCTTTTTACGGCAGGCGACTTCCTTACCGGGCCCGCCCTCGTGGTGGACGCCATCGGCGGCGGGCGGAAGGCCGCCCGTGCGATCCATCTCTACCTGACAGGGCAGGAAGTGGACATCCCGGAGGATGCGCAGAAGAAGCGGATACCGGAGAGCGAACTCGGGGAACTGGAAGGGATCGAGCCCAAGGGGCGGCCCCCCATGCCGGAGCTTCCCGTGGAAGAGCGGGTTCAATCCTTTGATGAATCCGAGCTCACCCTGACCGAGGAAGAGGCGCTCAAGGAGGCGGGCCGCTGCCTCCAGTGCGGAATCACGTGTTACTGGCGGGATGACCAGCCGAGATTGTCGGACAAGCAGCACGCCGCTTAGTATTGCACAAGAATACGGTCACGCAATATGAGGACATTGCGAGGGAGCGTGAGCGCCCGAAGCAATCTCCTGGCTCCGTGTTCCCCTGCATGTGAGGCCCGGGGGGATTGCCGCGTCCCTTTGTTCCTCGCATTCCCGGGGTCCCTGGTTAGACACGAGCGCCCGCTTCCTGAGCCATACCGGCCTGCCCGTGGAGCAGGATGACGACGCCCCGGGGGCAGGCGTCCACGCACAACCCGCAGCCGGTGCAACGCCCCTCGATCCATTCAGGAAGACCGCCTGCCGCCCTTACGAGGGCGTCCTCGGGGCAGGCGTCGATACACAGGCCGCAGTCAGTGCACCCATCCGGACAGGCCCCGTCACTTGAGGGCCCCCCCTCGGGCCCCTTGCACAGAATCGCGAGGCCTCTTTCCGCGGGGATCAAGACGATCAGATCGAGAGGACAGGCTCCCAGGCAGTGCCCGCATCCGTCGCAAAGGGAGGGATCGACCCGGGCAATGCCCTGTACCATGTGAATGGCGCGGCGGGGGCATAGGCGGACGCAATCCCCGAATCCCAGGCAGGCGTTTACGCATTCCTTGGGCCGGACGGCCATCCGGGCGGCCGCCCGGCAGGCGGGAGCGCCGGAATAATGGTAGCGGAGCGAGACGCGGGTGCCGCGGCATCGAATGACGGCCTTCGTGGCCCGAGGCCCGGCTGAAGAATCCCCCGATCCGCATTCGCGGGGACATGCCCGTCCGTCCGTCCCATCGCCGCCGGGGATGTCGTCCGAGCCCCCCCGCAACAATTCCTTGGCGAACCCGCCGCATCCCGGTTCGCCGCATTTGTCGCAAGGCGAGTGTCCGGAAGGATCGTTGTCCTCCGCGTCCGTTCCCGTGTTCGGGAAGACCTTCCTGGAAAGGAAGTACCCGAACAGGAGCAGGAGCCCCAGAAGGAAGAGGATCGCTTCGGGCAATGCCCAACTCATCATCCGCGCCTTTGCTTACCAATCATACGCTTCCCGTTCGATGACCGTGGCGACGCCTTGGCCGCCTCCGCAACAGGCGTTGGCGCACCCGTACCGGGCGTCGCGCACGTTCAGGATGCGGGCAAGGGTACCCACGAGCCGACACCCGCTCGCACCGAGGGGATGTCCGATCGCCGTGCCTCCGCCCATGACGTTCACCCTGTCGGGATCGATGCCCAATTCCCGGATGCAGTGCAGGGCCACGATGCAGAAGGCCTCGTTGATCTCCCAGTAGTCGATCTCGGCCACCGAAAGCCCGGCCATCCTCAAGGCCTTCTTGGTTGCAGGGACCGGCCCCTCGCCCATGACCGTCGGGTCCACGCCCGCGAAGCCGATGGATCGGATCGTGGCAAGCGGCTGGATGCGTTTCTTCCTCGCCGTCTCCTTGGACATGAGAACCATACAGCTCGCGCCGGCATTGAGCGGCGAGGAATTGCCGGCCGTGATGACACCGCCCTCCGGCTTGAAGGCGGGTTTGAGATCGGCCAGGTCTTCCACGGTTACGTCCGGGCGCACGGCCTGATCGGTATCCACCTGCACGATGCTTCCATCGGCCTGTTCCGCCTCCACGGGAAGGATTTCGTCGTCGAAGAATCCCTCGTCCTGGGCCTTGGTGGTGAGCTGATGCGACCGGGCGCCCCAGGCATCCATCTCTTCCTTGGTGCAGTCGGTCTCAGCGAAAAGCTTTTCGGCCGTCAGGCCCATGCTCATGGTGGTCGCGAAATCCCAGTGCCTGTATTTCTCCTCGCTCATCAATGACATGTTGAGGGTGATGGCCTCCGGCGTTGCCCCCATGGGCACCCGGGTCATGTGTTCGAATCCGCTCGCCATCACGATGTCGGCATTGCCCGTGGCGATCTCCATGTAGCCGATGTGGATGGCGGCCATGGAGGAGCCGCACTGTTGATCCACGAACTTGGCCGGCACCGTTTCCGGAAAGTTGGCGAGGAAGATAGGCATCCGTCCTCCGTACGTCCAGTTCTCGGAGACGCCCATGGCGGAGCCGGTGAGAAAGTCGTCCAGCTCCCTGGGCTTCAGCTTCAGCCTGTGCATCAGGGCGGGCATGAGAGGCGCGAGCAGCTCGTCGCCCCGCACCTTGTGAAACCAATCTTTTTCCGGATCCCGGGGCCTGGATCGGGATTGAGCCGTTCGCAGATAGCCGGCGATCACGACGTCCTTCATCGAACTGCCTCCTCTTGTTCAGAATTGACCGGCAAGATGATCCGTAATCGTGCAAGGAGAAACCAAGCTGGTACGAGTCGCATGCGTAGAGTTGTCCAAGGGCGAACACACATGTGGCGTAGACGAGTAGTGAGGTCAACACTCTATATGATGACTTCACGAGGCAAAAGTCAAGGTTCGCCCTGCCGGGGTTTCACAAAACGGGGCCTTTGGTTTCTTTCCGCAGCTTTGCTATCCTTTGCGGGGTCTATAGGTTTCCGCTGATCCGGAGGAGGACAAGCAGATGAGGGACGAGCAAAAAGGGATTGAGTCCGTATCGTTGGAAGAGCGGGTCTTCGGGCCTCCCAAGAAAGGCTTCGAAAATGCCTGGGTGAAAGACATGGATCAATACAGGGCCATGTACAGGCGCTCGATCGAGGACCCGGAGGGCTTCTGGGGCGAGGTTGCGGAGGGGTTCGTCTGGTACAAGAAATGGGACAAGGTGCGCACGTATGATTTCACGGCGGACCCGATCCTGGTTCGCTTCTTCGAAGGAGGCAGGACCAATCTGTGCGTGAACTGCCTGGACCGGCACGTCGAGCAGGGACGGGGCGACAAGACGGCCATTATCTGGGAACCGGGAGAGGCCAAGGAGCCGGAAAGGCGGTTTACCTACCGGGAACTCCAGGAGCAGGTGTGCAAGTTTGCAAATGTCCTGAAGGGTCAGGGGGCGAGGAAGGGGGATCGGGTCACCCTCTACCTGCCCATGATTCCGGAGCTGGCCATCGCGATGCTTGCCTGCGCCCGCATCGGCGTGATTCACAGTATCGTCTTCGGCGGGTTCAGCGCAGAGTCCCTGGCCGAGAGGATCGTGGATGCGGGGTCTCACCTGCTCATCACATGCGATGGCGTCTACCGGGGCGCGAAGGCGGTCGCGCAGAAGAGAAACGCCGATCTCGCCATGCGCCTCGCCGGTGAGCGCGGAATGGCGGTGGACACGTGCATCGTGGTCCGCAGGACCGGCATGGAGGTGGCCGAGGAGGCGGGACGAGACTTCTGGTGGCACGATCTGATGGCGGGGGCCCCGGGAGAGTGCGAGCCCGAGAAGATGGACGCGGAAGATCCCCTGTTTATCCTGTACACCTCCGGGTCCACCGGCAAGCCCAAGGGGGTGCTCCACACTACGGGGGGGTACATGGTCTATACGGCGCACACCTTCAAGCACATCTTCGACTATCACGATGAGGATATCTTCTGGTGCAGCGCGGACATCGGATGGGTCACGGGTCATTCCTACATCGTATACGGGCCGCTGGCCAACGGGGCGACGACGATCATGTTCGAGGGGGTTCCCACCTACCCGGACCCGGGCCGCTGGTGGGAGGTGGTGGACAAGTACAAGGTGACGATCTTCTACACGGCCCCCACGGCCATTCGGGCCCTGGCCCGTGAGGGGGAATCCTGGGTGAAGAAGCACGACCGATCGAGCATCCGGCTGCTCGGTACGGTGGGCGAGCCGATCAACCCGGAGGCCTGGATATGGTACCATTCGGTTGTGGGAGACGGCCGTTGCCCGATCGTGGATACATGGTGGCAGACCGAAACGGGCGGCATCCTGATTTCGCCCTTGCCGGCGGCCGTCCCCCTGAAGCCGGGCAGCGCCACGGTCCCCTATTTCGGCGTGCGGCCCCGGATCCTGCGCGACGACGGAAGCGAGGCGGGCGTAAACGAGGGAGGCCTGCTGGTCATCGAAGAGCCGTGGCCCGCCATGATGCGCGAGGTGTATGGTGATCCGAAGCGTTTCGGGACGACCTACTTCCAGATGTTTCCGGGCAAGTACTTCACCGGCGACGGCGCCAAGAAGGACGAGGACGGCTATTTCTGGCTGATGGGCCGGGTCGACGATGTGCTCAACGTCAGCGGCCATCGAATGGGCACGGCCGAGATCGAAAGCGCGCTCGTTGCCCACCCGCTGGTCGCGGAGAGTGCGGTTGTGGGCTTTCCCCACGACATCAAGGGACAGGGGATCTATGCCTATGTGACCGTCAAGGCCGGGGTTGAGACGGGGGAGGAGCTGCGCGAGGAACTCCTCCGGCATGTTCGAAGCGAGATCGGCCCGATTGCCACGCCGGACAAGATCCATTTCGCGGATGCCCTGCCGAAAACGCGCTCCGGCAAGATCATGCGCCGGATCCTGCGTAAGATCGCGGAGGGCGAGGAGGACAAGGAGCGGCTGGGCGATACGACGACCCTGGCGGACCCGGGCGTGGTGGATTACCTGCTGGCGACTAAGCCTTAGCAGGCCGCTGAAAAACACCCATCTGCTGCGTTACGCTCATCCTGCGGCACTGCGACGTACTGGTAAGTACGCCTCGTGC
>WFRX01000363.1 GCA_015486285.1 bacterium
GGGTGAGCGAGCAGCCAGGCCATCCAGCCGAGAAGGGGAATAATAACCAACTGGGCCGCGTACGGCACGGGACGGCACCAGCGCACATTTTTCTGCCAGCGAAGATAGTGCAGCAGGGACTCCAGCCAGCTGGTCGCGGCCGGTAGGGTGGTCAGGCACATGGACCCCAGTTGCGTGGGCTTGAGCAGCCCGCCCAGATGGAAATCTTCAGCCAGGCATCCGCCCAGAAACTCCCAGTCGACCCGCCGCCTGAAATCCTCCGCCTCGAAGAGCATGCCGGATCCGAGGCCGAACTGCATCATGTTCTGGCCGCTCAACAGGATGACCCCCGGGTAGAACTCCAGGTTCACGTAAAGGGTATCGAGCATCTCCGGTGCGGTCCCTGTGGATCGAATTACATACGGGGAGGTCAGACACCGCGCTTTCGTCCTTTCGAAATCGGCCCTCAATGATCGGATCGTTCCCGGAGGCGCATGCATGTCCGCATCGCTCCACAGCCAGAGTTCTCCTGTCGCGTAAGGCGCCAGAACGTACATCCACGAAACCTTTGCATGGGGATAGCGGTTCGGGCCTTCGTGAGCCACCAGCCTGATATCCGCCCCGGGGTATCGGCTGCGCATCCTCTCGACATATCGTTCAAGGCGTGCCTGATCGGGTCGATGGCACCCGATCAGCATCTCACTGTTGTTGTCCATGTCCGCGATGAAGGATTCGACGGGGCCGTCGAACCGTGCGAATTCGTGATCGCTCAAGGGGCCGGGCAACGGCTTGAAGACGGTGAGCCGCCTCATATCCGGCTCCTCCGTCTCGTGTTTCCGGTTCCTGGCGCTGATGACGAGAAGGAAGGCAACCATCCACCAGGCAATGCCTATACACGTCCAGCTCCAGAGGAGCCACTCCCAATTCATGCTTCCCTGCCCCTATGAATAGGCCCCTTCGAGCGTTGCTGAACACGCTGTTGACGGTCCGCTCTGCCCCGGAGAATGTTCATTTTGCAATCCAATGGAGCATACGGGAAGGGCCCTGTGGTGTCAAGGAAACCGGGGATCAACCTAACCGTTTTCATAGGGAAAATGGCTCTTCTTTCAAGCAAAGGATCAAGAACGGTTTGCGGAGACAACCTCCGCTGCCTCTGTTTCAAAGCCGAAGCGCTCAAAGATGTCCCGATACGTTTCGAGAATTTGACGACGACTGAGCCCGTTTTCCTCGGAACAATAATCGTGTCGACTGCTGTAGCGTCTCGCCCTGGCCGCCTCTTCCCGCAGGATGCGCTCGAAGGCCGGCCCGATGCGGAACCCGAACCGATGGTAGATCTCCCTGACGGTTCCTTCGGGATCGTTCACCAGGTCGTCGTACCGGACGATTGCGTGGCGGTCCCGGGGCACCCTTTCGAGCCTTTCGAGGGGATAGGTGTACCAATGCCGTGCCATTTCGATGAGGTAGTCTCGAAGAGCGTGATTTTCCACGGGGATGCCCAGGACACGCCACGAAAACATCATCATGTCTACATAAGAGGGAAGCATCTCCATGGGACTGCGAACCAGATAAATGACCTTTGCATCGGGGAAGTGCTCGAAAAGGGTGCCCAGTTTCGGGCAGAGGGCGGGATTCTTGGCCAGGTAGCAGCGTTCTTCGGCGGCGCTTCCGGAGCGGTCTGCATACAAATGGCGGCGAAGGCAGCCCTTGTAAAAGCCCATGATGCGGTCTCTGTCCTGTCTGGGCAGGGCTGTGTCGAAATAGGTGTAAGGAATGGCCTCCTGGAGGAGGCCTGCGGACAGGCCGGTTGTCAGGGCAGACCAGATGTGCAGCAGCAGGTAGTCGTCTTCCTCGGGCTCCCTGAGGGAGACCTCGTGCATTACGTTCTGTTCCTGCCAGCCCTGCTCGGTCCTGTCCAGGCGCCTCCGGACCGGTCCGCCCGCCCAGCGGTCCAGTGTCTTCAGGCCGGCGACGATCTTGCGTTGTGTGATGGACGGGGCGAACAGGATTTCCCACATCTTCATCGTGGAAAAACGGTCTGTATCCTTCGCGATCAGGCGGTGAAGGAAGGTGGTGCCGCTTCGCGGGTTGCCGACGATGAAGACGGGAGACCGGACCGGTTGCCGTCGGTGAGCGCGAAAGAGCAGGTTGTCCAGGAGCAGGCCGCACCAGACCGTGATCTCGAGGAGTGGAAAAGCGAGGAAGAAGGCGACAAGCGTGGCGATGCGCCGGGGAGTCCATCTGCCGTTGGTGAGCCAAAGTGCCGTGAACCGGAAAAATCCGCGAAAATTAAAGGCCATTTCATTGCCGTCCCATGCATCTGTTTATACGGAAGCCGTTCCGGCGGCAGTCTGAAGGAGGGGACGGCTACTGTCAAGCGCCGGGCAGCCGGCGTAAGGGCCGTCTGGCGGACCCTTACGCCACCTCCTGGGCTGCTTCTTCGCCCTGGTCGTGCGAGGCCACTACTCGGAAGGCCAGCTCTTCCCCCTCGACGTCGATGTTGACAGTGGAATGGTCCGGCACTTCTCCAGCGAGGATTTTCCTGCCCAGCGTGGTCTCGATCTCACGCTGCAGATAACGCTTCAGGGGACGCGCTCCGTAAACCGGATCGTACGCCTCCCTGGCGATCATCGCCTTGGCGGCCTCGGTGAGCACCAGACCGATCGCCCGGTCGTCCAACCGTGAGCGGATTTCGTCGAGGAGGAGCTCAATGATTTGTTTGATCTCGTCCACGGTCAAGGGCTTGAACAGGACCGTGTCATCTACGCGGTTGAGAAACTCGGGGCGGAAGCTGCTCCGGAGAGCCTGCATCACCTGCTCCTTGGTCTCCTCACGGATGACACCGCGCTCGTCAACACCTTCGAGCAGGTAAGGACTTCCCACGTTCGAGGTCATGATGATCACTGCATTCTTGAAGTCCACGGTGTGTCCCTGGCCGTCGGTGAGGCGTCCGTCGTCCATGACCTGCAGCAGGACGTTGAACACGTCCGCATGGGCCTTTTCGATTTCGTCGAAGAGGATGACGCAGTAAGGCTTTCTTCGCACCGCTTCAGTGAGCTGACCCCCTTCCTCGTACCCGACGTAGCCCGGAGGGGCGCCCAGGAGCCGGGATACCGTGTGTTTTTCCATGTACTCCGACATGTCCAGCCGGATCATGTTCTCTTCCGTGTCGAAGAGCGCTTCCGCCAGAGTGCGGGCCAGTTCGGTCTTGCCCACCCCCGTTGGGCCGAGGAAAAGGAACGACCCAATGGGCCGCCTTGGATCCTTCAGGCCGGAACGCGCCCGGATGACCGCGTCCGCGACGGCCTGCACCGCCTCATCCTGTCCCACGACCCGCCGATGCAGAACCTCGTCCAGCTTGAGGAGCTTTTCCCGCTCGCTTTCCACAATCCGCGTCACGGGTATGCCGGTCCATTTGGCTACAATTTCCGCGATTTCGTCTTCCGTGACCTCCTCCTTGAGCAGGTGTCTTTCCTGTCCCTGTTCGCCCTTCCTCTCCTCCGCCTCCCGCACCTGCTTTTCGAGCTCCTGGAGCTTGCCGTAACGAAGCTCGGCCGCTTTGTTCAGATCGTACTCGCGCTCCGCCTTCTCGATAGCCACTTTGGTGGCTTCGATTTCCGTCCGGATCTGGTTCAGGCGCTCGATTTCGGCCTTTTCCGCCTCCCACTGCGCCCGCATGGAGTCGGCCCGCTCTTTCAGGTCTGCGAGTTCTTTCTCCAGGACCGCTTTTCTTTCCCGGGATGCCTTGTCCTTCTCCTTCTTGAGGGCCTCCCGTTCGATCTCCAGCTGCATGATCCTGCGGGTGATCTCGTCCAGTTCGCTGGGCAGGGAGTCGATCTCGGTCCGTACCATGGCGGCGGCCTCGTCGATCAGGTCGATCGCCTTGTCCGGCAGGAACCTGTCTGTAATGTACCGGTGGCTGAGAACGGCGGCCGCCACCAGCGCGCTGTCCCGGATGCTGACTCCGTGGTGGACCTCGAAGCGCTCTTTAAGCCCTCTCAGGATCGAAACCGTGTCCTCCTGCGAGGGCTCCGTGATCAGGACGGGCTGGAAGCGCCGTTCCAGGGCCGGATCCTTCTCGATGTATTTCCGATACTCGTCGAGGGTCGTTGCTCCGATACAGTGCAATTCACCACGGGCAAGCATGGGCTTAAGCAGGTTGCCGGCGTCCATGGCCCCTTCCGCCTTGCCGGCTCCCACAATGGCGTGGATTTCATCGATGAAGAGTAGGATCCGGCCTTCGCTGGCTTCGATCTCCTTCAGGACCGCCTTCAGGCGCTCTTCGAACTCGCCCCGGTACTTCGCGCCGGCGACCAGGGAGCCGAGATCGAGCTGGTAGATCGTTTTGTCCTTCAGCCCTTCCGGTACGTCCCCGCGAACGATGCGCTGTGCGAGCCCTTCCGCGATGGCCGTTTTCCCTACGCCCGCTTCGCCGATCAGGACCGGGTTATTCTTCGTGCGCCGGGTAAGGATTCGGATGACCCGCCGGATTTCCGTGTCCCGGCCTATGACCGGGTCGAGTTTTCCCTTCTGGGCCAGCTCGACGAGGTCTCTCCCGTAAAGTTGCAGGGGTTCGTAGGTGCCCTCAGGGGTTGCGCTTGTAATCCGCTGTTTCCCCCTGATTTCGGTCAGGGCCTTGAGAAATCGGTCTTTGGTGACGCCGAATTTCTGGAACAGGTCGCCGACGGGTGTCCTGGGCCCCTCATCGAGCAGAGCGAGTAGGATATGTTCCGCGCTGACGTATTCGTCTTTGAGCCTTTTTGCCTCTTCCTGGGCCTTGACGAGGACCTGGTTCAAGCGGGGCGTGACGTATATGCTGCCCGGCTGGGCTCCGGGGCCGCTGACCTGGGGCAGCTTCTGAAGACTCTCCTCCAGCCCCTTTACAAAGCTGTCGACAGGGATTTCCATCTTCTGGAAGAATCGAGGAAGGAGCCCCTCGGGAAGAGTGAGCATCGCCATGAGCAGGTGCTCCGCATCAACCTGCTGATGCCTGTGCTGGACCGCGACATTCTGCGCCTCTGACAGGGCCTCCTGAACCTTTTGCGTGAATCGGTTGAGATCCATGTATTCCGTTTCTCCTTTCTTCTCATTCCGCCTGCCCTGTGCCGAAGGAAAGGCCGGCGCAAGGCAGGGAAGAATGTATTTTTTCGAACACGGATAAGGTAAGCATGGAACATTTTGTGTCAAGAGAGGGAGCAAACAGCCGAAGAGGTGCGTTACGGGACGGGAGGGGTCCGGCGGGCTCAGTCGGTGGGTTCATCCTCGAGGATCGGAAGCTCTTCGAGCTCACCGACCTCGTTGTTCCAGCGGGCCATCCTTGCCAGGCCGTCCTCGATCAGGAGCGCCGGGAAGTGAATCTCCGGCCGAACCAAACGCCTGTCCTCATCGATGAAGGGGGTCCATGTGCCCGTGTTGAAATACCAGGAATCCCTGCCTGGAATCTTCCATGTGTCCTCCACATGGGAATGGCCGAAGGCGACGTACCTGACGTCCAGCATCTCGGCGATCTGGGCGGCCTTTTTGCGCAGTTCCCTGGGTTCGACATCTTTGTAGGCTCCTCCCTTTTCCGCCGGCCTGAGGACCAGAAAGAGCCACGCGAGGCCGATTACGATGAACCCGTAATCGAAGATGACGGAGAGGGTCGTCTTCAGCACCAGGTTCCGGCCGGCCCCGAGGATCCATTCCGTGAGGATGTTCCAAAACAGGCTCAAGAGAACCAAACCTCCCACGGCGGCAATGAATTTTCTCGCCGGTTTCTTCAGGATGGTCATCAGAAAAGCCACCTTGTTCTCGTAAGCCGGGGCCTCCTGCAACCTGGCAACCGCCTCGATGGTCCTCTTCTCCCCGTATTCCTCTCCGATCTTCCGGATGAGCTGAAGATTTTTCTCGCGGATTTCGCGATGCCTGGGTCCTCGCCGGGCTTGCACCTTCTTGAGGGTTCGGAAGAAATACGGGAAGTAATGTCTCACCACGTGCCAGAAGGCGTAGAGGTGTTTCGTCCGGATCGTGTAAAAGAAAGAGGATACGTTCCGGTAATGAGGTGCTGTAGGGAACCGAAGCTGGATCATGTTGAAGAAATAGCGGATGAAGAAGGAACCGAACGGGAGGTCGAGCTCGAAACGTCCTACCGGGCTTTCCGGATCAATCAGGACGGGGTACATGAAGTTCAGAAACGCGTTCGTGGGATCGTACTGGTTGCCGTGCTCGATATACAGGAGCTTCTTGACATAAATGGACCAGGACCGGAAGAGAAGGCGATCCAGGGCGCGGGCAATCCTTTGTTCGGTTTTCCGGTCGGGGGGGTCGATTTCCCGGAGAAAGGTCTCCATCATCTCCATGAAGCGGTAGCGGACCTCCGGCCAGAACCAGTTGACATCGTGGTTCCCTTTGAGAATGACGACCCGGTGGCCGCCGAGAAGGAACCTCGCCAGGGCCCGGAAGAAGACGGGATGGCCCTCGACCACGCGTTCCAGTTGCCATTTGGACTCGGCCGCGGAGGAGCCGAGGCCGTATTTCTGTTTCGTCGGTGTGATGTGGGGCAGGCCCTTGGGCGGATGGTTCGGATCCGGGATCGAGGTGACCCGCAGGAAGTCGATCAGGTCGCCATTGAAAACGAGGGTCCAGAGATGGCCCCGTTGCTCCGCCCTTTGCTGAAGGTGCAGGAGGAGTCGTTCAAAGGGACGGTCAAACAGGAATCCCTCGAACCGGGAAATCCGCCCCGTTGCCCTCTTCTTGCCTTCCGACAGATGAAGATCGCTGAGGATTACATAATTGAAACGGGCTTTCCGGTTGGTCATGGATCCCCGCCTTCGAATCGCCCCAATCCGGCTTCGGTTGTTCAATGCGGCACAGCGGCACAAGAGAAGCCGTGTGACCCTCCCACAATAGACCAAATCGGACAATATGTGAAAAAGGTATAGACTGGACTTCTCCGGGGCGATTCGGTTTAATGGGAACCTCGGTAGAGGGGTGGGGATTTATTCCAGGTATGGGAGGAACTTTCGGTGTCTTCCCAAGTCTATTCCTAGTGACACCCGACCTTTCGGGATGAGGCATAGAGATACGGATGGGTCGGGGAGTTGAAGAAGGGTCGGGCTTGTCGGGATCGGATGAGATACTCGTTGCCAGATGCCAGAAGGGGGACAAGCAAGCCTTTGAACTCCTTATCAAGAAATACCAACGTCGAATCTTTCACTTGATCTACCGAATAACGCAGGATCCGACCGTGGTGGAGCCCATCGCGCAGGAGGTCTTCTTCAAGGCCTACCGTTCCATATCTTCCTTTCGAGGACATGCAAAGTTCTATACATGGCTGTACCGGATCGCGGTGAATACCTCCCTCAGTGAGATCAAGAAGGAATCCGCCAGCGAGAACCGCGAGAAGTTCATCGAATACGATCTGCACGCCTCCACACTCCAATCCGACTCGATGAAGACCGAAGATCCCGAAGAACTCTTTATGCGCAAGGAGTTCTTCAAGCATCTTTTCGATTCATTGCGTTCTCTGCCGGAAGAGTTGCGGACGGCGGTTGTTCTGCGCGAATTCTCGGGTATGAACTACGAGGAGATATCGGAAATCATGGGGATTCCCCTGGGAACGGTCCGGTCCAGAATTTTTCGGGCCCGGGCCCGTCTGAGAGAGATGCTGGAGCCGTATGTTTATGAAAGGTAGACATACGACGGTCTGGTTCGCCGGTGTTGGTTTGCTACTTCCGAAGGGGAGGAACAGGCGATGAAATGCCCTGAATACGCACCCTGGGTTTCCCGCTATCTGGATGAGGATCTGGACGGAAAGGACCTAGAGGTCTTTTTCGACCACCTTTCGGGCTGTGCGGCGTGCCGGAAAGAGATGGCGGAGGTCGAGCGGCTGCGAGGATGGTTGCGGGCCGCGGATGCCCTCCAGGGAATCCCCGAGATACAAGGGGATTGGGGACTCGAGGATCTGCTTCGTCGGAAGGGGTCTCCGGAAGCGGTCGACGCCTTGGAGCCCCATTCTTCCGAGGCGGGCGAGATCGCTTCCGGACAGCGGGAGGCTGTGTCGCGACGCACGCCATGGATCAGGCGGTATCTGTTCCCCTTCCCCATTGCCCCCCGCCCGGTGGTACGCTTTGCCCTTGCGCTTTTCATGATCGCCGTTGCGGCTGCCTGGTTTTACACACGACAGACCAGCGAGTGGGTCGATGTCCACGACCTCAGCGCCCCGCCGCCGACAAGCACCGTCTCGTTCCCTCAAGAGGAAGGAGATGAGATCGGATATTTCGTAGTCCAGCATGCCAGCCACCAACCCTGGGAGCGCTATGGGGATGAAGTTTCCACGCTCCAGCTGGCGTCCGTGCATTCCCGGTAAGAGGGCAAGCATATGAGAAGATGGAACGCATCTCTGATTCTGCTCCTTGTGCTTGTATTCGACTCGGGTCCGACGATGGGCGCTAGCGGGGAGACGGACCCCGCTTCGCAGCTGCTTCGCCTGTCCGAGGCGATCCGCAAGGCGATGCCCGAAGCCCGGTACGAGGCCGAGCAGGTCGTTTATTCCTTTACCGGGGACAAGACGGTGGCCACGCGGTTTCGGGTGAAGTACGCGTACCCATACCGAAAGCGGGAATGCATCGAAGGGCCCGAGAAAAACCGGGTTGTAATCCTGGAAGACGGGAAATTCCATTGGAGCTATTTCCCGGCACGAAAGGTCGTTGTGAAAGAACCGCTTCGGGAAGGGGACAGTCCGTTTCCGCTGTGTCCGACCCTGGACGTAAAATTCCTGTTGCAGAATTACCGCGTTCAGATCCTTGGCCCGGTTCCCGTTGATGGGATGCAGTGCCGGGTCGTGTCATTTGTCCCGAGATTACGGGACCGGCCCCGCAGGGAATGGTGGCTGGAGGATAAATGGAATGTGCCCATCCGGGTCAGTGTTTCCACGAGTGACGGGCGGCCCGCTTACAGGACGGAGTTGCAGAAGATCCGCTGGAATGTGAAGTTCAAGCCTGAGGCCTTCGCATTGAAGGTGCCCAGGGACACGAGGCTCTGCGAGGTCCGGGAGCAGGAGCACCTCTCGATCGATGAGGCGCGGCGATTGCTCAAGCGTCCCGTGGTGCTGCCCGGGATGATTCCGGCAGGTTACAGGCTTCGCGATGTCGTGCTGCGGGCGGAAGGCCCCCGGCAATGCCTGCAGATGGTCTACACCGACGGACTCAGCAGCTTCTCCTTCTTTCAGGAGTGGGCCAGGCCGGGCATGGCGGCATCCCTGGCAGGGACGAGGGCCCCTGTCGAGGGGGCCCCTTCGGTTGCGATGACCCGGCGTCATGGATTGATGAACGTTGCGACCCTGCCCGGCCCGGACAGGCGGACCGTCCTTGTCGGCGATTTGAGCCAGGAGCGGCTGAGCGAGATGGCGGAATCCATCCGGGAAGCGATCCGGAAGAGCCTCGGTAAGTCCCTCGAAAAATCTTTCCGTCTGAACCCCTCCTCTCCTTGACAAGACGAAGAAGTTTCTACTAGGTTCCTCACCACGTTGCGGTTCTCGACCACAGGGTCGTCCCCTTGTTTCCGGGGCGCCGGAGACGTTCGGGATTTCTTTGAATTTCCGTCTATAGAAGGCATTGACAAATCCTACGCATTGTTATAGACAAATCACGGCCTGCATAAAACATATAACATCGATCTTGGCCATGAGAAAAGACGGTCGAAATTGGAAAGAATTGAGACCGGTGACCTTGGAGCGGAGTGTCCTCATTCATCCGGAGGGTTCTTGTTCCATCCGGTTGGGTCGAACGTGGGCGATTTGCACGGCGAGCGTTGAAGAAAGCGTGCCTGACTTCCTCGCGGGCCGCGGATCCGGGTGGGTGACCGCCGAGTACAGCATGCTCCCGCGGGCAACACAGAGGCGATCGGGCCGTGAGAGAATGCCCGCCCCTGTTCGAGGTCGTACGGCCGAGATCCAGCGATTGATCGGGAGATGTCTGCGGGCCGTGACCGATCTGAAGGGGCTGGAAGGCATTACGGTGCGGATCGATTGCGATATTCTTCAGGCGGACGGAGGCACCCGAACCGCCTCTGTGACGGCCGCCTTCGTGGCATTGGCCGAGGCCCTGGCGCGCCTGAAGAGTTCGGGCCGCTTGCCGAGGGTTCCCTTGCTCGATACCATTGCAGCGGTCAGTGTCGGTCTTGTGGGCGACGAACTCTACCTTGATCTCTGCTATGAGGAAGATGCCCGGGCCGAGGTGGATTTGAACCTTGCCATGACTGGAAAAGGGTTGTGGGTGGAGGTTCAGGGGGCGGCGGAGAAGACCCCGTTTTCCACGGGCCAGATGAACGAAATGATGAGTCTGGGATCAGAAGGTATTGAACGGCTGATGGAGGTCCAGAAGATCGCCCTGCAAGGGTTGGAGATGGAATGATGCAAGAGGAGGCATGATGGCGACGGAAAAGACGGAGATCATCCTGGCAACACGCAACCATGGAAAGATTGCGGAGTTTCGCTCTCTTTTCAAGGGAATGTACATAAAGTTGTTGTCCTTCTACGATCTTTCCGGCATTCCTCCGGTGGTGGAAGACGGGAAGACCTTTCAGGAAAACGCGGCGAAGAAGGCCAAGGCGATTGCCAAGGCGACGGGACGGATTGCGGTGGCGGATGATTCCGGCCTGGAAATCGCCTGCCTGAATGGAGTGCCCGGGGTTCGCAGCGCCCGGTTTGCCGGCGAGCGTGCAACGGACCGGGACAACGCGCGCAAGGTCCTCAAGATGCTCGACGGTGTGCCATGGGCCGAGAGGACTGCGAGGTTCGTATGCGTGATCTGTGCGGCCACGCCAAAGGGAAAAACGGTGAGCGCGGAAGGGTATTGTTCAGGGACGATCAGTTTCGAAATGCGCGGATCCCATGGGTTTGGTTATGATTCCGTCTTCATTCCCGACGGCTTCCAAATGACTATGGCTGAAATGGAGCCGGAGATGAAGAACCGGATCAGCCACCGCGCCGATGCGATGCAGAAGTTCCGCAAGGTCCTGAAGGAATTTGTTGAGAAAGAGAAAAAATAGATGCGGTTGTGGAAAAGAGAGAAGAAACAACCGGTTGTTTGAATCTTTCTTCGATTTATGCTAATCAGAGATAAGGTCGGAAGACTGGAAGCAGGTCTGGATTCAACCGAACGGGGCGTGGCGCAGCCTGGCTAGCGCACCTGCCTTGGGAGCAGGGGGTCGGAGGTTCAAATCCTCTCGCCCCGACCATCCTCCCCGGAAGGCACTCTGTGGGTTCGGGGCGAGGGGACAGGAAATCCTTCCACGTGGACCTGGAAGGTCAGGCGCCTGTAGCTCAGAGGATAGAGCAACGGACTTCTAATCCGTAGGTCGCAGGTTCGAATCCTGCCAGGCGTACCAGCATGTGAGACCACTCGAGAGGGCCTGCGGAGACGGCTCGGCGGCCTCCGATCCATCTGAGAGCGGCCCTTTGGTTGCTGTATGGTGAGTGTAGCTCAGCAGGTTAGAGCACTAGGTTGTGGCCCTAGAGGTCGAGGGTTCGAGTCCCTTCACTCACCCCATTTATCTGCAGAGGGTTTGTGCGCCCGTAGCTCAGCTGGATAGAGCGTCGGACTTCGAATCCGCAGGTCGCAGGTTCGAATCCTGCCGGGCGTACCAATATTTGAATGATCGGTTTGGAAGGGATATTTTGGAAGGGATATTGAGGAATGGATTTGTTGAAGGCGGGGAAAAGACAGGCGGCGGGCACTCACGGGGGCCGTTAGCTCAATTGGTAGAGCAACTGACTCTTAATCAGTAGGTTCGGGGTTCGAGACCCTGACGGCCCACCACGCGGAAAGGGGGCGCGGAAGGCAGGCTTCCGCGCCCCCTTTCCCTTTCCCCGGCGGGAGCGTGCTTTGCGCTTCCCGAGAGAGAGCGCTACAATGTTCCCTATGCCCCTCCGAGTGCGGGTTCGTCTGCAAACAGCGTCGTTCGGCACCAGGAATGGATGAAGTCGATTCCGGTCTTCGAGCAGGGAAAGGCGGGGGAAAGTGCGAGAGTGGCGGAACCGGCAGACGCACTGGATTTAGGATCCAGCGGGCAACCGTGGGGGTTCGAATCCCCCCTCTCGCACCAGTTCGTTGATCGGTTGTGAGGGATTTCCAAAATCGATCGGGGTGCCGGCATCCAGGGGGATCATAAAGCGAGTCAAAGACAAACGCGGGGAGAGGTGTACGATGAAAACCGAGGTTGAGGATCTGGGAGGGTCCCAGAGGAAAATCGGCTGTGTGGTTCCTGCCGAGGAAGTAAAGAAGGAAGTGGAGAAGTATTGCAGAACGCTCGCCAAGGAAGTGGAAATCCGGGGGTTCCGGAAGGGCAAGGCCCCGCCGAGCATCATCAAGCGGTATTTCCGCCAACAGATTCAAAGGGAGGTCGTTTCCCAGATTGTTTCCTCTGCTCTCGAAGAGGCCTTGAAGGAACATTCCTTCACGCCTCTTGGAGAACCGGAAATTGATGCGCCGGCGCTCGAGGAGGAAAAAGATTACTCCTTCAGCATCAAGCTGGATGTGAGGCCGGAGATCGATGTCGGGGACTATGACGGCATCGAGCTTGAGGAACCGCCTTCCGATGTGGAGGAAGAAGAAATTCAGAAATCCCTCGAGGAGCTCCAGCGGGCTCATGGCGACTTGAAGGGGATCGAAGAGGATCGGGGCGCCGTGGAGGGGGATACGGTGCTTGTCGATTATGCGGTGTTTCTGGACGGAGAGCCGATTCCCGAACAGGAAAGAAAAGACGTCTACATGGAGATCAACGCCGGGTCGACCAAACAAGACGTGCGAGAGGCGTTGCTTGGGGCCCGTGTGGGGGACGAACGGAAAATGGAAGTGGAGTACCCGTCCAACTACCTCGACAAGAAGATTGCGGGGAAGAAGGTCGAATACCGGTTGCATGTCAAGAAAATCCTCGTCAAGGAACTGCCCAAATTGGACGATGAGTTTGCCAAAGATGTGGGTCCGTACGAGACCCTCGAGGCGTTGCGGGAGAGACTGAAGGAGGAGATCGGCAGGGAAAAGAAGGCCCGGAGTCGAAGAGAATTGGAAGAAGGGCTGCTGGAAGAGCTTATACGAAGGAACGATTTCGAAGCGCCGCGGTCGCTCGTCGAGGCCAGGCATGGCCAGATGATGAAGGATGCTAAGATACATTTCCTGACCAAGGGCCTCCAGATGGAAGAGGACAGCGAGGACTACCAGAAGCTGGAAGCCAACCTGGAATCGCTCGCCGAACAGGACGTGAAGAAGCATCTCCTTGTGGAAGCAATCGCCAAGAAGGAATCCATTCAAGTGTCCGACGAAGAAATGGAAGCGAAGATCCGGGAGATCGCCGAGCAGCATGAGCAGAGCGTTGAGAAGGTAAGGGCGGATATTCAGAAGCAGGAAGAGGGTCTGGAGAACTTCAGGGCGAACCTGCTCAGAGGGAAGACGCTTGATTTTCTGCTGTCGAAAGCTACAATAAAAGAGAAGGAAAAAAATCAGTCAGCGTGAAGAGTCGCCCTGCTGAAGAGACTCCCGCTGACCCTGCGGGGCTGGCAAACCACTTATTCGGTGAATCGTTCTCATGAATCTTATTCCTATCGTTGTTGAACATACAAGCCGCGGCGAGCGCTCCTACGACATTTATTCTCGTTTGCTGAAAGACCGGATCATCTTCATCGGTACGGCCATCACGGACGAGACCGCCAATCTCGTGATTGCCCAGATGCTTTTTCTGGAGAGCGAGGACCCGGACAAAGACATTCATCTCTACCTGAATACTCCAGGCGGATCCGTGACGGCGGGCCTTGCGATATACGACACGATGGAGTATGTCAAATCGCCGATCTCGACGATCTGTATGGGGCAAGGGGCCAGCATGGGGGCCCTCCTACTGGCTGCGGGCGAGAAGGGAAAACGTTACGGGTTGCCCCATTCCAGGATCTTGATACACCAGCCCATGGGCGGGTTTCAGGGACAGGCGACCGATATCGATATTCACGCCCGCGAGATCCTCCGGATGCGGGAAGAGCTGAATGCGATCCTGGCGAAGCACACCGGCCAATCTCTGGAGAGGGTCCAGGTGGATACGGAGCGGGACTTTTTCATGACCGGAGAGCAGGCGAAGGAGTACGGAATCATCGATGAGGTTGTGACGCAGAAGAACACTACGGACGGTCGAGGGGACCAGAAGGATTGAGTAGAGACACGGTTTGCGAAAAAACTCTCATTGGAGGGTCGGCGTGAGTAGAAAAGGCAGCTATGACCACACGGGAAAATTGGTGTGTTCCTTCTGTGGAAAGAGCCAGGATGAGGTCCGGAAGCTGATCGCAGGGCCTACCGTCTATATCTGCGACGAATGTATCGAGCTGTGTAACGAGATCATAGCAGAAGAATGCGAGCAGGAGGATAATCGCAAACGCGGGGGGGCGCTGCCCAAGCCCCATGAGATCAAGGCCTTCCTCGACGAATACGTGATCGGCCAGGAACGCGCCAAGAAGATGCTTTCCGTGGCCGTATACAATCATTACAAGAGAATCCAGCAACCCCAGGGCGGGGACAACGTTGAACTCCAGAAGAGCAACATCCTGCTGGTCGGGCCTACCGGCTCCGGGAAGACGTTGATGGCCCAGACGCTGGCGCGTTTCCTCAATGTTCCCTTTACGATCGCCGACGCGACGAGCCTGACAGAGGCGGGATATGTAGGCGAAGATGTGGAAAACATCATCCTCAATCTGCTCCAGGCCGCGGATTATGATATCGAGAAAACCCAACGGGGGATTGTTTACATCGACGAGATCGACAAGATCTCGCGGAAGTCGGACAGCCCTTCGATCACCAGGGACGTTTCCGGTGAAGGCGTGCAACAGGCCCTTCTGAAAATCATTGAGGGCTGTACGGCAGCCGTCCCGCCCAAGGGCGGGCGGAAACACCCGCAACAGGATTTCCTGCAGATCGACACGACCCATATCCTGTTTCTCTGCGGGGGTGCCTTTCATGGGCTGGAATCCATCATCGAACGGCGTGTGCGCGCCAAGACGATGGGCTTCGGTGCGGAGATCCAGTCCAGGGTCGAACGGAAAATCGGGGACATCCTGAGGCTCGTGGAACCCCAGGATCTGCTCAAGTACGGACTGATCCCGGAATTCATCGGCCGGCTTCCGGTTATCGCGACCCTGGATGATCTTGCGGAAGAAGACCTGATCAAGATCCTCACCCTGCCTCGAAACGCGATTACCCGTCAGTACCAGAGGCTCTTCGAGTTGGACGGTGTGGCCCTTCGTTTTGCGCCCGATGCATTGCAGTCGGTCGCTCGGGAGGCGATCCAGAAGGGGACCGGGGCGAGAGGGCTGCGTGCGATCCTCGAACAGCGGATGCTGGATATTATGTACACCATTCCTACGCTGGAGGATGTAAAGGAGTGCATCGTAAACCGGGAGGTGATTCAGAAGAAAGCGGAGCCGATTCTTGTCTTCGAGAAGCAGCAAGAGACCGCTTAGGTTCGCGTGGACGGCAGGAAAAGGTTTAATAATGGCCTGCCGGCTAAACAGGAACACGGGTATTGGACGATAAGATATGTAGACCCAGAGAATGGGTCAGGGAATAGAGAGGGACGATGACCGTTCGTGACAACCGGGACGATAAAGAGAAGAAAATGACCGAAGAGCTGACCATATTGCCGATGCTTCCCTTGCGGGACATCATTATTTTCCCCCACATGGTCGTCCCGCTTTTTGTGGGCCGCGAGAGATCCATCAATGCCCTCGACGAGGCGATGAACAAAGACAAGCTGCTCTTTCTGGCCGCCCAGAAGGACGCCAAAATTCAGGACCCCGATGAAAAGGATGTCTACTCGGTCGGGACGATCGGTTCCGTCATTCAAATGCTTCGGCTTCCCGACGGAACCGTCAAGGTGCTGGTGGAAGGGCAGAAGAGGGCTATTCTGACGGATTATCTTTCCAAGAAGGAGATCTTTCTGGTTCGGGTGCGGGATATGGTGGAGATCGACGGGGAGCAGACGGAAGTCGAGGCGTTGATCCGGAGCATCCAGGACGCTTTCGAGCACTTCGCCCGGCTCAACCGGAAGATTCCCCAGGACATGATCCTCTCCATCTCTTCCATCGAAGAGCCGGGCAAGCTCGCCGATACGATCGTGGGCCACTTGAACCTGAAGCTCCCGGACAAGCAGGACCTCCTTGAGACGGGCGACAAGAAGGAGAGGCTGGAAAAGCTTTACTCCCTGTTGAAGTCCGAGATCGAGATCCTGGAGGTGGAACGAAAGATACGCTCCAGGGTTCGCAAGCAAATGGAGAAGACGCAGAAGGAGTATTACCTCAACGAGCAGATGCGGGCCATTCAGAAGGAGTTGGGGGAGAAGGATGAGTTCAAGAACGAGATCGATGAACTCGAAGCCCGGCTGCGCAAGAAAAAGATGACCAAAGAGGCGAACGAGCGGGTAAAGAAGGAGATCAAGAAGCTCCGGATGATGTCACCCATGTCCGCCGAAGCGACGGTCGTCAGGAATTACATCGACTGGATCCTTTCGTTGCCTTGGTACGAACATACCCAGGACGAAATGGATCTCGACAAGGCAGAGACGATCCTGAACGAGGACCACTACGGGCTGGGGAAAGTCAAGGAGAGGATCCTGGAGTATCTTGCGGTGCGGTCTCTGGTGGAGAAGATGAAGGCCCCCATCCTCTGTTTTGTCGGCCCGCCGGGTGTGGGGAAGACCTCATTGGGCAAATCCATCGCCCGCGCCACGGGCAGGAAGTTCGTGCGCGCTTCTCTCGGGGGTGTGCGGGATGAAGCCGAGATTCGCGGCCACCGGAGAACTTACATCGGCGCCCTGCCGGGCAAGGTGATCCAGTACATGAAGAAGGCCGGGTCCGGCAACCCGGTGTTCCTGCTCGATGAAGTGGACAAGATGAGCACCGATTTTCGGGGGGACCCGGCGGCCGCGCTTCTTGAGGTCCTGGACCCGGAGCAGAACCATGCCTTCAACGATCACTATCTGGACCTGGATTACGATCTGAGCCGTGTGATGTTCATCACGACCGCCAACACACTGTTCAACATACCGCGGCCCCTGCAGGACCGCATGGAGATTATCCGTATCGAGGGATACATTGAGACGGAGAAGCTCCATATCGCCAAAGGCTTTCTCGTCCCGAAGCAGCTGGAGGCCCATGGCCTTTCCGGAGAAAATGTTAGTTTTACGGACAATGCCGTCTTGACCATCATCCGGCAATATACGCGGGAAGCGGGGGTCAGAAATCTCGAGCGCGAAATTGCCTCGGTGTGCCGGAAGATGGCTCGGACGATCGTCAAGAAAGGGCGCGACACGAAGATTCGCGTGACCTCGAACGCACTGCAGAAATATCTCGGGGTGCCCAAGTATCGGTTCGGCATGAAGGAAGCCGAGAATCGGGTGGGCCTCACCAACGGTCTTGCCTGGACCGAAATGGGGGGAGAATTGTTGACCACCGAGGTTACCGTTATGCCGGGCAAGGGAAAACTCATCATCACAGGGAAGCTGGGCGATGTGATGCAGGAGTCGGTGCAGGCGGCGATGAGTTATGTGCGTTCCAGGGCGGATATGTTGAAATTGGAGCGCGACTTTTACCATAAAGTCGACGTACACGTGCACATTCCGGAGGGTGCCATTCCCAAAGACGGGCCTTCCGCAGGCATTACCGTGGCCACCTCGATTGCGTCGGCCCTCACGCGGCGCCCCGCGCGGTCGGACATTGCCATGACCGGCGAGATCACCCTGCGCGGTCGGGTGCTGCCGATCGGGGGGCTCAAAGAGAAGGCCTTGGCCGCTCACCGTGCCGATATCGCGACGGTGCTGATCCCTGCGGAAAATGAAAAGGATATCCGGGAAGTGCCTCCTCAGGTGCAGAAGAAGGTGAAGCTCGTTCTGGTGGAGCACATGGATGAGGTTCTGCATCGGGCCCTTCTCCCGGATGCGGTTCCCGATCCTCTGACGGTCATGGAAAAGGGGCTGCAAGAGGAGGAGTCGCAGGATATCGAGGAGTACGTTGAAGAAACGCGTACTTCCCTGGTATAGACATTGCCGGGATCATTCCCCAGCCCGTTTCTCAAGAGGACATTTCCGCTTCCATGCGGTCGTCGCTCGGGGTAGCGGGATGGACGGGTCATTCGAGGGACTGGAAAAAGGGAGGGAATCCAGGTAAAGTAGATTATCTCAAGGGCGGGTAGCTCAGTTGGGAGAGCGTCGGCCTTACAAGCCGAAGGTCACAGGTTCGAGCCCTGTTCCGCCTACCAGGACAATATGAATAGGGGGCGTGGTGCAGCTGGTTAGCACACCGGCCTGTCAAGCCGGAGGCCGCGGGTTCAAGTCCCGTCGCTCCCGCCAACAAATTCAGGGGGTTACGCATTTCGCGTGGCCCCCTTTTTCTATTTTGGACGCTGCAACATGATTCACCCGGGAAGGAGGAACTCCGGGGGACCTTGTAACCTTTTTCCAGGGGTGTGTATCGGTAGATGTGTAGGCATATCATCCCCCCAACCTGGGGCAGAGGTCCGGATTCGATCCGTGGCCTCTGCCTCTTTCTTCTCCGGACAAACCTCGTTAGGAAATGATGAGGGGCCTTTCCGTGATGGCAGGGAGACCGTGAAAATTGATGAGACGGGTTCTCCCGGAAGGCGTCTTCGAGCGTGTTCCCGCGTGCTTTTCGTTTCCGCATGCCGGATTGGGTACGGGGAAAATGTCATGATTCCCCGGCTCATCCGCCATTACAGACGAGCCCTCGAAATTCAGTCAGCGATCTGTTATGTTGAAGGCCAAAACTTTCCATGGAAAGAAGGCCCCGGCCGAGGAGGAATCTATGTATCAGCTCAAGCATGATCCGGACATCTGCGCGAAATGTCCTTCACCCGACTGCCTGCTGAAATGCCAGTACATGTCTTTTGACACGGAAGAGGCCCACGAAGAAATGATGAAGGTTTGCAGGGGCGAGGACTCTCCCGTACTCGAGAAATGCGTCACATGTTACGCCTGTGAAGAATATTGCAGCCAGGGGAATCATCCTTTCTACCTGATCGGCGAGCGGAGGGAAGAAAAGGGAATTCTCACCGCTGCCAGGCCCATTACCAACCAGTGGATCAACATGACGACAATGCAGGGGAAGTACATGACCGGTGCCGTCACGGACAAGGTGATGTCCTGCTGTTTTATCCCCGACTTGGGGGCTCTTGGAAGCGGGAAGCTTTTCGAAGAGATCGCCCCCGCCTTTGCCCTGGGTGCGGAATTCATGTGTCCCGCGGTCCATACCCATTTTGCCAAGATGTCGGTCGTCAAAGAGAGATTGCCCATTGTCCTCGAAAATTTCGCCAAGCTGGGGGCGTCCGAGGTCATCTGCCTCCATGACGAATGTTACGGAACCTTTACCTCGATTGCGCCGGCCTACGGCATCGACGTGCCCTTCAAGCCGGTCTACTATATGGATTACCTGGTGGACAGGCTGGACGCGCTGAAAGACGAGATACGGCCGCTCAACGTGAGCGTCGTTTACCAGCGCCCCTGCTCCAACCGGCTCATACCGGAGAAGTTCCCTGTTTTGCGCGCCCTACTGGACCGGATCGGTGTGCAGTTGCTCGAGCGGGAATACCAGGGCGAGAATGCCTTGTGCTGCGGGGAAATCATCCGGGCCGTGGCCGGATACCAGCGGGCGAATGACGTTCAGAAGCGAAACGTCGACGACATGGCTGCAGCGGGGGCGGAATACTGCGTGTTCAACTGTCCCTTCTGTCAGTCCACGCTTTCCGAGATGGTAAGCAAGCAGGGGATCAAACCGATTCACTTGATCGATTTGTGTAAGATGGCCATAGGGGAAAAGTAGAAGGAGGTATCACAGGATGACCGATATTCTGCAATCCTTGATTGAGACTGTGGGGGAGAAGGCTGTTTCCAACCGGGCGGAAGAGCTCTGGTTCTACGCACGGGACCCGGGGGTCCTGGAGCCTCACACGCCTGCGTACGTTGTGGCGCCGAAGACGACGGAAGAGGTGCAGAAGGTCGTTGAGATCGCCAACCGGGAACGGATCCCCGTGGTGCCCGCTGGAAACGGCATGAGCTTGACCGGCCTTGTCAGACCTCTCAAGGGCGGTATCGTCATGGACATGAAGCGGATGAATCGGATCCTGGAACTCAACGAGAGGGCTCGGTATGTGGTCGTGGAAGGCGGCGTGTCTCAGGGACAGCTCAAGGCCTATCTGGAAGAACACTGCCCCCATTTACGGCACAGCATTCCCGACGCGCCTCCTGCGACGACGGTGGCGGCAAACGTAGCCATCCACGGCCAGGGCCGGCTGACCCAGCAGTATGGATTCAATTCCGATATGGTCACCGGCCTGGAAGTCGTACTCGCCAACGGAAAGATCTGCAGGATCGGGTCCTGTTCCATGGGGCCTTACTGGTTTTCCAAGGGACCCGCCCTGCCGGACCTGTCCGGACTGTTTCTCGGGTGGCTCGGGAGCACGGGTATCTTCACAAAGGTGGGGCTCAGGCTTTTTCCCAACAAACGAATCCGGGACGTGGAAATCTTCGTAACCGACCGGATCGAACTCGTGGAGGACATTATTTACAGGCTTACCCACACCGAGATGGCCGAAGACATCAGCATCTGGTTTCAGCCCAAGCCGCTCATGTTCAAGGACAACTACCATATCAACGTATACTTTACCGGAGATACCGAGGAAGAGATCGAATTCAAGCGTAAGATGATTTGGGACGCCCTCCAGGTCTATATCGATTCGAAGGATGGCGGGTTTATGGGCGTTCAGCCCATGAAGCCCATGTTGCTGGAGCAGCCGCAACGAAGCGTTGCCGCCTTCGCCGACGTGCCGAAGGGGGGCGGGTTTGAGTATTCCGGGCCGATCGCGCCGATCGAAAAGTTTCCGGAATACACGGAGAAGCTCCTGGAGCTGGCAGGGAAGTACGACCTGCTTTACGCAGGCGCGGCGCGCATCATATCCGGAGGGCATGCGATGATGTACGGCATTTCCTTTGCCTTTAATCGGGCGGACCCGGAGATGATGGCGCGGGTGAAGGAGGCCCTGGACGAGGCCACGGAGTATGCCCTCGGACTCGGCGGTATCCCGTGGAAGCCCAACGTGACCGAACAGCAGATCGCCATGCGGATGATGGATCCGAATACACTCGATCTCCTCCGGATGGTGAAGGACAACCTGGATCCAAACGGAATTATGAACCCTGGAAACTGGGAGGTGGGCTGATGGAGGCGACCCGAAAACTGGAACATGGAGACCTGGTCCATCGTTGTTTTCGTTGCGGATACTGTAAATTCCCTTCCGAGTATGTGGATTTCAATTGTCCTTCTTACAGGGCGGCCCGTTTCGACACATTTTCGCCGGGAGGAAGGATGTGGCTCGTCAGGGCATGGATGAACCGTGAGCTGGAAACGAGCCCCCATTTTGCCGAGATCCTGTATTCCTGCCTGGCCTGCGGCAATTGTACCGAGCATTGTGTCTACCCCCGATTCAAGGACTATCTCACGGATATTTTTGAGGAGGCGAAGGCCCAGTTGGTTGACGAAGGCCTGATTCCCCCGCCTGTGAGGGATTATTTCAAGGCGGTCTCAGTCAACGGGAACCCCTACCGGCTTCCGCAGGAGGATCGGGGAAAATGGGTGGAGGGTGTCGACGTTGAGGCGTTCTCCGATCAGGAGTATCTGTTTTACGTGGGCTGCGTGGGATCTTATGACGAGTTGGGCGGCCGTATGGCTCGATCCGTGGCCGGCCTGCTCTCGAGGCTGGGCGTTTCTTTCGGTATCCTGGGCGCGGAAGAGACCTGCGACGGCAACGAGGTGAAAATTCTGGGCGAGGTCGGGCTCTTCGATGAATTGGCGAAGAGAACGATCGAGACTTTCAGCAAGAAAGGCGTACGGAAGGTGATTACCCTTGATCCGCACGCCTTGAACGCGTTCCGAAAAGACTATGGCCGGCTGGGAGGCCGGTTTGAAGCGTTTCACTATACAGAGGTCCTTGCCGGGCTTGTACGGGAACAGGCGAGCGCCTTTTCTGCAAAGGGCTTGAAGGTGACGTATCACGATCCCTGCTATCTCGGCAGACATCACCACGTTTTTGAGCCGCCGAGGGATGTTATCAGGAATATTTCCGGCATGGAACTGGTGGAGATGAGGCGCAACCGGCTCGATGCCTTCTGCTGCGGGGGCGGGGGCGGCAATTTTTTTACGGACATGATCGGACCGGGGGAAGACAGTCCCGCCAGAGTGCGTATTCGCGAGGCTTTTGAAACGGGGGCTGAGGTGGTGGCCGTGGCCTGTCCACAGTGCGCGAAGATGCTTACCGATGCGGTCAAGGCCGAGGGCCTCGAAGACCGGCTGGGGATCAAGGACGTAGCCGAGATTGCAGCGGAGGCCATGCAGGCCTGACCGGCCGCTGTCGGAAGACCTTCCACCCGAATCCTGGCGCTTCCCGGGTTCCCAGGTTCTCTCTCTATTTTTTTCAATTTCATCTTGACAGCATCGAAGCCTCGAAATAGAATGAACACGATGTTGTGATATTCATACTGTCGCTTCGGCCGATCCCGCATCGTGTACCTCCAGCAGACAGCCGAAAGATCGAAGCCGTTCTTTTGAAGCGGCAGCCCTTTTAGGGGGAGGGGGGGGACTTCTGAGGGGAGGACCGACCAACCCATGTGCCGGACTGGAGGCTGGAAATGGAAACGGTCTACAGAAGCAGCCGGGGGCCCAGGGTAAAGAGGGGGAGCAGTAAGATACGGATGGGAGGGTACGCTGCCGAAGAGTACGAAGGCTCCGCCTTGTTACAGATTCTTTCGATCGTGATCGTTCTCGGGCTCTTGTCCGTCGTTGCGATTCCGCGATACATCGAAACGAAGCATGAGAGGCAACGGGCGGCGGAAGCGGCGGAAGCCCGTGGCTTTATTCGGAGTCTGCACAGTGTGCTTACGGCCAATACGGCCGACCACTATTTGCGCGGTACGGCTTGGGTGCAGAATGGAGAGGAATTGATGGCGTTGCTGGGGAACGGGCGGGCCATGCCGAAAGGCATGAAATATGCCGACAACGTCTGGACCGACGAGAAGTTGGGCCTGCAGTGGGCGTTCGACAAGGCATCAGGCCTGCTGCCGCCCCGCGTCAAGCGTATTGAACACCGGCCTCCTCCGGAATCATGGGATATGGAACCGATCGGCCGGATTCCGCGGAAATCCCCTCCGCACTCTTGAGGCCCGCGGGCGCAGTACGTTGCGCGGACGGTCTCCTCCCTTCGATCAACTTGCTTCGGCGAAAAGGCCTCGACAGGCCCTCCTCCCCGCCAACGCAAGCATACCCGCATTGACAGCAACCTGTCCCTTGCCATACATTCGATGGGCCTTCCCGAAATGCGAATGCTCGGCCCCGGGTTGTAGAGAGGAAGAGACCCCTCAGGCCCAATCTTTCCTTGCAAAGTGAGGACCGTATCTTGTGGACGCAAGGGTTGATGGAATTGGATACCTTTGTCGGAAGCCCGCAGAGGTTCAAGGAACGGGTCGTGGAGAGGCTGGAGAGTGGCCGGCTTGATTTCCTGGATCAAATGCGATGCGTGGAGGCAAGAAGGAAGGCGGGCGAAAAGGCCGCAGCCTCCGCCGTCTTGTTGCCTCTTGAATTCGATTCCGTCCGCGGGGAGTATGCGGTTGTTTTGAACAAGCGCTCCATCTACGTTCAGCAGGCGGGCGACCTTTGCTTTCCGGGGGGAGGAACGGACCGGAGGCTTGACGGGCTCTTACGTCGCCTTCTTGCTTGGAGGCTTTTCCCCGTGGAACGCACGGGGCCTTTTCAAAAGGTACTCCGGTCCCCTCCGAGTGAAAAGGAGGCCTTCCTGTTTGTCCTGGCTGCCGTGCTGAGGGAGTGTTGGGAGGAGATGCGTCTGCCGCCATGGAAGATCGAATACATGGGAGCACTGCCGTCGCTGTGGATGCAGAGCTTTCCCCGCGTCATCTTCCCCGTTGTGGGGGGGGTCGGGTCAGGCTGGAAGGCCCGGCCGAATCGGGAAGTAGAGAGTCTCTTGCGTGTTCCCCTGCGCGTCTTCTTTGATCCGGAGAACTACGCGATCTGCAGATTTTTCGTCGGTGCGCCCACAGGGCAAGGCGAGACGGGTCATCCTTGGGAATACCCGTGTCTGGTCGTCAATGGGCCGGCGGGGGAAGAGATCCTCTGGGGCGCCACGTTCAGAATCCTGATGAATTTTTTGGAGCGGGTTTTCGGGCTTTCGGTCGATGAGATCCATCCTTCGAGGAAGATCTCTAAAGAGCTTCCCCCCTATTACTTCACCGGGAGGAAACGGGCTACCAGCGGATGATTGCCGAGGCCCAGGTGAATCCGGCACCGAAGCTCGCCATCAGAACGTGCTGCCCCTCCCGGAGGAGCCCTTTCTTGATCGCCTCGTGCAGGGCGATGGGGATGGAGGCCGCGGTGGTATTGCCGTATTCCTGGATATTGTTGTAGACCTTCTCGGCCGGGATGCCCATCTGCTTAGCCACATACTCGATGATCCGGAGATTGGCCTGATGGAAGATGAAGAGGTCGATTTCGTCGAGGGTCATGCGATTCTCTGCGAGGGCTTCCATGATGACCTGCGGGAGCTTTTCCAGGGCATTCTTGAACACCAACCTGCCTTCCATCTTCGGGTAGATTCTGCCCTCATCGAGCATCTCCCGGGTAATCCAGCGGGGATGGGCCGACCCCGGGCATTCCATCCACAGTGCGTCCGCAAGGGAGCCGTCTGCGTGGAGATGGGTGGAAAGGACTCCGCGGTTCTCCTCGGTAGGCCCCAGGATCACCGCTCCGGCTCCATCGCCGAAAAGCACGGTCACATCCCGGCCCCGGTCCGCGAATTCGAGGGCCATGGAATGTTTTTCCGACCCCACCACCAGGATGCACTGGAACTGGCCGCCCCGCACGAAATTGTCAGCCGTGGAAAGCGAGTACAGGAAACCCGAACACTGGGCACGGATATCGATGGCCGGCACCCCCGGAAGGCCGAGTTTTTGGCCCAGGATACATGCGCTTCCCGGGAAATAGTAATCGGGGCTCAACGTGGCCAGGATGATACAGTCAACGGCGTTCGGTTCAAGCCCCGCATCCTCCAGGGTGCGAAGCGACGCCCGGTAGGCGAGTTCCGCGCACCCCACGTCGTCGGGCGCGTACCGCCTCCGCTCGATCCCGGATCGTTGTCGGATCCATTCGTCGCTCGTGTCCATGCGTTCTGCAAGATCGTCGTTGGTTACGATCTGATCGGGCACATAGAAGCCGGTTCCCCGGATACATGCTCTTCGCATACCTTGTTGCCTCCCGGCCTTTCAGGATGATTGCTTACGGGCCATCGTCGCGTCGGTGATCGGTGGGGGGGGGAGATTTGCCAAGTGTCTTTCATACCAGAACAGGGCTGTAAGGACGAGGGAGTGGGAAATCTCTCCCCCGTCGACCATTCTCGAAACCTCGGCCCACGAGGCTTCACGCACTTCGATGTCTTCCGCGCCGTCCAGTTTTTGGGCTTGTCGGGGACGAACATCATGTGCCAGAAATGTGTGGCAACGGTTATTCTGAATCGCCGGGTTGGGGTGCACCGCCCCAAGAAACGTCATCCTTTCCGCTTCGTAACCCGTCTCTTCCAGTAGTTCACGACGAGCCGCTTGTTCCGGACCCTCGTCCTCCTGGTCCATCATCCCACCGGGGATTTCCCAGACCATGGAAGCGGTGCCGTGTCGAAACTGCCGGATCAGGACCAGGTTGCCCGCGGGCGTTACCGGCACCACGTTGATCCAGTCTCTCGAATCAAGGACGAGGAAGTCGTGTTGCTTTCCGGTGCGGGGGGATCGGCGCGTGTCCCGGCGGAGTGTATAGATGGGAAAGGCGTGGAGAACCTTGGAGGCAAGAAGAGGCCAGGGTCGGATTGCCGGATGGGTGTCCCCGTGCTTCCCGGCATAATGCTCGTCAGACAATTCTCATTTGCTCCCGGATCAACTTCATCATGGCTACGTTTTCCGAATGGCCAGTCATCTGGGCCGTGACCTTGCCGCGGACCGGTCTCCCGAGTAGATAGAAATCTCCAAGTATGTCCAGGATCTTGTGCCGGGCGAATTCATCCGGGAAACGCAAAGTCGTGTTCACAACCTTTTCCTCGTCTACGAGGATGACGTTCGTGAGCTTTCCCCCGCTTACCAGCCCCATACTTTCGAGTTTTTCGATGTCTTTCACGAAACCGAAGGTTCGAGCCGGTGCGATCAGCTTTTTGAAATCTTTTTCGTTGTTCAGGGTAAACGTTGCTTCCTGCCTTCCGATGGGCTCCGGATAGTCGAGAACGTAGTGCACTTCAAAGGTGTCGGCAGGTTCCACGCACAGGAACTTCTCGTCGGGCCCCTCTTTGCCGATCACGTACTTCTTGTCGATGACGATTTCTTCCAGGGCGGCCTCCTGCTCCTCGATACCCGCATCTTCGACAATGGCACAGAAGTCCAGGGCGGAACCGTCCATGATCGGAAGTTCGTCCTCGATCTTCACCAGCAGATTGGAGATGCGGTAGCTGTGGAGGACCGCAAGAAAATGCTCCGTTGTCTTTGCGGAGGTTGTACCCTTCTGGAGGCAGGTCGCGTAACCGGTCGACTGGACGTGGTCCACGTGGACCGGGACGATCTCGCCTGTCGAGATATTCCCGAACAGGATCCCGCTGTTGGGAGGCTGAGGAGTAAGGATCAAGCCCGTCTTTACGCCGGAGTGCAGACCCTGGCCTGCAAGAACGACGCTTCGTCGCAAGGTCCTCTGGCGGGGGCTGGGTTTGGCAGGCACCGTTTCTGGCATGAGGCCCAGTTTGTCCACCTTCCGTGCAAGCCTGCGCGGGTCCATGCGAAGGGCCTTGGCCGTCTTCTTCAGATCGCCCCCCTGCTTTTTGATGTGGTAAAGGAGGTAGTCCTTGTCCCATGCATCGGAGGCTTCCTGGTAGGAATCCCACATTTCGTAGGCCTGGCTTCTTGCTCCGTCGGTCTGTGTGTCAGCCGTGTTTCGGATGGAGGGGGGAATGTCCTTTTCCGTGATTCTGGAGATGGGTACCGAGATGACCAGGCGTTCAACGATATTCTTCAGTTCCTTGACATTCCCGGGCCAGTCGAAGGCCACGAGCGCCTGGAGGGCCTTGTCGTCGATCTCTTTCGGCTTTCGGCCGTAATCCAGGCAGAGGGTCTTCAGAAAGAACCGGGTCAGATCCGGAATGTCGGATTTTCTTTCCGACAGGGCCGTGATTTTCAGGATGCGTCCCTGAAAGCATTGAAGGAGTTCCTCGCTGATGACTCCTTCGCGCCTCGCCCTGTCCGGATCTTTGGTGGTGGATGCGATGATGCGGACCGGTCCCTTCGGCAGGCCGGAAGGGGTGGCACGGGCCTTCCTTCGTTCCTTGAGCTGCTGCGCGAGGCGTGTCTGGACAGAGAGGGGCAACTGGTCGATGGCATCCAGGTAAAGGATTTTTCCCGATGCCTGTTCGAACAACGATTTCCTCGCGTTCCTGCCTTTTAGCCCCCCGTTTCCGCTCGATCCGAAGATCTCTTCTTCCAGCTCTTCCGTAGGCCAGATGGTGCTCGTGAACTTGAGCATAGGCCTTCTCTTGCCGTGTTTTTTTTCGTGAAGGATGCGTGCGACCAGTTCCTTGCCCGTTCCCGGTTCTCCCACGATGAGTACCGGCCCCTCCTCTTTGCCCAGCCGGCTGATTGCTTTCCGGAGTGTCCGGACGGCGGTGCTGTTGCCGATCAACTCATCCCGGCGGGGGGCCCGCAACCTTGCCTCCGGCCCTGCCTCCCTCTGGATGAGGGCCTGCTCAAGGATCTTTCGGATGGTCTCCAGGACCACGTCGAGAGACAGGGGCTTCTCGAGAAAATCCGCCGCGCCGAGTTTGATCGCCTGGACGGCGGTATTTACGGTCCCATGTCCGGTCATGATCACGACTTCGATATCGGTATCAAATTCCTTGATCGCCTTCAGCGTCTGAATGCCGTCCATGCCGGGAAGCCAGATGTCCAGAAAAATGATTTCCGGGTGGTTGGTGCGGACGAGTTGCATCGCCTCGGCCCCGTCTCGGGCCGTCAGGACCTCGTAGCCTTCATCCTCCAGGCTGCCGCTCAGCATGTTGAGGATATCTTCCTCGTCGTCGACGACGAGTATCCTGGCCTTGAACATCATGGGACTCCCGGTTCGCCGCCTGTCATCCCCTGGCGCGAGAAGGGCCTACACCCGATCCGCCTGCATTATATGAACCCCTCCGGGAAAAGACAAACGGGAAGGAGGGCTTCCTTGTCATTCAAGGCCTTTGAAAACAACCGGTTTGTGGATCTGTCCGGCGGGGTGGAGAAAGTTCTCTGCCTACTGCTGCTCCCGTTGACCCACTTGTTCTCCCTCCCTATAATCGAAACCGTTTACATCCTTTCGCAGGAGGCGGAGGCTGTCTGTTTCCGGACTTTCCCGTCAACAAAACCTGCGTCCGGCGTCAAAATCCCGTCTCTGAAGGGGGTTCGATGGAAGACTTGGGGGGCATTCTCGACGGGTTCGATCGAATCCGGATCGTTATTCTCGGGGATCTCATTATCGATCAGTACATCTGGGGGCGTGTGAATCGTATTTCCCCCGAGGCTCCGATTCCAGTGGTGGAGGTGGTCAGCGAGAATTTTTCCCTGGGCGGCGCCGCGAACGTGGCAAGCAACCTCAATGCCCTCGGCGTAGCGGTCGAGATCTGCGGAATCGTAGGAGACGATTCCCATGGAGAGATGTTGCTCCAAATGCTGGAGAGGAAAGGGATCGACGTCCGGCTTGTACTCAAGGATCCGGACAGACCAACGATTCTGAAAACGCGGATCATCGCTCACAAGCAGCAGGTCGTACGGGTGGACCGTGAGGATACGCGGCTTCTCGAGGGAGAGCTTCTGATCGAAATGAAGGAACGCCTGCGGCAGGCGATTCCGAAAGCGGATGCATTGATCCTGGAAGACTACGGGAAAGGCGTGATCCAGGAAGGGCTTCTGGGCGAAATTGTCCCCATGGCGAGACGTCTGGGAAAAATCGTGACTGTGGACCCGAAAAGGGACCATTTCGATTTTTACAGGGGCGTCACGGCGATTACCCCTAACCGTCTCGAAGCCGGGGAGGCGGCCGGGATCACTATCTCGGACGAACAGGGGCTCCAGGAAGCGGGTGCGCGGCTGATGGAAAGGCTCGAATGCGAGGCGGTTCTTATCACCATGGGGGAGCAGGGAATGTGTCTGTTCAGCGAGGGCTCTCCTCCTTTGAACATTCCGGCGCGGGCCAGAGAGGTGTACGATGTTTCAGGGGCCGGGGACACGGTGATTGCCGTTTTCACATCGGCCCTGGTAGCGGGCGCTTCCTTCCGGCAGGCGGCGATGCTGAGCAATGTGGCCGGCGGACTCGTGGTCGAGAAGCTTGGAACAGCTGTGGTAACGCGCGAAGAGATACGTGCCAGGATGGAACAGTACCTTCCCCTCGGGTAGCCTGAGATCCGCGAATGGGGGAAAGCATTCTCCAGGGGCCGGGAGGTCACCCTCCGAAACGGCGCTGGCGACGCTGGTACATGCGGATGGCCCTCAGGAGGTCGAGTTTTCGGAAGTCCGGCCAGTAGACATCCACGAAACATAGCTCGCTGTAAGCGCCCTGCCACGTCAGAAAATTGCTGAGCCTTATTTCGCCGGACGTTCGGATGATCAGGTCCGGACTGCATTTGGGCAAGTGGGCGGTGTAAAGGTAGCTTTCGATGACCTCTTCATTGATATCGCCGAGCGAGAGGTTGCCGTTTTTCACGTTTTCCGCCAGGGATCGAACCGCATCGACGATTTCCGTCCTGCCTCCGTATGCGATGGCAAAGTTGAAGTAGTGCTTTTCGTAGTTGGCCGTCTTTTCCTCCAACTCCCGGATCAGCTCCTGGAATTCCCTCGGGAGCATCTCGATCCTGCCCAGCATCTTGACGCGGATCTCGTTCTTGACGACCCGCTCGTCTTTGAGAAGGCTGTTGAGATACTCTTTCAAGAGCCTGAAGATCTCCTCGACCTCCTTCTCCGATCGCTTGAAGTTCTCCGTGGAGAAGGTGTAAAGGGTGATGGAACGGATCTCGTCGATTTCTCCGCACCAGTCCAGGAAGTCTTCCATCTTTCGGGCTCCCTGTTCATGCCCTTTCCAGGGGGCGAGCCCCCGGCTGCGCGCCCAACGCCGGTTCCCGTCGAGGATTACGCCGATGTGTTCCGGTATGGGACCGTTGCGGATCTGGCTCCAGACCATAGTCTCATAGATCTTCTGTACGCTCGTTCGCTCCAGGGCCGCCCTGACTCCCCGGTGCGCGAGAGAGGAAAGCCTCCATTTTGCTCGTGTTGAGACGTCTTCAAGTGGGGATGGCTTTTTCATGGCTGATTGTGCGGTTCCTTCTGAGCCGTTGTTTTTTGCCGAATCGTTGTGGGGGCCACCCGGAGCCTTCCCCATGTGCCATGGCAAATGCCCCTATTCCATTCTCGCCCGCCGTTGTGGGAAAGGCAAGAGTCTTGTCGGAAAGGGAGGCGGCCCGTTTCGCTTTCCACTTCCGGGAGGGAGGGCCTATGAGGCCTTTTCGGTCTGGAATGCATCCCCCCTCAGGCCCCGTTGTCGCAGAAAATGATCGGCCAGAACGATGGCCACCATGGCCTCTGCGACGGGAACCACCCTCGGGCAAATGCAAGGATCGTGCCGTCTTTTTGCATCCGCATCGCCCGGGGTCACGATGACGGTCCGGCCCGTGCGGTCAACGGTCTTTTGCGGGATTCCGATCGTCGAGGGGGGCTTGACCGCTATGCGGACGACCAGTTCTTCGCCGGTCGTGATCCCACCTACGATACCGCCGGCGTGATTCGTCCTGGTGCGAAGCCTCCCATTCTCGAAAACCCATGGGTCGTTGTTTTCCGAGCCCCTTTTCCCTGCGACGTCGAAGCCTGTACCGATCTCGACGCCCTTGATCGCGTTGATGCTCATCAGGGCCTTTGCCAGGTCGGCGTCCATCTTGTCGTACACGGGCTCTCCGAGGCCGGCGGGAACGCCTCGAGCGATGACCTCGACAAGACCTCCGATGGAGTCCCCCGCATCGCGAACCTGCTGAATGAGTTCCGCCATCTCCTGCGCCCGGAAAGGGTCGGGGCACCGGACGGCATTCCCTTCGATCGCTTGCAAATCGAATGTTTCGGCCTCGATGGCGCCCACCCTGCGGGTATACCCGATCACCTCGATTCCCCGCTCTCCGATGATCCGCTTTGCGATGGCCCCGGCGGCAACCCTTGCGGCGGTCTCTCTCGCCGAGGCCCGTCCTCCTCCCCGGTGATCATAGATGCCGTACTTCTGGTAGTAGGTGGCCTCTGCGTGGCCGGGACGAAACACATCCCGGAGATGGTCGTACCGGTGTGATTGCTGCCCCTGGTTCAGGATCAGGAGGCAGACAGGTGTCCCCGAAGTCCTGCCCTCAAAGACCCCGGAGAGGATTTCCACCCGGTCGCTTTCCTTCCTGGCCGTCGTCAACTCACTCTGCCCCGGCCTCCTGCGGTCCAGGTCCTGCTGGATCATCTGTTCGTTGAGAGGGAGTCCGGGTGGACATCCGTCTACGACCGCACCGATGGCCCGCCCGTGGGACTCTCCCCAGGTGGTGATGCGGAAGGCCTTGCCGAAGGAATTTCCTGCCATGTCGACCTCATCTCATTAGAATATAAAGAAAAAAAATAGCAGAAGTAGGCGTCGGAGACAACAGGGCGGGAAAAGGTTTGTGGAGAGAGGTTGGAAACGAAGGATCAGGCACGGACCGGGCTGGTATCCGACTCGATACGTTCGATCATCTCTTGGGAAAGGGCCCGATAGTCCCTGGCTCCGGCCGAACTCGCGGCAAACAAGAAGATCGGTTTCCCGGCGAGCTGTGCCTTGTTCAAATCCGTGTTGATCCGGATCTGCGTGTCAAACAGTCTGTCGCTGAAGGCCTCTTTCAGTTTCTCGAACACCGTTTCGTTCATGACCATGTTTCGTCGGTCGACGCGAGTCGCCAGGACCCCCAGGATCTTCAGGGGATGGTTGAGACGGAAATTGACCGTGTCCACGACCTCCAGGATTCCCTCCAGCCCCTCCAGGGCCAGTGCCGACAGATCGCATGGAATCAAGAGATAGTCGGATGCAACGTAGGCATTGACGGTCAGGTTGCCGAGATTGGGCGGGCAGTCGATGAGGATGAAATCGTAATAGGTGCGGGCCCTCGTAAGGGCCTTGCGAAGGATGAACTCCCGGCCGATCTTGCCGGCAAGTCCGGATTCCGCCTCCAGCAGAGAATGGTCCGATGGGGTCATGTCCAGTCGCGCTACATCGGTCGGAACAATCACGTCCATGATGGAGCCGTTGTTGGATGTAAGGACCTGTCCGATACCCCTTCCGTTCGCGGCGAGATGGTTCAGGCTGACAGCGATGTGACCCTGAGCATCCATGTCGACGAGCAGCACCTTCTTGTGATGGAACAGAGACAGGCCCGCGCCGAGGTTGACGGAGGTCGTTGTCTTGCCTACGCCTCCTTTCTGATTGGAGACGGCGATCACCTTTGCCTCCCTGCCTCCCAGGGGGAGCATCTCCTCGGGTGACAGGATCTTTCGGATTTTCGCAGTAAGCCGCTCCCGCACGCAGAGCCTCCCTTTCCGGCCAGCCACGGCCTGACCCGGGATCTAACACAGGCATGGATATTCTGTCAATGAAAGATAACGACAGGAAAACGTTGGGTTGCAGATTGAGCCTTGATATTGGGACCCGTTTTTCTTAAGATCCTCTAATAGTGCCTCGACAAGAATCAAGAGGATGGAAATCCGGTTATGTATTGTTCATTTTACGGGATTACGGAAAAGCCCTTCTCGATTACCCCGGACCCGAAGTTCCTGTATCTCGGAAAGACACACAAAGAGGCCTTCGCGCACCTTCTGTACGGGATCCGTGAGCGGGGAGGTTTCATCGTGGTTACCGGGGAGATTGGGGCCGGCAAGACCACGCTGTGTCGTGCGCTCTTGAGCCATCTCGACGAAGATACGCTGGTGGCCTTCATCTTTAATCCCACTTTGTCCGCCCTGGAGTTGCTGAAGAGTATCAATGAGGATTTCGGTATTGCCTCCCAGGGAACGACCCAGAAGGAATTGATCGACGAACTCAATCGGTTCCTCCTCGAGAAGCGGCTGGAAGGCAAGAACACGGTTCTCATCATCGATGAAGCACAGAACCTGGACGAAGAGGTGTTGGAACAGATCCGGCTGCTGTCCAATCTGGAAACGGAAACGGAGAAGCTTCTGCAGATTATCCTGATCGGCCAACCGGAATTCCGGCACATACTGGAGCAGCCCCGCCTTTTGCAGCTGAATCAGCGTGTTACGGTACGCTATCATTTGCAAGCCCTTTCCCAGAAGGAAACGGCGGAATATATTCATCACCGTTTGTCCGTGATTGGCGGAGAGGACAAGGTCTTTTTCTCCCCTGAAGCGCTGAGGAAGATCTGGCGTTCCACGAAAGGCGTGCCTCGACTCATTAACGTCCTGTGCGACCGTGTGTTGCTGGCCGGTTACGGCCGGAAGCAAAAGAACATCGATGGCGCGATGGTCGACCAGGCGCGCAAGGAGGTTACGGGGCATTCGGTGGCGATGGGGCCGTTGCGTTTCGTTCGATCTCTGCGGCGCGGCCTGGCCCCGGTCTCGCTCCTTGTGATCTTTCTCGTGCTGGTCGGGCTCGGGTTCCGGGATTACCTGGGTGAGAATCGAAAAGCGGAGGGGGAAAAATCGGATCAGGCGTCGTCCGAGACGTTGAACGGGACGCCCGCTCCGCTGTCCGAGGAGTCCCTTTCAACATCGTCCCCTACGATTTCCCCCCCGGGGACATTGCCGGACGATCAGGCCTCGGAACGGGATCGCACGGACGTTGCGGAGTCCCTCGCCCGCCCCTCCGCGAATGCAGTGGCGGCAGCATCTTTGTTGTCGGCGCCAGCGAAAACAGGAGCAGGCGTTGCGGCAGGTCCGGGAGATGCCGCAGCCGGGGTCTCCCCCGGGCGGGCGGCAGCGGTGTCGCGCCAGAAAACGTCGATGCGCGGGCCCGTCGATGCCCGGAAAATGTCGCCGGGAACGATCGAGGAACGGTTCCTGCACTTCTTTTATGCCAAGAGCCTCCTCGAGACCCGGGAAGAGGCCTTTTTCGCCGTTGTCCACCAATGGGAGCCCGGGGTTTCCGACGAGGAGGAAAGGCGGCTCTATCGTGGGGCCCCGGATTTGTACAAGGCTGCGAAGGCCTTTGGATTCCAGTGCCTCCGCTTTCGGGGAAACATCAACCGCATCCGAGCCTTGAACCTCCCCGTGCTGCTGGAATTAAGGCTGGGAAAAACCCTGACGAAGCGCTACGCGGCCTTGCTCGCCTTCGAGGGCGCCTACGGAAGGATTGCTCCGTCCCCGCCTGATGGGCCGTCACTGGTGCCCCTCGGGGTGGTGGAGTCGTTGTGGTACGGAACCGCCTACGTTTTCTGGAAGGATCTCTGGGGCGGCAGGAGATATCTGGCCAAGGGCATGAAGGGGGGAGCGGTAGGGGAACTGCAGGCCTCGCTGCAGGAATTGGGCTATTACAAGCAGAAGCCCAGTGGTGTGTTTGACGGCAAGACGGCGGAAGCGGTGAGTGCGTTTCAAAGGGATCACTTTCTCGACGAGGACGGCATCCTTGGGCCTCAGACGAGGATTGTGCTTTATCAAGCGTTGCGGCGCGTCCAGATGCCGGTGCTGGAAAGGGCCTCTTAGCGATGAGCTATATTCTGGATGCCTTACGAAGGCTTGAGCAGGATAAGGAGAAGGCGAAACGCGGGACGAATCCCATGGAAGCGGTCATGGCCCCGGATCTCGAGGTGGCGGAGGGGGCTGTGCGGAGGCGATACGGGTGGTTTTTCGTCGGCTTGGGTGCGGTCTTCGCCGTTATCGCCGCCACCTACTGGATTACGCGACACACCCTTGTGGCGCCGGTGGATCGTGTGCGGGAAGAAAAGAC
>WFRX01000364.1 GCA_015486285.1 bacterium
CATGGCAGGGATGTCATCCGTGTTCGTGACCTTCACCTCGAGTTCGTAAGGCTCATTCGCAATGACAAAGTCGGGATGGGTCACCTGAACCTCAAAGGTGGGCGGCCCCTTGACCTCCACGTCCGTGACCGCGCTTCCGTTGAAGGGGATCGGCTCGTCCACGAGGATACCGGGCCCGGTCAGCAGCCCGCCGAAGTTTACGACCACGTCGCGGACGCCGATCTCGTCTCCGCGGACGATGAACTCTTTTTCCTTCTGACCGGGCTGATCGCCGTCTCCGGGCAGGATATCGCCGAAGGAGATGACGCCGTCGGCCGGCAAGGTACTGGACAATCCGCCGTCCGGAAATTCGATGTTCGCAACCACGTCGCTGAGCGTGAAGATACCGGAGGTGTTCATGAGGAGGAGGCGAACCGAGTAGAATTCTTTGAGGCTCTTGATCCGGCCTTCGATCAGGATCACCCCGGGTATGGATACGTATTCCTCCCCGGGGCCGGACACGAGTTTTTCGAACACGACGATCTGAACGGGCGGCGGCGGCGGCCGGTTGCTCGATCCGTCGTCTCCCGTGGGCCTTTTGTAGGTTTCATAGCCCCCGGGTTGTTCTCCTTTGGGGATCGCGATCGGTATGTGGATCGGGACGGGTTCATCGGCAATGGTGAGAACGATGTCAAAGGTGGAGACATTGTAGTTTTCCGGATCGTCCAGGTCGATAACCCCGTCGTTGACGAGTTGTTCCACCTCTTCCACGGAGAGGCGTTCGGAGGTGACCTTGGATACGACGACCTTGTCCAGAGAGACCTGGGTGACGGCGAGTTCCTGAGACGCGGTGTTGCCGTGTTCGTCGGCAGCCGTGACGGTGATCCGGTTCACGGCGTTCCGGTTCAACGGCAGGCTCATGTCGAAGGTACCGCCCTCGTCCGGCAGGCCTTGACTCGCCTGCCCCCCCGGACCGGCCACGGTGACCGTGATGTCGGCAATCGAGACCCCGGGAAAAAGGAGGGCAGCTACCATCACGGTAACGAGAACCCGGACCAGCCGATCGGCAAACGTCGCTGTCTTCATCGTATCGCTCCTATTCGCTCCGAACATGATCGACCACCACCCTCAATGACCTTGATGCCATGCTTGCCGGGTCCGCCGGGTCCGGCATCGGTCCGTCCGGGTCCTCCGCCAGCGCCGCCCTGGGAACGATCATCTGGTAGAACCCCACATCATCGGTCAGGGCCCTGCCCACCAGGCGTCCGCCCGAGGCGGGATCGGAGGCGGTGTCATAGACGGAAACGCGTACCTCCTGGAGGGGTCGCGGCCTGGCTTCCCCGCTCGGCTGGGCGAGTACAAACCCGGAAAACCCGATGCCCTCGTCGGGGTTCCGCCGAGAAGCAGGCCGTCCGCCCGGGTCCGAGGACCGCAGGGCATGGTCGTCCGCCCGCAAGGCGGGGGGTTCGGGGGCCGCCGTCGTGGTGGTGCCGTACGGCCCGGCGCCGACGCGATAGGAACGTCCTCCCGGGATGATCACTGCGTCGTCCCGGATTACCTCCGAGGGTTCGGCCCGAACGGTCAGACGGTTCAGACCCTCCCTCAACTCCGCCCCGGCCCGTTCGAAGACGCCGTGGTTGACCGCCACCCTCTCCGTCCGGCCGTTGAATTCGAGGGTTACCTCGGAGGGGGCCGCCTCGGGCAGGTCCTCGGGCGCAAGAACCACGCCGCGGATCGTGGTGCGTGGGGGTCCGCTGTCCACCCTCGGCACCTTGAGGCCCTCCACAGGGCTCAGGAGCCGCGTCCGGATGCGGTGGATCTTTCCCAGGGGGCCTCTCGCGGGACCGGTGCCGGCGCCGGGGATACGCGGCACATCCCCGGGTTCCAGGCGGTCCAATCTGCGGGCCGCAGGAGGCGGTGTGGGAAGCTCCGGCAGGTCCACGGCCGCACGGACCGGATCGCTCACGTCAATCCTCGGACCGGGGAGGATGAAGTCCCTCTCAATCGTCCGGCCCACGTCCTGGTAGTCCACCATGACCTCGGCCTCCTGTGGGAATTCCACGTCCTCTATCGTCACGTCGTCCGGTTCGAGCGTCATGTCCAGAGGCTCCGGTTCCGGGATGACGTCGAAAACGATGTCGTTCTCCATGACGATGTGGCCTTCGCCGGGGTAGGGGAACCGGAGGTCCGGATAGCGGGAGAGATCCTCGACCCGGCCGTCCGGGGCCTGGACGACAAAGCGCACCCGGCCGGTGGCATCGATGTTGACGAGCCGGAAATAGCCCTCGCCGTTCGTTTGCCCGACGGCCTGGCCGTTGACCAGGATCGTAGCTCCGGCCAGGGGCAGGTTCCCGGCTTTGTCCCAGATCCGGCCTGAGAGCCCCAGGCGGATCCGTTTCAGGCCCATTCCATCGATAACGAGCAGCTCGCTCGCGTCGGCCGACAGCTTGAGATCCAGGGGTTCCTGCAGGCCCTCCACCACTACGTGGTGATCGAGGTAATCGGGATCCTTCGTGTAGCCCCCAAAGGCCATGTACCAGTAAGGAATCTGGACGACGCGACCCGTAAACATATCGGCCACGTACAGGTTCCCGTTGGCGTCCCCGTCCAGGCCGGTCAGCCAGGAGGATTCGAAGGGGTTGTCCACCATGTAGAACGGGCTCTGCGCGGTTCCGTCGGGGTAGCCCACGAGCAGCTCGTTGCCCTGGGTCGCATAGATCCGGTTCGACATATAGCTGTAATGCAGGTGGGTGTTGCCCTGGAAGAGAAACAGGTTCGACACCGCGTAGTTGTGGCTGACATTGCGTTCGCTCAGGTAGTCATGGATGACCGCGCCGTTGCGAAGGTCGAGCTTGGAGATGCGGCGGTCCGCCGTGTCGGCGATGTACAGGTACGGCCGGTCGGCGACAGGGTCGAAGCCGTAGGTGATCGCCTTGACGTCGGCGCTTCGGGCATACTGGAGGAGCGCACTGTAGTAATTCACCGAGCCGATGAGCTGGCGCTGCGCTTCTCCCGCACTGAACCGGAAGATCTTGCCCCCGAAGCGAAGGTCCGAGGCCTTGTTGTCCGTGAACACGTTTCCCCATGGATCCACGGCCAGGCCTGACTGAAAGGGCGTTTTGAACCCGGAATCCGTGAAGGGATCGATGCCGGCGGGCGTCCAGCGAAGGATCCTGCCGGTATCCGGGATGCTGATGTAGACGTCACCGGTCCTGTCCGCCACCGCGAGATCGATTCTTGGGTACAGGTTCTCGGTGAGCGCTCCCACGTAGACCATTTCCGGGTTCGAAAACTCGCTGATCTGGTACCTCGTTCCGACGATGACATCCTGCAGCGTATCGCTTGCAGTCAATACCATGTCCAGGAACATCGAAGCCGCACCACCGCCCCGGGCGACGAGGATCTCCAGGCCCATCTTCTTCTCCGGCTCGATGTAGGTCTTGGGGGGAACGGGCCCTCGAATGATGCGGGTGACGAGCTTGTATGAATTCGTACCCAAGGGAGGGTCTGGATCCACGAAGGTGAGAAGGAGGTTGGGGTCCCTCTTCAGGAACTCGCCGAGCATCTCGCGGGCGTAGTCGTCGGGTCTCGAGGCCAGGGTTTCGTGGTACTTGTAAGAAGGCAGAAGGGCGAGGAGCGCGAGGCCCCCCGCCTTCGGATTCTGACGGTAGACGAGGTAGTAGTAACGGGCCGAGACTCCGGAGACCGCCGCGTTGATCTGGTCGATACATGGGTGGAATTCAATCCTGACCGCTTCGGGCAACCCTTCTTCGTTGTGCATCACCTCGGCGCGCTCGATAATGGGGGGTTCGGGCCTGGCCGCATCGATCGCGCCGCTGGCGAGCTTCTTGAACAGCAAATCCTTGACGAGCCCATCCATCACCTTGCCGGCGACCGCGCTCATCGTATCTTTGATGACATCAGAGATCCCTTTCGACCATTCTACGATCTTGTCGGCGTCTTCCGCGGCCTTGTGCAGCTCCCGGTACTGGGTCAGGAAATCCTGACGGATCTTTTTCTTGGCCGTGAAGTTGCCCTGGATTCCGAGGTCCTTGGTAAGCTGGATCCATTTCGTGGCGGTTTCGGCCTTGCTCGTGGCCGTATCCACGAGAGCCGGTTTGAAGAACCTGTAAACCGCTTCCGACGTCTTTTCGATATCCGTCACCGCGCCCTTGACCTTGTCCTCTCCGAGCGTCTGGAACAGGTCGCACCAGGAGATGAAGGTGGGGTTGGTCGAATGAATAAAGCCGCAATCCCCCCCAAGCTCGAAGGTCACTTCATCGTAAGGGCTCCATGCTCCTTCATTGTCCTGGACGATCAGACGGAAGGTGTGGTACCTCCCCCCGGAGAGGTCTACATGGGGCTGCGCCACGTCTGCCGGGTCCTGGTCTTCGCTCGATGTCCGGACCCAGCGGTAGGCGACAATGCTCCCGTCCGGGTCGTGAGATCGGCTACCGTCGAGGGCCACTCGGATGGATCCTTTGCCCGTAAGCTGCACGTTCGTGTCCTGGCCCGGCGGCACGCCGGCCACGGCAACGGGGGGAAGGTTCGGATCGGCTTGGGCGAGCCGCATGTAAGGGCCGGCATCGGAGACGACCGTGCCGGGCGGCATGAAGTCGAGCAGGTTCGAGGCCAACTGCACCGGCGCGCTCGGACGGTCTCCACGGACCGTCTGCGACCCGGTCAGGTCCCCATCCGGGAAGTCCTGAAGGAAGAGCAGATGGTTCATGTAGCCGAGCAGCGTTGCAGACAGGAGATAGGCCTGCAGCGGGTTCAAGGGCGTGTTGAGGGAGAGCCGGGGAGCATTCGGGGAAATGGAGGCGCCCCGGTTGAAGAGGATTACCGGGAAGAGATTGTCCTCCACGTACGGGTCGTTCCATGCCCGGTCTACGAGATCCTGCAGGGCCGCGAGCAGCTCGTACGGGCTCGGCGCGGCCCCGTCCCACTCGAAGAGGGCGATGAACCCGAGGAGCATGGATCCGAGCTGTTCGGTCTCCCCGATCTGCCAGTGCTCGATCATTGCGTCCACGGCCTCGGCCTTCAGGGTCGCCATGCCGTTGCCGTCCACGTTCGGGTTGAGCTGGTTTCCGTATTCGTCGAGCACGCCGAACCGTGTGCCGCCCACGACCTGGATCGTGTCTTCAATGAGTTCCCTTGCCTCTTCTGCGTCGCCGGTGAACCGCATGCGGGGCACGCCCCGTCCGATTACGCTCATCACGGTGGCCGAAGGCAGCGATCCCGGATCGTACACGGTGGGTGCGCTCTCCAGGGTGCCGAGGTCGATCCGCTCCCCCGTCTCCGCGTCGATCTCCAGCACGATAAGCCTGTGGTCCGGGGCGTTCACGATGAGTGTAAGCGCACCGGCGGGTGCGCTCGTCAGGGCGAAAGATCCGTCCGCATCGGTGACGGTCTGGATCGAGGTGCCCTGGATGGTCACGACGGCGCCCCCAATGGCCTGTCCCGAGTCCGGATCGACCAGGACGCCGGTGACCTCTGACTGCCCCGGGGTAACATGGAAGCCGATGGTCGCCACGGCCGTCTCGTTGTCCGTGGACAATGTGACGACCCTCGGCCCGCATTGCGCGCTCGGCGAAATCGAGATGCTCGCCGTCGCCTCGGCCGGGCCTGTGACCTCAAGGGAGTCGACTGTGACGCCCTCTCCGAAATCGACCTCGCTGATCCCGTCCTCGAAGTGGGTGACATAATCTCCCTGGGACTGGCCGGTCAGGAGGACCTCCAGGGTTTGACCCTGAGTCCCCGACGCGGGGGCCATACCCGTGATCAGGGCGGACTCGATCCGGGCCGGTTGCGGCGCCGGATCGGCGTTGACGGATCCGGTGATCCGCGTGGTCGTCTGGAAGGTCGGCGTTTCCACCGGGTTGACGAAAAGTTTCAGTTTTTGGCCTTCCCCCCCGCCGCCGATGACCACGTCGTTCACGACAACCTGCAGCGTTTCGGACGTCTCGAGGTCTCCGTCACTGGCCGTGCAGAGGATCTGATAGGTACCGGCCTGGCCATAGTCCGGGGCGAAAACAACGGCCCCTGTGGACGGAAGGAAGAGGGCATTGTCCGGCAGGGGTTCGGCGCTCAGGGTGATCGGACCGCCGTCGGGGTCCTCTCCCACGAGCTGGATCGTGGCCATTCCACCCTCATCCACGGTAACGCCGGTCGGCACAGCGAGGGTGGGCCTTCGGTTTACATTGTTCACTCGGATCCGGACGGTTTTCGTATCGGCGAGCCCTACTGCGTCACGGGCAGTGAAGGCTACCGTGTACATCCCTTGCTGAGAATGATCAGGCTCGAAGGTGAAGATGCCGGACGGGTCGGTCCCGGTCGCAGACGCGAAGGACGTGTTCGGAATCTTCGGTGCAGCCATAATGGACAGATTTTCGTCTTCCGGGTCGGTGGCGGAAACGGTAAAGGAGAGGGTCTCCCCTTCGTCCACCTCGTACGCGGTCTGTTCCAGCAGGACCTGCGGCGCATGGGCCTCCGGCGGCGGCAGGATTTCAACCGTGACCGTGTCCGGATCGCTCTGGATTCCGGCATCGTCGGTGACGACAAGCGTGAAAGCATAGATCCCCGGAGACAGGGAGACGGAGGGCTGTGCCTCATCGGCCGGGTTCGGGGCGCCGGTCCATGTATAGGCCGCGATCTGTCCATCCGGATCAGAGGAGCCGGAGGCGTCCAGGGAGATCAGCTTCTCGGCCTGGCCGAAGGCAAGGATGTAGGTCTGGTCCGGGCCCGCCTCTGCAACGGGCGGCTGATTGGGGGCCGGCTCGACCGTAATGACGCAGCTGTCGGGTGCGCTCTCCGCGCCGTCATCATCCGTGACCACCAGGGTAAAGGTGTAGACCCCCGCGGGAAGGCTGAGCACCGGCCCTTCTTCGTCGTTCGGGTCCGGATCCCCGGTCCATGCGTAGTCCACGATGCTTCCGTCCGAGTCGTCGGATCCGGCGCCGCTCAGCGTGACATCCACCTCGGTCTGACCGGGGGCGAGGGTCAGGGCCCGGTCCGGCCCGGCGTCCGCCGTGGGCGGTTCGTTTGCCTGGTCACAGGTCGACTGGAGGATCGCACACCTGGGCTGCGTGCAGAGAAGAACCAGCTTTCTCGCATCGAGGACCGTGATTCGGCCGTCGCCGTCCAGGTCCCGGGGATCGTCCTCCCCGGCGGCCGGGGTATTCCTGGCCGCGAGCAGGATGTTCAGATCGAGGCGATCCACGTCGCAGTCGCTGTCCAGGTCCCCCTTCACGCTGCTGGAGGCAGGCGGATCGGACTGCGCGCCGGCCCATCCGGCGGAAAACAGGAGGAGCATGAGGGTACCGAGGAGACCAAGAAGAAGGGACCGATTGAGTGCACGCTCAGTGCGCCACGCCATAGTGTCCTCCCTGGGATAGGGGCATGGGTCTACCGGACGACTTCCCGGCAGTCCGGTGGGCAGACCATCACGGAAGGTATTACTTGATAAAACTAGTTTTTTACAAACGAACAATAAAAGGAAATTCCTCCCGGGTCAAGGAAAAAATATATTATTTACGAGTCGAGGAACGGTAACCCGAAAACAGAAAAGAAACGCTCGATGTTCCGAACGAGCTTCCCGCCGGCCGACTTTCGAGGGGGCCGCGCGAGAATCGCTTCGCCACGAAATTTCGAATGCGCCACAGATGCAAGGGAGGGGACGCAAGAAAACCGCCGCAGGTGTGCTGATTGAACAATGAAGACGATTCGGGGGCGATGACGCATCAGACCAGGATGCGCCGGAATCGGGGCAGAAGGCGATTCTCGGACAGCCCCCGTGGAAAGGGAGCCCTAGAAAACCGAGGCGGTACGCGGGAACACCCCTTATTCCCTCTTCAATACCTGATCCATCCCCTTTGCCGGGTACCTCAAAAATCGTTCGGCATCTGGGCGACCTGCGCCGCCGTAAAAACCGGACCTTCTTTGCAGACGTAGATCCGGCCCACGTTGCAGCGGCCGCATTTTCCGAGCCCGCACTTCATCCGGTTCTCCAGGGTCGTCCAGACATCCTCATCGCGGAAGCCGAGTTCCCGGA
>WFRX01000365.1 GCA_015486285.1 bacterium
ATCCTTCCCCATGACGAATTGATCCCCTACGCAAAGGAAATGGCATTGAAGCTGATTCCGCCGGGGGGCCCCGGGCTGGCGGTGAGGCTCACGAAGCGCGCTTTCCATCAGCCTTACGTCGAAGCCGTGGCCAAATCGCTCGACATGGAGAATGAAGGACTGAATAAAGCCGTCATGACCAAGGACTTTGCTGAGGCAGGGGTGGCGAGAAAAGAGAAAAGGGACCCCGTCTACAGGGGAGAATAGCGGAATTTGTTTCCTTCCGGGAAAGGGGATATGCGTGGCCGCGAAAAGAGTTGACGCGATCGTTATCGGTGCCGGGCCCGCGGGCGCTTCAGCTGCGCGGACGCTGGTGGCGGGCGGCATGGAAACCCTTCTCGTGGAGAAGAAGAAACTACCTCGTCCGAAGATGTGCTCCGGGCTCCTCGGCCACTGGACGACGAACTTTGTGCACCGAAAATTCGGGGTGATCCCCCAGACTGCTTATGTAGAGCCTCCGTTTTTGAAGGGGGTTGCCCTGAACTTTCCGTCCTCGACGGAGCCGGTGCTTATTCCCGGAAAATCCCCGATTCCCTACGTGTGGAGAGACCGGTTCGATCATTTTCTGGCCAAGGCGAGCGGTGCAACCATCAAAGATGGGCTCCGGATGGAGGGAATCGAGACGGAAGGGGAGGGCTACCGGGTCCTTTGTACGCGTGCCCGGAAAGACGGCGGCAGCACGAAGGTCGTGTTGCGCTCAAAGTACGTGGTTGCCGCGGATAGTTCGAACTCCCGCGCGGTCCGCCTCATGCTGCCCGAGGCGGTCAGGGGACTGCCGTGGGCAACGGGCATTCAGATGCACGTTCAGGGCGGCATCCGCATCGACCCTGATTATTTTCATGCCTTTTTCCACCGGGACGTGGGCGTGTATGCCTGGGCCAACGTGAAGGACGGCCGCATCCTGGTCGGAGTGGCGGGGATCGGCAAGAACAAGGCTGTGCAGTATCTCGGGACATTCCTGGCCCTCTTGAAGGGCGTCTACGGGTTGAAGATCGAGGAGACCCTCCGGAAAGAGGGGATGGCCGGCCTTATGATGGCTCCCCTGGGGCGGTTCGCCCTCGGCAGGGACAACTTTCTGGCCGCAGGGGACGCCGCCGGTTTCATGCACAACGGAGGCGAGGGGATATCCTGCGCACTCACCACGGGCGACCTGGCCGCCCAGGCCGTCCTGAGCGCCAAAAGGACGGGTTCGAAGGCGATCGACATCTACCGCCGGATCGTCAGGGGGGAGATCGACCTTTGCCTGGATCAGACGAACCTGGTTCGCATGTTCGGCAAGCTCCCTCTGCCCTTGGACTTGCGAGCCTTCTGGCGGGATCGGTCCCTGCGAGACATCCCTTTGATCCTCAGGGACCTGAAGGCCTTCGGGGCGCAGGACAACGGGATGAAGGAAACCGGGTTTGGCGACATCGCCCGCAGGAACATGATCCATCGGCTCCTCCGGGGCCGTTATCCGGACTTCTCATAGCTGTACATCCCCTTTGGAGCAATGCAGGCTGTCGGGATGGATCGGCCCGTACGAGTCCGCACAATCCGAAGCAGATTGCGCAGGGTTCAGGACGTGCTTGATCCATGGGATTCGAGTTGATATAAGGAAGCCGGTTGACCACGGTGTTGATGCTGACTCGATAACAGGTTAAGGAGGAACGAGATGGGTTTCTTTGATACACGGATTACGAAATTGTTTGGGATCCAATACCCGATCATCCAGGGCGGGATGGCGGCAGGGCTTGTCAGTACCGCGGAATTGGCCGCGGCTGTCGGCAATGCCGGGGGTATCGGCTTCATGTGCGCCATCCAATGGATGGATGATGTACATAAGCTGGAAGAGGAAATCAAGAAAATCAAGGACCTGACGGACAAGCCTTACGGTATCAACGTTACGCTGTTTCCGATGATCGAGGCGTCATGGTTTGACGCCGTTTTTGAGCTGATCAAGAAATATGAAGTGCCGGCGATCGAGACCTCCGCCAGGAGCCCGCAGCCGTGGCTGGAGCAGATCAAGGGCCTTGGGATCCCCTGGATCCACAAGGTGGCGCGAATCAGGGACGGCGTGAAGGCGGCCAAGCTCGGGGCCGATGCGGTGACGATCATCGGTTCCGAGGAGGGGGGACACCCCGGCGCGGAACGGAATGCCACGAGCGTGGTGGGCCCCCTGCTGGTAGACGAGGTGGACGTCCCCGTGGCCATTGGGGGCGGTTTCTGCGACGGAAGAGGCCTTGTGGCGGTGCTGGCCATGGGCGGCGAGGCCGTTTACATGGGAACACGGTTCTGCGCGTCCGAGGAATGCATTATTCATCCGAAAGTGAAACAGAAGCTGGTGGAAATGGCTTACAACGAGACCGATTACATCCTCATGTCCGTGGGTGACCCGGTCCGCGCGGTTCGCAACAGCCGGACCCAGAAGATCCTTGAAATCGAGGAAAAGGAAGGGGCGGATGGAGTGACGAAGTTTATGGCCGAAGATAGTGGAGGCCTCGGGCTTGGTGGGTTGACGGCCATGAATACGGGCGACGTGGAACAGGGGATCCTCCCGCTTGGGATGGTCGGCGGGCGCATCAAGGAGGTCAAGCCGGTTCAACAGATCGTGGATGAAATCGTAGCCGAAGCGGATGAGGTTCTGCAGAAACTGTCCGCTCGCAAGTACTGGAAAGCGTAAGGGCAAGGAGCTACAAGTGATTGAAACGAGACTGACGAAGATGATGGGGATCAAGCACCCCATTGTGTGCGGCGGGATGATGCGGCTGGCCTATCCTCCTCTTTGTGCCGCGATTTCCAATGCCGGCGGATTGGGGAATCTGACTTCGGCCATGTATGACGGCAAGGAATCCCTTCAGGCGGCCATCCGGGAAGTCAGGGAATTGACCGACAAGCCCTTTATCGTGAATGTAACCCTTCTGCCCTCCATTGCGCTCGGTCCCGAGCAATACATGGCCTTTTTTGATGCCTGTGCGGAGGAGCGCGTTCCGGCCATGGAGATCGGGGGGGTACCCCTGGACCGGTTCGAGGGCGGCAAGTACTTCAAGAAACTGAAAGACGCGGGGGTCAAGCTGTTTCATAAGGTGGGCTCGGTGAAGCATGGAAAACACGCGGAAGAGGCCGGCTATGACGGGGTGATTGCCGCAGGGGTGGAAGAGGGCGGCCATCCGCTGAATGAAAACGTGACCACGACCGTGTTGACTCCCCGGATGGCGGAGGAACTGAGTATTCCCGTCATTACCGCGGGTGGAATGGTCAATGGTCGCAGCCTTGCCGCGGCCTTGTGTCTCGGGGCGGAAGGGATTCTCATGGCGACCCGTTTTATCAACACCCATGAGTGCAGGGTGCATGACAAGGTTCGTGAAGAGCTGATTCGCCGAAACGAGAACGAAACCGTCCTGTACGGGAACACGATCGGCCTGCAGGGCAGGGCCTTGCTGAACGATTCCATTCGAAAGGTGATGGAGATCGAGTCCCGAGGCGGCGGTCTGGACGAGATCCTGCCTCTTATCTCCGGTACATACGGCGATGAAATCTGGCAGAAGGGGAATATGAATATCGGCCTTATTCCCGTGGGCCAGTCCATCGGGCTCATCCATGACACGGTTTCCTGTCGGGAACTGCTCGATCGGATTGTCCGGGAGGCCGAGGAGGTGCTCTCGCACAATACGGGGCGTTTTTCGTAAGGGGGGACCGCGGTTTCCTCGATCTGTTCTGCTCACCTTCATCCTTGGACGTTCAGGCCTGAGGACCGGCCTGAACGTCACGCCCCTTTTGGGAAAATGCTCATTTTCTTCTTGACATCCTCCCGATTCGTCGTTTAAAGTCGTTAGAGTTTAATATTGCAATTGAAACAAACAATTTAAACATCGTATGAATCGGATGGAGCGGTGGGGGATGTGCCGGTCGGCGGGGCGGAACGGCTCGGGCTCGGGGGCCCATTCCTCTCCAGTGCCGAGGGCAACGGGCATCCGAAGTCTGTGATTCCGCGGGAAACAGAGAAATGACAAGGAGGCGAGAGCGTGAGTGATCATTATGATGCAATCATTGTCGGCACCGGCGTGGGTGGTGCTGCGGTGGGCGCACTCCTGGCCCATGCGGGCTGGAAGATCCTGATCCTGGATAAGAACAAGGTGGTTGGAGGGCGCTGTACGTCCTATGAAAAGGATGGGTTCGTGGTGGACCTCGGGGTACACCTCTTCGGCATGGCCGACAAGGGATCCCTCGGGGATGTATGCCGGAAAATCGGACTGCCGGATGCGATCCGGTGGGTCACCATCGGAACGGCGACCCTGATGGTGAAGGACCGGAGGATGAAGTACTCCCGTAAGAATATGAGCGCCTCGGTGCCCGAGGAGGAGCAGAAAAACCTCGAGCGGTTGTTTGTGGAGGTGTTCCAGCTTTCCGATGAAGAGTTGGAAAAACTCTGGTACGTACCGCTGAACGAATGGGTCAGCCGTTTCACGACGGACCCCCTGGCCCAGTCGTTTATCGAAAGGATCAACGGCCAGTACTTCTGCGTGCGGGGCAACGAGGGGAGTACCGCCGAATTCATAAAATGTTTCCGGGAGGTCGTGCAGGCGCGGAGTAGTGCGTACCCTGTTGGGGGATGCATCTCCATCCCCAAGGCCTATATCGAAGCCATTGAAAGGTTCGGCGGACGGCTGCTGCTGAAAGCGGAGGTGTCGAAGATCCTCGTGGAGGACGGGAAGGCCGTGGGCGTGAAGCTGAAGGATGGCTCTTCGTTCCGTGCGCCCGTCATCATCAGCAATGCGGACATCAAAGCGACGGTGCTGGAACTGGCGGGCGGGGAGCATTTCCCGAAGGACTATGTGGAAAAGATTGCGGATCTCACCTATTCCTACCACGCCGTGGCGCTCAAGGTGGCGCTGTCCGAAAAGATCACCGACGACCAGTTGATGATGTACATGCCCTACGATCAGGAATCCGCTGTCGAGAAGGAGATCGAGCAGATGCAGGAGGGCATCGTTCCCGACCGGGTCGGGGCGATGATCACGTCTCCCACCAACTATGATCCCTCCCTCGGGCCGGAGGGGCGGCAGATGATCTTCCTGGGTACCGGATGCCCGCCACGGCAGGACTGGCGTAAATGGGAGGAGACCATGCTCAATTCCTTCTATGCGGTCTATCCGCAGGCAAAGGGTAAGGTGCTGTGGCATCGGCTGGACTCGCCGGACCTGGTGAACGCTTACGCGGGCGAGGATGGGTGCATTATCGGTGTGGGCCAGACGATCGATCAGATCCATGAACGCAGGCCCTCGGTGGTTTCGCCCTTGCCGGGGCTCTATTTCGCGAGTGCCGAGGCGGGAGGGCACGGGATCGGAACCGAACTGGCGGCCGACAGCGCCCGGGAGTTGTTTCGTGTTCTGCACGAATCCGAGGGGAAGGTTTGAAGGGGGGGCCCCAAAGCTCACAAAAAAAAGGAGAAGATGATGAGAAAAAGGTGCTTGGCTGCGATATGGTTGCTTACGCTCTGCTTTACTTTATCCCTGAATCCGCCCGTATTCGCCGATGTGGCAACCGGGGATGTGATCGACACGACGAACTGGCAGAAGATCGAGGGTCTCGTTCCGACAAGCGTGCTCAACTGGGTGAAGAAGGGCGATTTCGTTCTCGAGATAGACAAACTCAACTATGACCCTGTCGAAATGTATCCCGATTTCCAGATGAAGGCCTTTAAGACGAACGTGGGCAAGTACGCGCTGGACGCGGAGAACGGGATCATCGATGTAAAGACCGGCAAGCTGCCGAAGCACATCGTGGGGCTCCCCTTTCCGAAGATCGATCCGGAGGACCCGAAGCTCTGCGAAAAGGTGATGTACAACAACCATTACATGCAGTACCAGCCGGACAACCTGAAATTCCCCTATGAGGGCATCAACGTCGGCCGAAACAGCGGTTGGGAACGCGAGTCGGAGGCCCTCTGGTCCCAGATGGCCATGGACGGCAACCCCTGGGCCGTGAAGAGGCCGAATTCGAA
>WFRX01000366.1 GCA_015486285.1 bacterium
AGCGTCAGATGTGTATAAGAGACAGAAAGAGAAGAGGGTCGAGAAGCTCTCCGAGGAGATTCTGGGCCCCGGCATTCACCTGGAAAGCGATCATGGATCCCGGGCAAAGGGCATTCTCGAGAAGGCGCACGGCGGCACCGTCTTTCTCGATGGGATCGGATCCCTGCCCTATTCCCTCCAGGTGAGTATCTTCAAGGCCATGGAAGAAGGGGCCTACATGCCCGTCGGCGCGTCATCGCCGCTGAGATCGGATATACGCCTCATCGCCTCGACAGAGGGCGATCTCGAGGAAAAGGTCAAAGAAGGGGCCTTCCGGGAGAACCTGTTTCATTGCTTGAACGTATTCAAGATTCATGTCCCCCCTCTCCGGGAGCGGAGGAAAGACATCCCCCGGCTTTCCCGGGATATCATCTGGCAACTGCGCCTCGAAGGGGGAAACTCGATCCATGAAATCGATGAGGACGCCATGCGTCTCCTCGAGGCCCACCCTTTCCCCGACAATCTGCGGGGTCTGGCGGCCGTCCTGCGGAAGGCCTGTCGAGCCGCCCGGCACCAAACCCTGTACGCCGAAGACATCCGGCCGTTCCTGGCCGGGGGAGAAGACGGACAATCGCCGTCACCCGGCAAGCCCCCGGGCGGAACGGCGAGAGAAGAGAGGCATGCGATTCTGGCCGCCCTCATGCGAAACCAGTGGAACCGGAAACGAGCCGCCCTGGAACTGGGGATGGACCGGACCACCCTCTGGCGCAAGATGAAACGAATGGGCATCGGGGCGACGGATTCACCCCCCATGGAAGAAGGAAATTCACGAGAAAGGAAACGACGGGACCCATAGGACCTCCCCCACAACGCCCTTCAGAGGACAAGAGAAGGAGAAAACAAAAGATGCTCTGGCTACAGATCCTGGTTTACCTGGCCCTGCTCGTCTTCGGTGTGGCCACTGCTGCAAAGATATGGAAGTATGCGAGCGCTCCCATACATCTTCGATGGGAGCTTTACCCGGTGACCGCCGACCGCGAGAAGAAATACGGCGGATCCTACTACGAGGAAATGGAGTGGTGGAAGCATGTCCCGAAGAAGAATCTCTTTCACGAATTGCTCGCCATGGGAGAAGAAATCCTCTTTCTCAAGGGCGTGTATGAAAACAACCGCGGCCTTTGGTACGCCTCCTACCCGTTTCATCTGGGCCTCTACGCCCTGGTGGGACTCATCGGGCTTCTCGTGGCCGGTGCCCTCGCGGAGATGGCGGGGATCTCCGTTGCCTTCGCTTCGCCCTCGCTGATCGGGGTCGCCCTGTACTGCCTGACCATGCTTGCCGGGTACGCAGGCCTGACCCTCGCCCTTGCGGGGTGCGTCGGCCTCCTCGCCAAGAGGCTCAAGGATCCGGCGCTCAGGCCCATGACTTCCCCCGCCGATTATTGCAATCTGGGCTACATCCTGACGCTGCTGGTCGTTGCCGGGGCCGCCTGGCTCTTTGCAGACCCGACCTTTTCCGCGGCACGCGCGGTTGCGGGATCCGTCATCACCTTCCAGCCCCTGCCCGAGACCTCGGGGATCGTCATGCTGGAATTGGCTCTCTTCTCGATTTTCCTCTTGTACATGCCCTTCACACGCATGACCCATCTTTTCGCCAAGTACTTTACCTATCACAAGGTCCGATGGGAGGATTCGCCGAACCTCCCGGGAGGCCCATGGGAAGGGAAGATCCAGGAGGTACTGAACTTCGGCGTGAGCTGGCAGGCGCCCCACATCCAGACAGGAAAGACATGGGCGGATATCGCCACGGAAATGCCTCAGGAGGAGGGATCATGAAACCGCGGCAAGAATGGAAGGCAAGCGATTTCGGCATGCCGAGTGAACAGATGACCGAGCTGGACCCGAGCAGGTTCCTGAAACTTCCGCCGCCTTACGAGGATTGGGATGACGGCGAGATGCAAAGCCTCTCGGAGGATCAGAAGGGCCGGATCGAACATTCCCTGGACGGGGTGACCGCCATCGGCATCCCGAAACCGGCGAGCCCGGAGGAAGCCGAAAAGAGGGTCGCCGACTTTCTCGAAGGCCTCAGGAAGCTGCTCACCAAGGAAGACAACTGGACTTTTCTGCAGCCTCTGCTGCTGTCCATGGAGAACTGCGTGAAGTGCCAGACGTGCAACGATGCCTGTCCGGTATACACGTCCAGCGGCAACGAAGAGATCTACCGCCCCACCTTCCGCGGTGAGGTGCTTCGACGGATCATCAACAAGTACCTGAAGCCCGGCGGAAAGGTGATGGCCGCATTTCGGGGGAACGACATCGAACTGAACTGGGGCACCCTCGCCCGCCTGGCAGAACTTTCGTATCGATGCACCCTCTGCAGGCGATGCGCCCAGGTCTGCCCGATCGGTGTGGACAACGGGTTGATCACGCGGGAGATCCGCAAACTCTTCAGCCAGCAGCTCGGCATCAACGTCGATGAGCTCCACGGGTCCGGAACCGTCAAACAGCTCCAGGTCGGCTCTTCCACGGGCATGAACCCGACCGCTCTGATGGACATCATCGAGTTCGCGGAAGAGGACATCCTGGAGAGAACGGGCCTGAACATCAAGATTCCGATCGACAAGGAGGGGGCCGATTATCTCGTCATGCACAACGCGGGCGAGTTTCTCTCCTGGCCGGAAAACCTCCAGGCCTTCGCCATCATCTTCGAGATCGCCGGTGTGTCCTGGACCCTTTCGAGCGAGCAGGTCGGGTACGATTCCGTCAACTACGGGCTCTTCTACGACGACTTCATGCTCGCCCGTATCGCTTTGCGGCAGGCACGGATTGCCAAGGGCCTCAAGGTCAAATCGGTCCTGCAGGGCGAATGCGGGCACGCCCACAAGGCGTTCATGCCCATCGCGGACCGCGTCTTTCCCGCAGAGCTCAACGTGCCTCGGGAAAGCTGCTTCCCCCTCCTCGAGGACCTCGTCTGCAACGAGAAGATCATGGTCGACCCGTCCCGGAACGATTTTCCGGTTACCCTGCACGATCCCTGCAACATAACGCGGAGCATGGGAATCGTGGAGCCCCAGCGGCGGATCCTTCGAAAGATCTGTCCCCAGTTCCGGGAGATGACCCCCCACGGGGTGAACAACTACTGCTGCGGCGGCGGCAGCGGCTTCGCCATCATGCAGGGAAGCAATTTCCCCGACTGGCGGAACAAGATCTCCGGCCGCAGGAAATTCAAGCAGATCCTCGATGTCTTTCAGGACTCCATCGGGCCCGAGACCCGAAAGTACGTCTGTGCCCCCTGCTCGAACTGCAAGGGACAGTTCCGTGACCTCCTGGGCCATTTCGATGCCTGGGAGCGGTGCAGGATCCTGTACGGGGGCCTCGTGGAGCTGATCGTGAATGCCATGGTGGACGTGAAAGAGCCCTTCATCGAGTGGGACTTTCATTGATCTCAAGGGGATCGGAAGGAACGGAGTGACGAAAGACGCGATCCCGGAAACCCTGAAGAGAGGATGTGCCAATGGCCCTGTTTCCTCGCTCCAAGTTGAAACACCCGGATGAAGAGGTCCGCCTGGCGGCGTTGCGTAAGCTCTCGGACCCCGCCAGGATTGTCGAGGTCGCCTGCAAGGATGTTTCGCCCAAGGTCCGTCTCGAGGCGGTCCGCATGCTCACCGACCCGGCCGACCTCGCGGCGGTGGTCAGGAACGGCGAGGGAGAGGAAGCGAGAATAGCGGCCGTGGGCCGCATCCAGGATCAGAATCTCCTCGCCCGGATCCTTCTCGAACGGAAAAACAACGCGGTCATGAAGGCGGCTTTCGAGAATCTCACGGATCCCGACGTCCTGAAGGAAATCGCGGAGGACGATCGATACAACATCGCCACGAGACGCATCGCCATCGAGAACTTTGCCGACCAGTCGTTCCTCGAGGAGGTTGCGGAGAACGTAACGACGCCCGGCGTGAAGGAAGCGGCCTTGAAACGACTTGCCGGGGAGAGCGCTTCCGGTCCGCCCAAGGCATCCCCCCAGGCCTCTCCTCCGGAGCCCGGACACATTGAGAAGATTCTAGAGCGGTACGGCACGGAGCGAATCGTCGAGGCGATCGGCAAGTTCCGCGGCAGCGAAAAGGCGATTCGCTCTCTGGGGCTTATCGCGGGCAAGGGGACGGAAGAAAGCGGACGTGCCCTCCATTTTCTGGAAAAGGCGTTGCAGCACTCCAATCCGCGCATCCGCATATGCGCCCTGGAGGAACTGGCCGGCGCGCTGCCGGGAGACCGGCTCGAGGCGATCCTGGAAAAACTCCTTCAAGACCCTGATTCAGCCGTGCGCGAGGTTGCGAATCGGATCCTGACAGGTTGAACAGAGGCCTGGCGAGGGGCGCTCCTGGCTCCGAACCTCACGGGGAGAAAACGATGGCAAAGCGTATCATGATCGTTGACGACGAAAAGGACGTCCGGCTGTATCTGAAGACTCTCTTCGAGAAAGAGGGATACGCAACCGAAACGGCATGCGACGGGGACGAGGGCTATCCAAAGGCGGCGGCCTGCAAACCGGACCTGATCACGCTGGACATCCTCATGCCGAAGCAGTCCGGGATCCGCCTTTACAGCAAGCTCAAGGAAGACCCGGAGCTCAAGGATGTACCGGTGGTGGTGCTCACAGGGTTGACGCAGTACCAGCAGTTCTACCAGCAGGATTTCCCGGAGGACGAACTGCCGGACGCCTTTGTGGAAAAGCCGATTCAACAGGAGCAACTCCTGAAGATCGTTCACGACTTGATCGGAACAGCGGACGCGCAGGGCGACTGACGGAGCTCTTGCCGGGCCAGAGGCCCGTGATGCGGTTGTACGCCGGTCAACAGAAAGCGAGTGTCTGACCGCATATGCCCTCCGACAAACACATCACGAAAGAGGCTCTCCCGAAGGCGGCATGGCTCGCCCTTGTCTTTTTCGTGTCCGCCGTCCTGCCTCTCTTCCTGCTCTGCGTGCTCTCTGCCCCGTTCCGGACCTCCCTGTATCCATCCAGATGCATTGGGTACCTGCTGTTGAGCCTGTGCGTCTCGATCGCCTTCGGCCTCTTCGGCGCCCTCCTCCTGCAGAAGCGCTATGTACGCCCGGCGCGGGACCTCGTCGGCAAAGCACGGGCGTTCTCGGGGCGCACGGGGGAAACGACCGGCGCAGGCGGGAGCAGAGGGTTGATGAAAGAACTCCGCGAGTCGTTTCACGAGATGGAAGAGGCGGCACGCCGCAGCATCGAACGGGCCAACCGCAACCGCAAGGAGCTTGAAAGGCTTTTCGAGGTGGTCCCCTGCTATATTTCGGTCCAGGATCGCAGTTTCCATGTCATTCGCAGCAACCGGCTCTTTCGGCAGGCTTTCGGGGAAGACCACCGGAGGCGCTGCTATGAAATATACAAGAATCTGGATTCCATCTGTCCCAACTGTTCCGTGGCGAAGACCTTCGAGGACGGCCGGATCCACTCCAATGAAGAGGAGGTTCTGACCCGCAAGGGAGAGAAGGTCTCCCTGATCGTCTACTCCGCACCGATCACGGATGAAGAAGGCAACATCGTCGCGGTCATGGAAATGTCCACGAACATCACCGCGGTCAAGCGGCTTCAAACGGAACTCGATGCGCAGCGGGAACGGCTCGAACAGCTCTTCAATATGGTCCCCTGCTATATCTCCATTCACGACAGAAACTTCAACATCCTCCTCACGAATGCAATGTTCAAGCAGGAATTCGGCGACCGGGAGGGCGAGAAATGCCACAGGGTCTATAAGGGTTCCGACCGGATCTGTCGCGATTGCCCCGTTCAGAAAACCTTCCACGACGGCAAGGTGCATACGAGTGAAGAGGTGGTCATCAACAAGGACGGTGAAGAAGCGAACGTCATCGTCTACACCTCTCCCGTCCGCGACGAGGAAGGAAACATCTATGCCGTCATGGAGATGTCGACGAACATCACGGAAGTGAAGAGGCTCCAGCGGGAGCTCGTTCTCATGGGGCAAGCCGTGGCCGGCATGGCCCACACGATCAAGAACCTGTTGATGGGACTCGAGGGGGGCATCTTCGTCGTAAGCACCGCTCTGGAACAAAAGGATGACAACCTCCTGATGGAAGGATGGGACATGGTCCACAGAAACGTGGGCAAGGTCTCGCACATGGTCAAAGATCTGCTGTATTGCGCCAAGGACCGGGAACACCATTTCAGGCGGGCGGATCCAGCGGCTATTGCACGGGAGGTGTACGAGCTTTTCGAGGAAAAGGCGAAGAAGGACGAAATCGAGTTGAGGCTGGAAGTGGAGGACACGCTGCCCGAAGCGGAACTCGACCCGGATGCCGTGCACAACCTGTTGAGCAACCTCATCTCGAACGCAATCGATGCCTGCAAGTTCGATTTCTCAAAGCAGGACCACTGGATCTGCCTTCGAGCTTCTCAGCAGGTACCGGATCGCCTGGTCTACGAGGTCGCCGACAACGGCAAGGGCATTCCCGCCGAGTGGAGCGACAAGGTCTTCGACAACTTCTTCTCCACCAAGGGAGACAAGGGGACCGGCCTCGGGCTCCTCGTCGCCCGAAAGGTTGTGCAGGAGCACCACGGGAACATCAGCTTCACCTCGGAACCGAATCAGGGCACTACGTTCCGGGTTGCCCTGCCGACCCGTCAACCCGACCCGACCCCGCAGACAGACCGACATTCTGAGGAACCGATTCCTCCAGCTACCCCCCCGGGGGAATCGGATGCCGGTGCGTCGCGTTAGGCCTTCAACGCGCATCCCAGGAACAGGCGACCTTTTGCCGGCCCATGCGGTCTTCGACGGCTTCCCGGGTGGGAATGCCCGTGATTCCTTCCCGCTCCACCACACAGGCCCCCACGCAGGCGGCAAACCGTGCCGCTTCCTCCATGTTCCCGGTCTCGGCATAGCGAACGAGAAAGGCCGCCCCGAAGCAGTCCCCGGCCCCGGTCGGGTCCCGCTCTTCAGCCGGGTACGCCCCCAGGGTGAGAACCCTACGTCCCGCAAAGAGGATCGCCCCCTCCCGGCCCCGGGTCACGATGACGATGGGCGTACATTTCCGAAAGGCATCCATCAGCCCCTGCTCGCCCGCGA
>WFRX01000367.1 GCA_015486285.1 bacterium
ACCAAGCTCTGGGTTCACGACACGATGCGGATTTATGAAAGAAGGCCGATCGTGCCCGGGATTCTGGACCTCCATTACATACGGAACACGGGAGCCGCTTTCGGCTTCCTGAGCGACAGCCACGCCGGGTTCCGGCTCCCTTTCTTCCTCGTGGTCTCGTCCGTTGCGATCGGAATCATCCTCTACCTGTTCCACAAGCTCGAAGAATCCGAGGTCATGATGCCTCTGGCCCTGTCTCTGGTCCTCGGGGGGGCTGTCGGCAATCTGGCGGACAGGATTCGCCTTGGGGAGGTCATCGATTTCATCGCGGTCCATTACAAGGCGTTCAGTTGGCCCGCCTTCAACGTGGCGGATATGGCGATTACCGCCGGCGTCTCCCTCCTGGTACTCCGGATCTTCTTCTTCGAGAAGAGAGATCCGGTGCAATCCTCGCCGTAGCCGTAAAGGTCCCCTGCACCCGGCAGAAAAATCAAAAAAATCCCCGGGGCGGCCCTTGACATGCCTTCCGGAGTGATTACTTTACACACCTGTTAGCAAGCTCGGCCCGGGTTTGCTAAATTTGGATCCTAACCCTTCGACCTGATTCAAAATATTCGATGTCAGACAGAAGCTAATCTCTCCTAATGTTTGTTAACCCCTTAACCCGGAACCACGAAAAAAGGAGGCATGAAAGATGAACATCCGACCGTTGGGGGACAGACTCTTGGTCAAGAGGATCGAAGAGGAGGCAAAGTCAAAAGGGGGCATCATCATTCCGGACTCGGCCAAGGAGAAGCCGCAAGAGGGCGAGGTCGTGGCCGTCGGAAAAGGGAAGATGCTCGAGGACGGAAAGGTGGTTCCTCTCGAGGTCAAGGCCGGGGACCGGATCTTGTTCGGCAAGTATGCGGGAACCGACGTGAAGATCGAGGGCGAGGAGCACCTCATCATGCGGGAAGATGATGTGCTGGGCATCATCGAGTAGAGAGGCGAGCGCAGGCGTTGAGACAATGATCTGACTTGGGTCTTGAGAATGTCAGCCTAATGCAAGAAGGAATGGAGGTGTAAGGAAAAATGTCAGGAAAGGCAATCAAATTTGCAGAAGAAGCAAGGGCGAGCACCCTGAAGGGGGTCAACACCCTGGCCAACGCGGTTCGGGTGACCCTCGGCCCCAAGGGGAGAAACGTGATCCTGGAGAAAAGCTTCGGATCACCGAACGTAACCAAAGACGGCGTGACCGTGGCGAAGGAAATCGAGCTGAAGGACAAGTTCGAAAACATGGGCGCCCAGATGGTCAAGGAAGTGGCCAGCAAGACGAGCGACGTGGCCGGGGACGGAACGACCACGGCGACGGTTCTGGCACAGGCGATCTACCGGGAGGGCTGCAAGGTGGTCGCATCCGGCTCCAACCCGATGGATGTCAAACGAGGGATCGACAAAGCCGTCGAGCAGTGCATCGAACACCTCAAGGCAATGTCCAAGCCTACCCAGGATCGCGCCGAGATCGCGCAGGTAGGCACGGTATCGGCCAACGGTGATGAATTCATCGGCAACCTCATCGCGGAAGCGATGGACAAGGTCGGCAAGGAAGGCGTGATCACCGTGGAAGAGGCCAAGGCCATGGAGACCACCCTGGACGTGGTGGAAGGCATGCAGTTCGACCGGGGCTACCTGTCTCCCTACTTCGTAACGGACCCGGAGAAGATGGAAGTGGTCCTGGACGAGCCTTACATCCTCTTCCATGAGAAGAAGATCAGCAACATGAAGGACATGATCCCGCTGCTGGAGAAGGTGGCCCAGTCCGGCAAGCCGATCCTGGTCATCGCCGAAGACGTCGAGGGAGAGGCCCTGGCCACGCTGGTGGTCAACAAGCTTCGGGGCACCCTGAAGTGCGCCGCCGTGAAGGCGCCGGGCTTTGGCGATCGCCGCAAGGCCATGCTGGAGGATATGGCCATCCTGACGGGCGGCCAGGTGGTGGCCGAGGAACTCGGCATCAAGCTCGAAGGCATCTCCCTGGATGATCTCGGAACCTGCAAGAAGGTTCGCATCGACAAGGAAAACAGCACCATCATCGAGGGCGCCGGCTCCACCGAGGCGATCGAGGGGCGGATCAAGCAGATCCGGGCCCAGATCGACGAGACCACATCCGACTACGACCGGGAAAAGCTGCAGGAGCGTCTCGCAAAGCTGGCAGGCGGTGTGGCCGTCCTGCGCGTGGGCGCCTCGACCGAGTCCGAGATGAAGGAGAAGAAGGCCCGCGTGGAAGACGCCCTGAACGCCACCAAGGCAGCTGTGGAAGAGGGCGTTGTCCCCGGCGGCGGTATTCCGCTCATCCGGATGATCGGCAAGCTGGATGACGTGAAGGCAGAGGGAGACCAGAAGGTGGGCGTCAACATCGTCAAGCGCGCCTTGGAAGAGCCGCTTCGACAGATCGCCGGAAACGCCGGCTGGGAAGGCTCGATCGTGGTCGAGAAGGTGAAGAGTTCCGAAGGCTCCAACGGCTTCGATGCAGGGACCGAAACTTTCACCGACCTGGTGAAGGCGGGAATCATCGACCCGACCAAGGTGGTTCGCTGTGCCCTGCAGAACGCGGCCAGCGTCGGCTCGCTGCTCCTGACCACCGAGGCGCTGATCGCCGATATTCCGGAAGAGAAGAAGGACATGCCCGCCATGCCTCCGGGCGGCATGGGCGGTATGGGTGGTATGGGCGGCATGTATTAGCAGCACAGGATGTTCAAGGATTCAAAGCGGTCTTTTCGGGTGCAATCCCGCCGGAAAGACCGCTTTTTTGTTCCGCTCCTGTTCCACGATCAGCCGGATCAGGGATTCAGGCATGGCGGCTTGCCCCCTGATCCCCGACCCCTGACTTTGGACGTTTTTTATGCATAACTCCGTCTCGGATCTCTTCCTGCTGGGGGCCAACTACTGGCCCGCCCGGTCGGCCATGTATTGGTGGAAGGACTTCGACAAGACCGCCCTGGCGGATGATTTCGAGCGTATGGCGGAGACCGGGCTCCAGGTCGTCAGGATTTTCCTGCTATGGGAAGACTTCCAGCCGCAGGCCGGAAGGGTTTCCGTCCCCTGCCTGGATCACCTGGTGGATGTGGCGGAACAGGCGCAGGCACGGGGCCTGCGCATCCTTCCGACCTTCTTCACCGGCCATATGTGCGGGCTGAACTGGCTCCCCCCCTGGTCCCTGTGGGCCCGGGAGGGAGAGCTGCACACCCCGGTTTTCTCTCAGGGCAGGGTTCGCTCCAACCTGCCGCGGAATTTCTACCAAGATCCGGAGATCCTCGAGGCTCAAGTGCTGCTTCTCCGCGAGGCTTCAGGCGCCCTGCAGGGACATCCCGCGGTCCGGGCCTGGGACCTGGGCAACAGCCCCTCCGCTGTGGTCTCCCCCCCTGACCGCCAGGCAGCCTCGGTGTGGCTGCGGGTGATGACCGAGGAACTCAGGAGCAGGGACGAAACCATCCCGATCACGCTCGCCCTGGACGAAGGAGACCTCTCAAGGGAGGACGCCCTTCGGCCCGGGGATGCAGCGGAACACCTCGACTTTCTCTCGATCCAGGCCACCCCGTTCTCGTCCACCCTTGCCTCAGGACCCGGGGATACACACCTGGCGCCCTTTCTCGCCGGCCTGACACAGTGGCTCGGGGGGAAGGATGTCCTGGTCGCGGGTCTCGGCATCCCCACGGAACCGGTCCCGGCGCCTGAGGGAAATTACAGGGAGGCCGTTGCGGGACGTCTCGTGCCCGAGGAGAAAGCGGCTTCCTTCTTCTCGGCCGTTCTGGAGCGAGTGCGGCGGGCGGGCGCGATCGGGGCCGTTGTATCCTTCTTCTCGGATTTCGATCCCCGGCTGTGGGGCATCCCGCCCCTGGATG
>WFRX01000368.1 GCA_015486285.1 bacterium
ATGTGGACGACGGCTCCATCGGGGCGAGCAGCTACTTGAGAACGCTGGGAAATCCGGTTCGGGCGACCAAGGCCTGCCTGGCCGCACTGATGGAACAGGTCGGCGACGTTTCCATCCGGATCCTGCAGGCCGGCGTTACCGGCTCCGGAAGAGAGCTGGTATCCGTCTATCTCGACAACTGCCCGAGCTTCAACGAAATCCTGGCCCACGCGAGGGCGGCTTCCCAAGAGGTTGCCGACGTGGATACGGTTTTCGAGATCGGCGGCCAGGACTCCAAATACATCTCTTTTCTCCAGGGGGTCCCGGTCGACTACGCGATGAACGAAGGGTGCTCGGCGGGAACGGGCAGTTTTATCGAGGAATCCGCTTCCGTGGACATGGGCGTGCCCACGGAGGAGATCAGTGCCATCGCCGAAAGCAGCCTGTCTCCCGTCGCATTCGGAGAGCGCTGTGCCGCTTTCATCAACACGGACCTGCGGAATGCCCTTCAGCAGGGCATGCCGCGGAAGGACGTGGTCGCCGGTCTGGTCTATTCGATCGCGGACAATTACATATCGCGCATTGTCGGCGGCCGGCACATCGGGCAGAACCTGCTTTTTCTCGGCGGCGTCGCCCTGAACCGGGCCGTTGCCCTGGCCATGGCCGCACGGACGCGGAGAAAGGTCATTGTTCCGCCCCACCCCGAGTTGATGGGCTGTGTCGGGGTGGCGCGCATGCTCCTGGACAGGCTGCGGGACCGGCGACTCGCGGAGCGGGATCTCCGGCTCGACGCCCTGGCCCGGGGAGAGATGGAGGTGAAGGATTCGTTCCGGTGCAAGGCATGCGAGAACCACTGCGAGATTCAGAGGATCGCGGTGCGGGGCAGGACCTATCCCTTTGGAGGGCTCTGTTCCAAGTACGAGATCCTGCGGCACCAGGGGACATCCGGGAAGGAAGGAAAGGACCTGGTGGCGGTCCGGAACGCAATGATGTTCGAGGAGTACGGGCCTGGGGGCATGGCGGACGCCGTCGGACGGATCGGCCTTCCCATGGCCCTGACCACCTTCGCCCTCTTTCCCTTTTATGTGCGGCTCATCGAGGAACTCGGCTATGAGGTAGTCCTTTCAAGAGCTTCCAAGGCGGGCGACCGAAAGACGACCGCCCCCATCTGTTATCCCTGCGAGATCATGCACGGCGCCGTCCACGACCTCGTGGGGCGGGAAGTCGATTTCATCCTGTTGCCCCACGTGATCGAGATGGGAGACCCGAAAGACGGACTGCACAGCTATACCTGTCCCTCCACGACCCAGATCCCGGACATCGTCCGGGCGGCGATGAAAGGGCCGGAGGATCGCATTCTTTCGCCACACATAGGGCTTTCCGAGCCCCTCAGGGAAACCACGATCAAGGAAATCGGGAGGCTCGCCCCGAGACTGGGCGTGGACGAAGGAAAGGCCCTCGAAGCGGCGGAGAGGGCAATGGCCCACTATGCCAGTTTCAAGCGGGAGTACCTTGCCCGGGGCCGGTCGGCCGTGGAGGCGCTCGGCGGAGGGCCGGCCGTGATCCTCGCGGGCCGGCCTTACACGATTTGTTCCTCCGACGTGAACCTCTCTCTGCCCAGGAAGATCGCGAGCAGGGGATACCATGTGATCCCCGCCGACATGCTGCCCCCCTTGCCCGAGGCATTGCCCCCCAGGGACGTATGGCATTTCACCCGGCAGATCAGCAATGCGGTAGCCCACGTCCGGGGACGCGACAACCTGTATTTGTGCCTGGTTTCCTGTTTTTCCTGCGGTCCTGACAGCAGCATGTATCATTCCTTCCGTCAGCGGCTCGCGGGCCGCACCTTCTGCTATCTGGAGATTGATTCCCATACCGCCCATGCAGGATTCGAAACGCGCCTCGGCGCCTTCCTCGACATCATCGAGGAACGGGACCGCGCGAGAGGAACGGGCCGCGAGAGGAAAGCGTGTACCCGGGCGGATCGGGCGGGAGATGTTTCCGGACACGGGGGCGGAAGGCCTCCCGGCCTTTCCGGCGGGAAGCAGGCCCGGCTCTCCGAGGGGCGGGATTGCATCATCGATTCCAGAGGCAGGCGGGTGGAATACGACGATCCGAGGATCGTGCACGTCTGGACGACGCCGCACAGCCCCCATGCACTGCGAATGATCGAGAAGGTTTACGCGGGCAAGGGGTTGCGATTCAGAAGTGTCGGCAGGACCCGGGCGGAAACGATGCAGCAGGCCAGGAGATTGTGCTCCGGCCGGGAATGCGTGCCGATGACGGCAACGGCCGGCGCCACCCTGGAGGACCTCGAAGCCCGTCGAGGGGACGATGAGATCACGATCTACTTCACCCTCGACCAGGAGGGCCCGTGCCAGAACGGCGCCTGGCCGCTCGTCTGGGAGACCTTCGGAGATCGGCTGGGCCTGGAAAACGTGATTTTCGGAATCTGGCCGAATACCGATAACGGCCATCTCGGGCTCGGCGGCGATTACAATCTTCTCGTGAACGGGTGCCTCTTCTTGGGGGACCTCTTCGACGAGGCGCGCAATACCCTTGTCTGCCTGGCGCTGGACAAAGACAAGGCCTTGCGGGCCTTCGACGACGCCTTTGACCGTTTTCTGGACCGCTTTGCCGAAGAAGGGGACAAGGCGATCGATACGGGCCTGGCGGAGTGGGCCGAGGCGATGGCCTCCGTTCCGCTCAGGGCGGCGGTGCGGGAAACGGCCAAGGTTTTGATTATCGGGGGATTGAACCTGCTGTTCGTTCATGATCCGGTGACCGACTATTTCCTCGCCCAGGGGATCCTTCCGAAGCTCGTCCCCTACTCGGAGAGCCTCAGCTGGCTTGCCGCGGAAACGGTGGTCCGCTACGGATTCCGGCACGGCCTGATCACCCCGAGGGAGCAGTTTTCCCACAGGCCCTCAAGGGCAAACCGGGCTGAGGCCCTCAAGGTCCGGCAGTCGAGGTACAGTGTGACCCTCGTTACCTCGGTGGAGAAGCGATTCCGGGCCGTCATGGATGCGTCGGGCCTCATGTTCGATGAGCCGATCCCGTTTCTGGAGATTGCCGAGGAGGGCCACCGGTATGCGTCCCACATCGGGTTTACGGAGACGACGGTCACCACCGGGCGATTCGTCTGTTCGGTGAAGCGCGGCCTCTATGACGGAATCGTCAATCTTGGCTCCTTCAATTGTCAGCCGGCCATGAACGCGCAGGCGGTGATCCGGCCGCTGGCCAATGCGAGTGAAATGCCGTACGTGGCCGTGGATTGTGAAGGCCCTTGGCTCTCCGCGGGTCAACTGCGGCTCCTCGAGAATGTGGCGGTCCAGGCGAAGAGGATGCGGGAACGGAAGAACCGGGCGGGCTCCTAACGGCGGTGCTTGCGTTTCAGCCGAACAAGGGCCAAGAAGACAAGGGTCCAGGGGGCGACAAAAGCGAAGAGGCCCCGGAGAGGCCCCCGTACCGGAATCGTGCCGCAGTTGTCCTGCCCGTTGCCGTTGCTGTCGATGCCGTCATCGTCCCATTCCCAATCGCCCGGGTCGGCACCGTTGCAATCCCGGTCTATGCCGTCATCAAAGGGATCGCTCGCCCCCGGGTGAAAAAGGGGATCCTGGTCGTCGCAATCGTACAGCCTGGGCACACCGTCTCCGTCATCGTCCTGGCAATCATCCCCAACGCCGTTCTGATCCGTATCTACCTGGCTGCTGTTCGATTGATAGGGGCAGTTGTCGCTTTCGTCGGGCACCCCGTCCGCATCCCGGTCCCCTTCCAGGGAGGGCCCGATGGAATAGAGTCGCCCGCCCTGCGGGCCCCCGTTCCCGACCACGACGAGTCGGTCGTTATACACGAGCGGGGCCATGGCCGATCCGTGATGCGCTGCGAACCCGCGCTCGTTGACGCGGCTCCACTCGGAGTTCGAAAGTCTCCAGACCTCGGCCCCTGTAAAGGGGTTTGTAGTGCAGATGTACAGGTCTCCCTGGAAGACGGCCCCGGAATGATAGGGGATCGCCTGGGTATTGCGCGTGGGTTCTCCGGCAAAGAGCACCTGTTCCCAGCCGGTCCCGTCATAGCGCCACAACTCCGCGCCTGTGTGCAGGTTCTCGGTTCCGGCGTAAAGGGAGCCCTGGTAGGAGACCATCATCAGGGTGTTGCGGTTGAAGACATTCGACCCGGTTCTTCCGAAGCCGTTGGCATTGACCTGTCTCCAGGAGAAGGCAATATCCGGGTAATCGCCCCCGTCGGTGCGCCAGATCTCGGTTCCGCTGCCGATGCGGAGCGCGTCATAGAAAAAGCCGTTTTCCGTACCTGCGTAAAGGGATTCCCCGTGTACCGCCAGGGTGGTTGCATCGGAGTTGAAAGGGTTCAAGAACCCCGGCAGATTGACCCTGGACCATGACAGCCCGTCCGGGCTTCTCCAGACGCCGCAGGCCGGGTGCAGGATGGGCAGGCCCTGCGTGAAGATGCCGGCATAAAGCCGGTCCTGGAAAGTGACCATCGAGGTAACGGCAAAGCCGGCGAAGGAGGCGGGATCGACCCTTTCCCAGTCCTCGATCCCGAGCGGGTGCGTCACACCCGGTCGAGTACGCCAGAGCTGGGCCCCGGTATGTTGATTCCACGTGCCTACATACAAGCGGTCCTGGAAGACATGCATGGCCGTAACGCTGAAATTCTGCCACCCGAGGCCGTCCCCGGACTCGAAACCGGTCGGACAGGCCTCGTACCACTTCCAGGCCTCCCCCTCGAGATAGATGCAAAGGACCTGCAAGCCGCCGGGAACAGGCGGTTGAGCCTCCAGGTCCCGCCTGCGCTGCGTGCCCGCATAGATGCGGCCATGGAACCCCACCATGGAAATGATGTTGAAGTTTTCCTGTGCCCAGGCCGCCCCCATGGGGATCGGCTCGAAGGTCGCTTCGACACGCAGCGGCTGCAGGACCGTCAGGGCCAATCCCAGAAGGCCGCACCCGGCCGACCGCAAGATACCGGGCAGTCCGGGGAAGTTGGGAAAATATCTTCTCATTTTCCTCTCGTTTTTTCTCCTGGTGCGCCTCTTTTCCCTGGGGAGAGCCTATCTTGGGAAGGGGTGCAATGGGTAGACAACCCCCTGTGGTCAAAAAGGAATCGTACCGGCACTCCCGCTCTTTCGAACATCCTGCTATGAACTTCAGCACATGTTTATGAGCAACGGCTGTGCCAGGCTGTGAAGGCAGTCTTCTGCAGGGCCGGGGGGTGGATACAGAAAGGGGATGGATGCGAACGGATGAGGAGCGTTATCCGGTTCAGGACACGGCCACAGCGGCCAAGGGTCGTGATTGAGAATCCAGCAGGCCCTGGAGGTACTCCCGAACCCTCTCAAATTCATTCCGAAGGTCCTCGAGCAATTCACGAGCCTTTTCGGATTCGCCGCCGATGCGGATTTGTTCCAGCCGGCCGGCGATCTCCGCGAGCCTTCCCGCACCGGCATTTGCGCTTGATCCCTTGATCGCATGCGCCTGGAGCTTGAGCTGCTCGCCGTCCGTGCCCTCCACCGCGGATTCGAGACCGGCTATGTGCCGCTCCGTATCCGAGAGGAAGGACTCGATGAGTTCGTGCTCGAAGGCCAGGTCCCCGTCGGCGATCTCCCTGATCCGCTGGATGTCCACAGGCATCGGCCCGGGCACGGAAACCGACACGGCCGGGCCGTCCGATAGATGCAGCCCGAGGCGTTTTTCCAGGACATCGTTGAGGGTCGATGTGGTAACCGGCTTGCTGATGTAATCGTTCATGCCGGCCTCGAGACATCTTTGCCGATCCCCTTTCAGGGCGTGGGCCGTCATGGCGATGATCGGGATATCGTGTCGAAGGACGTGCGATTCGGGGTCGCGGATCGCCCGGGTAGCGTCGAACCCGTCCATCTCCGGCATCTGGACATCCATCAGGACCAGATCATACGGAACGGTTTCCAGGGCAGTGACCGCCTCTTGTCCATTGGCGACTGCGTCGGCGCGGTATCCGAGTTTTTCGAGGATCCGAAGGGCCACCTTCTGATTGACTACGTTGTCTTCCGCTACCAGGATACGCGTTCTTCTTTTCTTGCCCTCTTTCATGCTGTATCGCGTAATCATCTTCCGGGGAGCGTTCGGAGACCCGGCGCCGGGCAGGCCCAGAACCATTCGAAGACATTCATGAAATTGGGCATTCTTGACCGGCTTGTTGAGGTAGGCGGAAAACCCGATCTTCTGCAAGGCCGCCACATCCCCCCGCTGCCCTGCGGAGGTCATCATGATGAGGAGGGTATTGGACAAACGGGGGTCGGCCATGATCTTTTGTCCGAGGTCCTTCCCGTCCATGCCCGGCATCTGCATGTCGAGCACGGCGACCCGGAATGCGTCTCCCTCGGCCTGGGCGCGCAGCAGCCGATCGAGCGCCTCCTGGCCGTTTACGGCCTCCTCGAATCGGCATCCCCAGGAGCGAAGCAGTTCGCGCATCACCATGCGGTTCGTTGCGTGGTCGTCAACGACGAGGACGCGAACCCCACGGATGTCCTCGGGGAGGGCTTCCTCCACCCGGCTGTCCGCCGGCTGCTTTTCCAGGCTGGCGGTAAACCAGAACAGGGAACCGGCCCCTTCCCGGCTTTCGACGCCGATGCGTCCTCCCATCATTTCAGCCAGCTGCTTGGAGATGGCCAGCCCCAATCCGGACCCTCCGTACCTGCGGGTGATCGAGGCGTCTACCTGGGAAAAGGATTTGAAGAGCCGATCGATGCGGTCCCCCGGGATCCCCACGCCTGTGTCCTTGACAGAGAAACGCACCACCACGTGATCGTCCGTCTCTTCCTCCAAGGTCACATGGGCGTGTATTTCGCCCTCGTCGGTAAACTTGATCGCATTTCCGACCAGGTTGAGCATGATCTGCCTCAGGCGGCCCGGATCGCCGCGTACCAGGGCGGGCACATCCGGCTGAATCAGGCAGCTCATCTCCAGCCCCTTGTCGTTCGCCCGGACAGCCAGCATCTCGATGACATCTTCCACGGCAACGCGCAGATCGAAGTCCAGGGTCTCGAGTTCCATATGTCCCGCTTCGATCTTGGAAAAATCCAGGATATCGTTGACAAGGGCCAGGAGCGAGTCGGCCGAGGAGCGGATCATTTCGGCGTACTCGCGCTGATCGGGCGTAAGCCCGCTTTCCAGCAGCAAGCCGGTCATTCCGATTACGCCGTTCATGGGTGTGCGGATTTCATGGCTCATGTTTGCAAGGAACTCGCTCTTCGCCACGCTCGCCGCCTGCGCCTTTTCGGCCAGGCCCGCAGACCGGGCCGTAGCCTGCTCCAGACGCAGGTTGGCCTCCCGCAGATCCCGGCAGGCCTTTTCCGTCTCCGCCTTTGCCTTGCGAAGAGATTGCTCGATCCGCTTGCGCTCGGCGATCTCTTGCTTCAACGCGGCGGTACGTTCATCGACGCGCACCTCCAGCTCGTCGTAGGCCTTTCGAACCAGCTCTTCCGCGCGTTTTCGCTCTCTGATGTCCCGTACCGTCATCTGGATCGTCGGTTTGCTGACGACGGGGAAGGCCTTGAGGGTTATCTCGGCATCAATCAACGCCCCATCGGCGCGTCTCATCTGAAGGTAGAAAGACTGGGGAATCCCTCTGAAAGCATGCTCCATTCTTTCCCGGATCATTTCTTCGGACGGCCGTTTGTCCGGCTGCAGGGGCGGCAAAAAGGCCTGGAGGGACTGGTCGATCACCTCTTCCCTTCCGCAGCCCAGGAGACATAAGGCCTGCTCGTTACAGTCGAATACGACATCTGTCATGAGAAACAAGGCATCCGGAAAACTCTCGAAGAGGGTGCGGTACTGCTGCTGGGTCTCGGAGAAGGACCGCAGGACGACCAGTCGCCTTTCAGATTCCTGGAGAAGTTCAAAGGGGCTCTTCTTCCGCATGCCTTGGATGCCCATTACGCCGGCGGCATCCCAGACCTTGTCGGAGAGCCCCTCTGCGATGCAGGCCACGTCCTGCTCCTGCAACGATAGAGTTGCCCTCATCGGCTCCCGGATCAGCCTGGGCGCGTCGTCGCCCCCGGAGCCTATCTTCTGGACGTGGGCGATCCCATTGGCGAGTTGGACCACTGCCGCGAGCCTCCGCGTGAGATCCGGGACGTCGCCTCCCTCGAGATCGCCATGATGAAGCGAGACAGCGTCACAGATATGCTCCGGGAGGCTCCATCGCCTGAGCATTTCCCCGCCGAGGGAGGCGTGGTCCACCCCCAGCACGGCCCTCTCCGCCTCGGCAATCTCTACGTTCCGTCTGTCGGCATACTGCATCACCTTTTCCCACTCCCCGGGGAGGTGCTGGAACAGGAGCATCTTGCCCATATCGTGCAGCATGCCGCATACAAACGATTCTTCCACGAGGGAGCCGGCGGAACGGGTGTGTACGCTCAGGTCTCTGCAGCAGACACCGCAGGCGAGCGAATGGATCCAGAGGGCATCCGGGTTGAACGTCCCTCCATTCTTCTTCCCGTCGAAGAGCCCCATGACAGACAGGGTAAGGACCGTACTCTTCACGGCATTGAACCCGATGAATCGCACCGCATCCGGGATGGTCCCCACTTCTCCGGATTTCCGATAAACGGCCGAATTCGCCATCTTGAGGGTCTTCGCGGTGAGGGACGGATCCCCTTCGATCAACTTCGCTACGTCCCGGGCGGAGCTGTATTCGTCCTCCGTGATCTCGAGCAGCTTCACCGCCACCGCGGGCAACACGGGCAGGCCCTCGATCCCGTCCAGGATTTTTTGGACTTTCTCGACCTCTTCGGATCTTACGTCCATCGCCTCCATGTCCCAATCCGGGGGTGGCATGCTGTAAAAGGAGACAACTCTCCGGTTCCGTTATTGAATTCTTATCGGAATTTCCGCCCTATTCGTTTAACGCAACGTGAAAAGATTCCCGGCCGGCGGAAGCCCCGACCTTTTCAGCGCAGTGCGTGGATCAGCATGCACAAGGCGGTACAGGCGAACAGAAGTCGGTCGGTTTTGCCGCCGACAAAGGTGAACCGGACCAGGCAATAGAGGCAGAAAAGCAATGTCAGAAGGGGCAGAAGGACCAGGAAGGGAGGGCGCAGAAATGTATCGGTGCCGGTTGCCAGGGCAAGCAGAAAATTCGTGCCGAATGCGGAAGCGGCCCACAGGCCCAGAGCGGCGAAAAAAGCGCTGTCAAAGAGCGACAGGACGGGCTTCGAGGAAGCCAGCCACAGCACAACGAGACCGAGGGCCGAAAGGGACAGGAGTACCGGGATGGCCCAGGGACAGGACGAGGCGTCCGCATTGAAGAACCCCTCGGCCGATATCCAGAGATGCCGTGTGAAGGCGTACCCCGCGAAGACCGTGATACAGGCAATCGCCTGTGTGATCGCCGTCCTTGGGGCCCCCTTCCCCGCCACGGGTCTGGAGACGAGTACGAGCAGGACGCACGCCAGGGCCGCTTCCAGGATCTGCATCCTTCCGGAGCACGGTGTTGGCGGCACGAGGAAGGAGGCGAGGAGGATGGAAGCCAGCGCACACGTCCTGGCGATTCCGCCGATCTTTGTTCGAGCCGATTCCCATGGGCATGGGGCTCTCGGGTTTGTTTGGGACAACGGCCGCTTCGATTCGTTGCCGTCGGGGATGGAGGCCAGCAGACCCAAGAGCATGTAGACGAGCATCAGGACCTCCGAATCCCCCCAGCAGTACTCGGTCAAGCCGCACACCAGGAAGCCGGCGAGCCCCGCCAGGATCCCCGCGGAGAAGGCCCGGTCCCATGGATCGCCGCACCGTTTCAGTCTCCGCCAGCCCGCCCGGAACGCGGCAAGCAGGAGGTACAGCAAGGCGGCCAGACCGAAAAGCCCCCGGGTGACGCCGATCTGTATGTACTGATTGTGCAAGTGCCACTGGTTCGGTTCTTTCGCCAGGGGATGCCGAAAGGCGGGATATACGGTTTCCACCGCGTGGAGCCCCACGCCGGTCATGAGATGGATCGCGGAGACCCGCAACCCGGACCACCACATGTAGATCCTTCGCGTGTTCGATGCCATGGACCCGCTGGTCTGGTGTGCGTCCACCACAAACTGCGATGCGATTTCATGGAGGGGGGGCAGGGGCTTGTATACAAGGATGAGCAGGATTGCGATCAACCCGATTCCGCATGCGGACACGACGGCCTTCTTTCCGCGCAACCCCAGGAGCACTATGCTCCCGGTAAGCAGGCCGAGCAGCGAGCCCTTGGATCCGCTTGCCAGGATGCCCGCCGTCATGGCAAGGGATACGGCGATGAGCGCCAGGAAGAGGGGCACGGGCGGATTCGCAAACAGGAGGATCCCCGCAGACAGACACGTAGTGAGGACGAGGTACTCGCCAAAGGTCAGGTGCAGGCCGAAAAAGCTGCCCGCCTTTCCGCTCGCGGGATCGTAGTGACCCGTGTAGTCCCAGCCGGTCGCATGCTGTAGGATGCCGAAGGCGGCGGCCAGGGTCGCTGTTGCGAGCAGGCAGAAGACCAGCCGTTTCCGCTCCCGGCCGCTCCTGATGTTCCAGGAGAACAGGAAGTAGATCACCATCAGCCCGAGCGACCGGAATTCCACGATACTTGCGTGAACATTCAGAGACGTCCACACGCTGACCAGGGAGGCGAGAAAGAAGAGACCGAATCCCCTGTTTAATTCGGTCGGGGGAAAAAGGGCGCGGAGACGGGGGCGTTCCCGCCGGGCCTCAAATCCCCAGAGGAGGAGGGCAGCCACCCAGGCTGCGTTGGTGGCCGCGATGGAAATCGGTGACCAGAGCGCGAAGGCAAGAAGCCCCCAAAGGGGCAGATTGCGGTCCCCTGAAACTTCCTTCATGGCTTCATTCTTCTCAGGGGCAAAAGCGCCTCCTTCCGAGCATGAGGGGCCCAATCATAACGCAGGCGATTCGGTTTTTCCAGGCTTGCGGGCCGGGGCTTCCAGGGGAGCGCGTGGCCTGCCTCCGACTCGACACCGCGCGAAGCCGCGTGGTAGTCTCATCGCGTTTGTTTCTTCTGCGGGAAGACGAGGATCAGTGGATGTCGTCGCGAACGGAACCCTTCGAATGTATCTTTCTGGAACTCACGAACCGGTGCAATTTCAACTGTTCCTTCTGCCCGAATTCCTGTATGACCCGCGCGCGCGGCCTGATGGACGAGAGTCTGGCCAGGCGGATCCTCGATGAAATCGCCGAGGAGGGCCTATGCCGGTGGGTCAATCTTTCCCTTATGGGGGAACCCCTCCTTCACCCGAGGCTCCTGTCCATTGCCGAGCACGGCGTGCGGCTCGGGATCCCCATCCACCTGATCACGAACCTGAGCCTGCTCGATCCCGACCGCCTGAGCCGCCTCCTCGGCCTTCCCATCGCACACCTCACCCTGAGCCTTCAGACCCCCCGCCCGGAGGAGTTCCGGCTGAAAGGGGCCCCGAAGAGCTTCTCCCTGGAAGATAGCATGGAGGTGGTGGAGCAGGCCGTCCGTATGAAGCTGGCGGCGAGATCGCCGACAGAAATCAGCATCCATCTCCTGACGACCCGGCTCGAACGGCCGCGGGGTATTTCGTTGTTGGAGCGAACACAAGAACGGCTCGATCTCGCCAGGCAGTTTCGTGCTCGGGCCCGGTCCTGGGCCGCGGAGGTCGATACCGCCGTCCCTCCAGAGGCCCCGGTTCGAGAGCGGCTCGCCTTCTGGCTGGGCCTGGACGCCTTCGTTCCCCTCCTGCCGGGCGTTTCCCTCTGTTTCAAGCGGGCGACCCTGTGGGCCAATACCCTGCTGGTGTCCGGGGCAGAGGTTCAGCCCCGCCTCGAGGGGACTTGTCAGCTTGCCCTGGACACTCTGGGCGTCTTCTGGGACGGACGGCTTACACTGTGCTGCCTGGATTTTGACGGTGTCTTGAGCTTTGGGAGCGTATCGGACCGTCCGATCTCGGACCTCCTGCAGTCGCAAACCTACAAGGATCTCCGCTCCTCCTTTGAGGCAGGCCGTCTTCCCCGAGCCCTGTGTCAACAGTGCCGCGGACGTCTAACGGGTCCGTCGGCACGCCGGTTGGTTCCGGGGTCCCTGCCCGTCCTGGTCGGAGAAGGGTGGAGGTACCTGCGACGTTTTCGCTTCAGTCGGACCCTGCGACGGATACCCCAGGAAATCGAAAAATATCTGAGGCGTTAGAAGGGGGAGGACGGAATCAGGAACCCCCTTCGTGCGAAGGCGCTTTGTCTTGTCAACCAGCATCGATCCGCGTATTGTATAAATCTCCACATGGAGTCAGGCCGAGGTTGAAACGCGTGACATCCCTTCAGGCGCATCCCACATCCCCCTCCCGGACGGTGAAGAGCGGTCCCGAACAGGACGTCCTGATCGTTGGAGGAGGGCCGGCAGGTTGTGTGGCGGGCATTCTCCTGGCCAGGGCGGGGATTCGGACCTCCATCCTCGAGAAGGCATTGCCGGGGCATCACAAGATCTGCGGCGACCTGCTGAGTACACGTTCTCTGGAGTTTCTCGATTCCTTGCAGATTGAATGGGGGGCGAAGCGGGCAGAGGGGCTGCCCATCGAGGGGATCCAGGTCCATGATGAAAAAGGCCTGAAAAGCGCCGCCTACCTGGAACTGGAGGCCGGCAAAGACCCGGTGGGCCTTACCCTCAGAAGAGATCTCCTCGACGGGTTTCTTCAGCGGAAGGCGATGGAAGCGGGATGCGGGTTTTTCTACGGAACCCGGTTTCAATCCATTGTGGGCCGAGAGGAAAAGGCGGTCCTGTGCAGGGCGTCATCGGAGGGCGGGGATCTTCTCTTTCGGGCCAGGCTGGTGTTCGGTGCGGGCGGGATTCTTTCTCCGACCGCCCGGGCCGCCGGGCTGTTTGAACGGAGGCCCGAGGTGATGCTCCTCTCCGTACGAAGGTACTACCGGGGCGTGGAAGGGCTGCGCAACATGGTCGAGTTATATCCCCTTTCCCGCCTGCAGCCGGGATATGCGTGGGTGATTCCTCTGAGCAGGGACGTGGCCAACATCGGTCTCGGTGTCCGCGCGGATGTGTGCAGACGGGACCGTGTCCGGCTCCATAAAGAACTCGCCCGCTTCGTCGGCGGTCACCCGGGGCTATCGCGGCGGATGGGACGCGCCGAGGCCGCGGGGCCTGTTCAGGGCTGGCCCCTTACCGCCTTCGGTTCGGTTCGGAGGCTCTCCGGATCCCATGTGCTTCTCCTCGGGGACTCCGGGGGGTTTATCGATCCCCTTTCGGGAGAGGGCGTCTTCGGAGCGATGCAGAGCGCCCGGATCGCCGTCGACGTGGCCCGGGAGGCGCTCCGCCGGGGATCTTTCAACGCCGGCTTTCTTGCAAGGTACGATGAAAGGTGCAGACGATTCTTCCGGGGTGACTTCGGGGCCGCCTCTTTTGTGACCGGGTTTCTTGCCCACCCGGCCGTGGGAAAGCCCGTTGCCATGTGGGCGCTGAGACAGGTGGAAAGGAATTGCGTTCTGGATCCCGGCTATGCCCGCATGATCGCAGGCTTCTTTACGGGTATGGTGCCGAGAAGGCGTTTCCTGCAGTTGAAATGGTTGGTCCGAACGGTTTTCGGGTAGGCGGCGACATGCAGGAGGTTCACGGCATGCAGCAGAAAAAAGTCATCCTCATCACGGGGTGTGCGAGTGGAGTCGCGAGGTATGTGGCTGAACCCCTCTATCGGGAGGGACACTTCCTCGCCCTAACGGATGCGAAAAAAAAGGGAATGAGGGAAGCGGCCGAGAAGAATGGTTGGACCGGCGATAACGCCATGGTCCGGACTGGACCTGTACAGCACATCCAAGTTCGGCGTGAGGGGCTTTACGCTTTCGATCGCGCCTGAGCTTGCGAGGCACAACGTCGCCGTCGCCGTGGTCTGCCCGGATCTCGTGGATGCCCGCATGCTCACCCTGCATCTGGACTATCCCGAGGCGGCCCTCACCTTTTCAGGCGGCCGCCATCTCACGGTACAGGAAATCGGGCAGGTCATCCTCGAACAGGGCTTGGAGAAAAAAGCTTGGAAATCGCCTATCCGGCCGGTCGCGGCCTGACCGCGAAACTCGCCGGTTTCCAGCCCAGACTGGCCGCTTTCTTCTTGAAAAAGCTGGCCGAAAAAGGCACAAAGAGACAACGGCTGCTGAAAGAGAAGTAGGGTGGAAGAAGCCGTCGAATAAACTTCATGCATCGGAATCTTGAAAATCTGAAAGGAGGAATCCATGTCGGAAGAAAGGCTATACTGGAACATGCAGATTGAACCCTTCCTGAATACCCCTCAGATGAAGGACCTGCAGCTTGAGAAGCTCAAGATCATGCTCAAGAGGCACTATGCGAACTCCCCGTTCAACAGGAAGCGGCTCCAGGAGGCGGGTATCGACATCGCCAAGATAGACGGGTGGGCCGGGACCGTGGAGGACCTTCTCAAGGGGATCCCGGTTTACGACAAGCAGGGCTATCGGGATCATGTGGAGGCTTGCGGGGGAGACCTGGTCAAGCTGATGGAGGAGGAACTGCCCGTCTCTGTGGACGAACTCGTACTGGTCAACAGTACGACAGGAACGACCGGGGAACCCACCCCCTATCCGTTGACGATGAAGGACATTTTCGATGTGTGGGGAGAAACCATGTGCAGGGGCCTTTGGCGGGGCGGTCTCCGCAGGCACGACCGGGTCCTTCATTGTTTTGCCCTCTCGATGGTCATCGCGGGTACCGGGACCGTCCTGGGCCTCACGAAGACCGGCGCAATGGTCATCCCGGTCGGCGCCGAAGGCGGGACGGACCGGATCTTCAGCATGACCAAGTATTTCAAGCCGACTGTTTTCATGGGGACCCCTTCCCTTGCGACCTACATGATCGAGAAGGCGCCGGAGAAGATCGGCATGGATGCCAAGGCACTGGGAATCAAGCTTCTCGCCTGCGGCGGCGAGCCGGGCGCGGGGGTCCCCGAGTTGCGGAAGAGGCTGGAAGAGAGCTTCGGCGCCAAGTTGCTGGACATCGGTGCGGGCTTCGGCGTCTCGTGCGACCATCCCGAGTACCAGGGCATGCACTGGCTGGGCGACGACCTGTGCATCTACGAGCTGGTCGATCCCGATACGCGGGAGCCCGTTCCGCTGAAAGACGGCGCCAGGGGTGAAGCCGTATTCACCAATATCGAAGGGGACGGCTGGTCCTGGTTGCGAACGAGCCTGGGCGACATTCATGAAGTGAGCATGTCTCCGTGCCCCTGCGGCAAGAGCGGTTTCCGGTACCGGATCGTGGGCCGTACGGACGACATGCTCAAGGTCAAGGGGGTGATCGTCTACCCTGCCGCGGTGACCGGCCTTCTCGAGAGCTTTGCCCCGAGGGTGACGGGCGAATTCCGTATCGTCTTGACCGAGAGGCCGCCCATGGTCGTCCCCCCCCTGAAGATCAAGATAGAGCGCGGTGTCGACACCCCGGAGGAGAAGCTCGGCGAACTCGAAAAAGAGCTGTTGGAGGCCTTTCACACCAAGATGAAGATCCGCCCCAAGATCATCTGGCAGGACCCGGGGGAACTCGAGCGATCCACCTACAAGGGGAAGAAATTCGAGAAACAGTATGAATAATAATTAACTTTAAGGGAGGCTTTTAACTACGTAATATATATACATATATATATCATGACTTAAAGTTAAGTCGCAAATATTTTCTTTCACGCGCGGGCATGCCTACGGGCATGCCCGCGTCGTTTAGGCAGGTGGAGGGCGGCTCAGGATTCTCCATGGATCAATCGTTCCACACATGCCTTGAGTTCCGAGATCTTGACCGGCTTGGGAAAAAAATCATCCACCTTCTTTCGGAATGCCTGGATGGAAGTATCCAGGCTGGCAAAGGCGGTGATCATGATCACCTTGGTCTCGGGGAATTCCTTCTTGATCGTTTCCAGGACCTTCATTCCATCGATATCCTTCATCTTCAGGTCGGTAATCACCACGTCGAATTTCTCTTTTTTGAGCCTTTCCAGCGCGGGTTTTGCGTTCAAGAAGGTCTCTACGATGTAACCTGCCTGCTCGAAGACGGTTTTTATCATCTTGCCTACAATGTTTTCATCATCGATCGCCATGATTCGATATGTTTTCATCTCCTCCCTCCTTTTCCCTATAAACGGGCAATTCTATCACAAATGTCGTGCCGACTCCCACTTTGCTTCTTGCCCTGATCCTGCCGTTGTGATTCTTGATGATTCCATAACTGATAGAAAGGCCGAGGCCGGTTCCCTTAGTGCCCTTGGTGCTGAAAAAGGGATCGAAAATATGGGATAGAAATTCGGCGGGAATCCCTTTCCCCGTGTCCCCCACCTCCAGGGTGACGTGATCTTCGCCTTCGTGAAAAGAAGACCTCATCGTGAGGGTTCCTCCGGACGGCATGGCCTGAATGGCATTTGTGATCAGATTTACCAGCACGCTCTGGATCTTGTTTTCGTCGAGGAGCACAGGTGGAAGCCCCTCTTGGAGTTCCAGTTTCGAGTCGATTTCCGCCACGTGAAGCATGTTGTGGACAAGCTTGACGGAATTCGTGACGACGCTGTTTATGTCGGAGACCTTGAACTCGGTGTCCTTGGCCCTGGAGAAATCCAGGAGACTTTGTACGATATTCCGTATCCGATCGCATTCCGTGAGGACTGTCTGCATATATTCCAAATGGTCCTCCTTGCTCAGGTTGTCGTAAAGTTCCAAATAGGTCTGGGCGACCATGGATATATTGTTGAGAGGGTTGCCCAATTCATGGGCCACCCCGGCCGTCAGTATCCCGATGGAGGAGAGCTTTTTCGCCTGAATCAATTGTTCGTGGCGCGTTTCCAACTCCTCGCACATCGAGTTGATCGCACGCATCACGGAACCGAGCTCGTTGTTGGGCATCTTCCATTCTTCTATCTTTTTGAAATTGCCGGCGGAAATGGAATTGGTCACCGTTTCTATCCTTCGGAGATTTTGGAACATCTTCGAAAAAAACATATATGTGCTGGTAATCGCCACGAGGAGGACAGCCGAGAAAAAATAGAACAACAGCTTGACGGAAGAGGAAATAATGCTGTTTACCTGTTTTCTTTCCATGGTTACGATTTTTTGGGAGAACAATCTCAAATTCTGTCCGGCCCCCCTGATCCTTTCTTCGCTGGCTTGGCTGTTATTGCCTGGAATGTTGATCTTTTCTATTTCCCCTTCATACCGTGTCAGCATTCGATTGAGCTTTCTGTAATTCTCTTCCCCCACCGCAAGGATGATGTCCGCCTTCATCCCGTGGATCATTTGTTTACTCTGGACCAATCTGTTTTGAAGGACTGTAAGGGCCGATGTGTCCTTGTACAGAAAAAAGTTCTTTTCGGAAAGGCGCATTTCGAGAAAGCAGGAGTTGAGATTGTCCGCTATCTCCACGAATCGCAACTTGGCTTGGAGCAGGCTGAATTCATGGTAGGAAAACGCCGCTACCAGGGCTATGGTAATAAGGCCCAATGCGTTCGCCAGGACGATCTTGTGGACGAGTTTCACGGAGATCACTCCTCGCAGGACTTCATGATATAAGAGGGCACTTCCGCCTGTTCCCTATATGCGGGGAGGTACCATAAGAGTCCGTCGATCAGCATCCATGTCGACACTGCGAGCAGAAACAGGTCGAATCCCGAGAGCAGGCTGAATCCGAAATATTTCATGAGGCCGATCCCTATGGCCCCGAAGGATACGCCGGTCCTCATAAATGAAAGGCCGGTACGGGCCCGTGCAAAGGCGGTTCGATAACAGGCGGCCAGCGTCCGTTGTGCCGCGAGGAGGTTCCGGATATGGGCAAAATAGGAGCGGTCCTTGTTGTCATAGGAACGGTCGATCACCACGGTATGATTTGCCAGCGTTTCCGCCAGCCGCGCAAGCTCGGTTTTTCTCGAAGAGACTGTTTGGGGTCTTTTCTCGGCGAATTGGAAGTTTTCCAGGAAGTAAAGGACCGCTGCGGTTACCTCTACGATCGTCTGGTGTCGGGGTGGACTGAGGATGTTTTTCCTGATTCGAACATAATGGTACATGCCTAGGAGAATAAGGGGTAACGCCGCCGCGATCATGAGCCAATAGGTGAAATAGAACGAAGAGTGTCTGTACAGGTGCATCAAGCTCCTGGCGATGGCAATGAGTCCGAGGCCCCCTCGGAGCAAACTGAGGTAGGTCCTCACTTTGGCGAAATCGGTTCGGTAGCAAGCCAGTTTGGTCCGCCACCGTGCCAGGGTGTTGCGCCACATGGCCAGGTTTGTTCTTTCGATTCCTACCAGATGCCGCGGAGGGTTGTTGAGAAAATCTCCGACGAAGTGCTGAATATCTTCCGGGAGGGCCACATGCAGATCGTATGGCTTGCCGGGAAAGCGGTCTTCTACGCTTGCGGGCAAATGCGTATCCGCCTGCGTTGCCGTGGCGATCAGGATCCCTGTATCGTCCATTGCCACCGGAAACCAGTCGTCGGGAGGCGACTTCCCCGCCTTGAACGGAGATAGAAGCTCCGCCGGAACCGGCAGCCTTTCGTCATGCTCCACCCAGGGGCGGCGATCGTGCGCGGACCACGCCTCCAGGATTTTCCGCCTGGGGACCTGGTATTCATGACGGAGGATTTTTTCGATGCCCACGCCCCGATAGGCGGCCCCGGTTGCCGCCTCCTCGAGCTGATCCCTCGTCAGCAGGCCCGCATCGACCAGGGAAGAGAGCCTTTGTATGTCTTCTGCTATTCCTGGATCATGGTTCATCATGACTGAAGACGACCTTGTTCCATGACTGTGTCGGAATCGAGTAATCAGGGATGAGGATTTCCATGTCCGCGGCGCAATAGGGGAATTCCCGCCGTGTCCGTTCTGCGGGGAGATGCCAGGAAAATCCATCAACGACCAGCAACAGGCCGAGGAGCATGAGCGCCAGCTCCCCGATCGTCCAGGCGGTGTTGCCCGCCCCGAAATAGGCCAAGAGCCCGAAACCCACGATAAATATCTTCGCGCCGGTTCGAATCATCGCCATGCCGGTCCTGGATCGGGCCATAATGGTTCTCA
>WFRX01000369.1 GCA_015486285.1 bacterium
TGAACTGCACGTGATCCAGGCCGAGTTCCGCCCAGGTCTTCAGGTAGGCCTTCCAGAGATGGTAGCCCTTCTCCCCGCCGAGCTGAGTCGGTGAAAGCCGCTGGTTCAACAGAAAGGCCCGCCCGTCGGCGACGTGGTCGATCTTGCTGCACGACTTGAGTACCGCCGTGGGCCCCTTCTTGTCCAGCCCGGGGCCCGGGGAAATCCCGCCGTCATAAAGCGCGTCCCCCAGCCTGCGGCCGTTCGGAAGGGCACCTACGATATTCGCATAGTGGATGTTCCCGCTCACGTTTTCCGGGAGGATCGGCCAGTTGTTCCCGCTCGGACACTTGATCTCCTTAGCGAAACGGGCGCATTCCCGCAGGCAGCGGATCATGATCTCGTCCACGTAGTCGTCGTCATTGCCCCACTTGGGCGCGCCCTTGACGAAGTCGAGGCGCATCTCCTCGTAACCTTCCCAGTTGGCCTCGAGGGCGTCGATCAACTGGTCCATCGTGTACTTCTTTTCGTCGAAGACGAGCTTCTTCACGGCCGCCAAGCTGTCCGCATTCTCCACCCAGGTGAAGGCGGTGATCCAGCAGTTCCCCCGCTCCCCTTCCGGGCTGACCGCATCCAGACCCGATTCCACGGACCGCTCGTAGGTGGCGGACAGGAAGGGCCGTCCGTAGAGCTCCGGGTCCACGTAACGACCGAGATTCACGGTGCGCACCAGGGTGCTGAAGAGCCACTCCATCTGGCGGACCCATGCCTGGAAGAGCTGCTCGAAGTCGGAGAACTCCCTCGGGTCTCCCGTGTTCGGCCCCATCTGCATGCCCACCACACGATCGTAACCGTTGCTGAGCGCGTATTCGACGATCTTGGCGCAGTTGGCAGTTGCCGAGGCCATACGGAAGGGTTGCGCCCCGTGTTTGGTCGGCGGACAGGGCGACATGCAGGCCTGGTGTAGCCAAAGCCTCGCCTCCTCCAGCGGGTGCCCGTGCCAGTGCATGGAATTTTGGATCAGAATCGGGTCGTTCCGCATGGAGGGGTATCCCAGGCCCTGGCGGATGCATTCAAAGCACTCGCGCATCACCTCGTCCTTGACCTTCGGGTGCCAGCGAAAGCCGAAGGTGGGATTGGACACGCGCACGAGCCTCGCCGCCTGCAGGAGGGCGATCGTCAGATCGTTGCAGGCGTCCGATCCGTCCGGCTTCACACCTCCGATGGTCCAGACCCACGTGCCGGTGATCCCCTGCAGGCCTTCCCTTGCAAACCTCGGCAGGAAGAGTCCTACTTCGTGAGCCCGGATTAAAAATTCGCCCACAAGGTCCAGGGCCTCTTCCTTGGTGAGCCTCTTCTCCACGTTCACGTCCTTGTCGTAATAGGGGCCGTGGTAGTAATCCGGTCGTGCCGGCCAGGCGCCCTCGTGGGCCTCGAAACGGGCGATGACCTGGACGAAATGGTCGAGTTGGAACGACTCCTGCAGGTTTCTCGGAGGCTTGGCAGGGACCTGCTCGCAGGTCTCTGCAACGCGGAGCAGTTCTTCCTTGCGTTTCGGATCGCTCTCGAAATTCTCCGCGACGATGCGGGCAAGACGGGCATATCGCCCGGCAAACCGAATGGCCGCTTCGAGAACCAGCTTCATGGCGTCCCAATTCTGGATCTTCTTGTACAGAGGGAGAATGTCGGGGCCCGGCTTGCCTATGGTCTTCTCCTCCGCTTCTTCAATCCGGGCATCGATTTCCTTGATAATGTCTTCGAATCCCCTCTTGCCGGTCATGATGTACTCGTAGTCCTTGTTCGAGTACCCGGCCGCAGAGCTCGGTGTCCCCCAGCCGATGGCGCCGCTCATGAACTTGACCGTGTCTTCCGGATCCAGCAGGTTGGCCAGCTTGTCGATAGCGGCCTCCCCCACCCATTGCTGGGAAAGGTCTGCGACTTTCTTGAGGGTTTCCTCTTCCGGTTCGGCGTGGACGCCCGGTTCGTTGTACACCTCTTCGTTCAGCATGCTCCCGCCGTCGATGCGCCACGCGATTGTGTGAGGCGCGCTGCCCACATAGCCGACGAGCTGCGCCTGGTCCGTGATGAAGATGCTGATGTTATCGAGCACGTGGGCCAATGACTTCGCCTTCCGCAGCATTCTCTGCTCGTGCTTCACGCCGTCACTGAAAAACATCTCTGTGAACAGCGTGGGCATCTCCATGTCAACCTTGATCCCCGGGTTGTAGTTTCCACCGATGCACCCCTTTTTCCAGACAGCCTTTCTCAGATAATCGAGTCTCTTGGAACGCTTCTTCTCGGCCGCCCACCACCACTCCTGCTTCTTCTCGAGCTCTTCCACTTCCCGGCTCACTGAAGTCGCCTCTGCCATGTCGATTCCTCCTTATTATTTCTTGTTTAGAGTGAAACAGACGCTTGCAACCAAGGGCCTGTACAACGCTTGTCTATTTGCTGTGAACGGGTCAATGTGGCCTCACTTGAGGAACTGCGGGTGCGGCCCATACGACGGAGCCCCTCTCGCTCAGCTGGCCCGCGCTCGCTCGGCCGTGGTATAGGATGTTTCGCCCATCCGTTCGCTCGTGTAGGCTTCCTTCAGCACCGACTTCTTGACCTTCAAGGTCGGGGTCATGGGAAGCTCCTTCACGAATTTGAAATGCCTTGGAAATTTGAACTTCGCAACCTTCCCGCCCAGGAATTCCAGGACTTCTTCCGGAGCGATCGTCTCGTCTTGGGCGGGCACGATAAAGGCCATCCCGGTCTCACCCCATTTTTCGTCCGGCACCCCGATAATCGCCACGTTGGAGATTTTCGGGTGGCCGGCCAGGATTTTTTCCACCTCCGCGGGATACACATTTTCTCCGCCGCTTCGGTACATGTCCTTCGCTCGATCTACAATGTAAAAATAGCCCTCCTCATCCATGTAGCCCAGATCGCCCGTATACAGCACACCGTCCACGAGCGTCTTTGCGGTGGCCTCCGGGAGGTTCCAGTACCCGTTCATCACGGTAGGACCCCTGGCGACGATCTCCCCGATCTCCCCGGGCGCCGCCCGTTTTCCGTTGGAGCCCTTGATCCAGATGTCCGTGAAGAAACCGGGCTTGCCGATGGAACCCATTTTTCGCTGAATATCTTTCTGGGGCAGCATCATCATTGCGGAGTTCTCGGTCTGGCCGAAGCCTTGCCGCATGTGCAGTCCCCTCTTGGCGAGTTCCTCGAACAGGCTGGGCGGCGTTCTCTCCCCTCCTCCGAGCACGCAGCGTACGCTGCTCACATCCGTTTCATCCAGCTTTCCCGTCTCCAGGATCATGCGCCACATGGTTGTAAGGGCCAATACAATCGTGCCCCGGTACCGCTCGATGTCCTCGGCGAACTCGGAGGGATTGAACCCTCTGCGCATCACCATGGTCATGCCGGCGCAGAGGGAAGGCGTGGCGACGATAAACAGACCGCCGGAATGAAACAGGGGCATCTGGGCTACCATAACATCGTCCGGCCGTGCCTCTGTGTAAAAGGCGATCTGGAAGTTCTTGAAGAACGTCTGCTCGTGGGTGAGAACAGCGCCTTTCGGGTTGCCCGTTACGCCGGAGGTGTAAACGATCGCCAAGGGAGCATCAAAAGGAACCGGGCTGTCGGGCGCCGGTTCGGAGACGGGTTGGTCCGTCGTCAGTGCGTGATAGTCCTCGGCCCAGGTCGGGCAGTCCGCTATTGGGGAACCGTTACCCGGAGAGGCGCCGCTTTTCATGTAGATGAATTTGTCCGCCTCCACCATCAGACGGCCTCGAACCGGCTCCACGTTTCCGACAAAAGCATCATGAAAGAGTACCATCCTGGCCCCGCAATCGTTGAGCTGATACTCCAGCTCGGGCCCTACGAGGCGATGATTCAGCGGCACCAGAATCGCCCCGAGTTTCGCGCAGGCGAAATAGACCTCCAGAAATTCCACACAGTTCAACAGAATCACCGAAACCCGGTCTCCACTCCGTATCCCGCACTTGCGCAGAAAATGAGCGGCTCGGTTTACGCCCTCGTTCAGCTCCCTGTAGGTGACCGCCTGGTCCTCGAAAATGATCGCCGCCTTGTCCGGCGACATGTCCGCGCGTTTCTGAACGATGTAGCCCACATTCCAATGTACCGGCATTTTTCCGCTCCTTCCTCGATGAAACCCGCCGCTAGATGCCCTGCCCCATGTCCAGGATGGGACGGACTTCTTCAATATCGAATCGCACGAGATGCTTCAGCATTTCCGCAGCATCTCCAACCCTCTTCCTGACTTCCTCCTTCATCACGTCGAACGTCTTCCCTGCATCCTCGACACTCCGCACCTTGAGATAGAGGCGACACCCTTCCTGCTGCATGCCCGTTTTGCCGACCAGGGTGACCAGGCAGCTCGCGTATGGATTCTCCCGCAGATTCGCGTAGGTTCGGTTCTCGCCGAGCATGACGATCACGGTCTCGTCGTCGGCCAGGGCCAGAGATCCAAAAACAGCAAGGTTCACTTTACCCCCCTTGTCTGTCGTTGCGAGAACATTCGATCGTGCTTCGGTCCGCATGTACTCTTTTGCCTTTTCGTTGACCTTCACGGATACACCTTCCTGTAAGCTAATAGATCTCGTACGTTGTTCCGTCCCCACGGGCCGTGACGTTGAGCTCGACGTGCAGGGAAAGCAGCACCGATTCGAGCACATCCCGGCTTACCTGGAGGCTGTTGACGAAGGCACCTTCAAAAGAAGCCCCCACGGCCATCATCTCCGCGATCATCAAGGTGTGACGTGTGGAAACGACCATCGGTTCCTGGGCGTTGCTCCGTAGCTTGTTCGCCACATTGATGATGGTAAGGGCATCGGATTCATCGATTCCCGTTTTCAGATGCAGCACCCTGGTTTCCACTTCCGGGGGCAGATAGTCGAGGAGGCTCACGTAGAAGCGGTCGCGCAGCGCCGCATCCAACATTTCGGTGCCGACGAATTCCTCTCCTTCATTCAGGGTCGCGAAAAAGACCACCTCATCGGCCACCTTGATCAACCCGAGTTCATCCGTCCACACCTTCCGGTCTTCCGCAAGAACGGAGAAAAGCATGTTCAACGCCTTCGGATGCTCCGGCCGATTGATCTCCTCCAGATGAATCACACACCCGGGCGTCTGGATTGCCCGCGGAAAAAGAAACTCCTGGTAATACGTTTCACCATCCTGGAGTCGGTGCTCCCCGAACAGTTGGCCCGGTTCGGACAGAATCCCGATCTGAAAGCTGGCCAGCGGCCTCTTGTTTCTGGCTGCAAACTGGCGGACCAGCGTCGACTTGCCGCATCCCTGCTTGCCCGCCACCAGGATGTTCACAGGATGGCGCTTGGCAAGGAGCTTGATCCACTCCAGGTTCTCGATCACATGTCGCGGCAGAAAGAAATGTTGTTCCGGTTCCGGAACGCTCAGGCCTTCGTCAAATACGCTCATTTCCCTTCTCATTCAGTCGATTCCGAGTAAAGCAGTTCCTTCTGACGCTCGAGGAGAAATTGCTTTAGCTGTGGGATATTCCAGCGAAGGTTCATGCCGTGCAGTTTCGAGATGAGCCCTCTTGCCTCCTGCAATAGAGCAGGGTCCTTTGTTTTCGGGATTGCTGCGAGCCTTTTCGAGAGTTCCTTCAACTGATCGGATTCCTGTTCCAGGGACTCGGTACGGGAAAACACGCATTCGGCCCCACACCTGGGGCACTGCCGGAGGTCTGATTCTCCGGTGGCGGGTCAGCAATTCGCGCAAACGCGTTTGAACTCGCCGTGGTCTCCCGTGTACCCGCAGGTGCCGCAAGTGAGATCCATGGTCGGCTCCTTTGCAGAGAAGGACTTCTCACTTTGCGTCCGTTGCAAGGTCTTCGATGCCTGCCGATTTTCCCCACGGGGCCTCCCCTGGCTGCACCTTCTGGCGTGCCTCGCCGGTGAGTTCATCCACCGCCAGCCACTCCTGGCATTGTGGGCACTGTCGCAGGGTCATTGAGGCATCAATACGAGCGTTGTAAAGGTACCGGAAATTCTTCGGCTCGGCTTCATAGCCACACGCGATGCATTTCATGATTTCCTCCATCTCCTCTAAGCGGTCATTTCTTCTGGAACGAAGCGCACTGGGAAGCATCCTGGTCCGCCGCCACGGGTTTGGCCTTGTAGTAAGCCTGCCGCGGATCGACGACACGCTGCACACAGTCTCCCTTCTCGGGGTTGTCCTCGAACACGAAGAAGCTTTTGCATTCTTTGCAGGTCGCCATTTCTCTCGCCTCCTTTCTTTCCTTTTACCTTACTTTTTTTCCATCTGTCTCTGGGCGCGACGAAAGGCGGGGTCCGCACACTCGGTCCCGTCCTTGTCGATCATTTCCATCTTGGAAAAGTGGCTGCACTTGGCGGCATCGGTATTGAAGAACGTGATGAGGCCCGTGTCTCCTTCCAGTACATATACGGGGGGATCGACGGCGATTTCGGAGCCGATCTTGAGCACCTTGCAGACCCCCCTCCCGTCAGAGGCGTACGCGTTCTCCGAAAAGTTCTTGCACACGCCGCAGGCGATGTCCGGCACCCTTTCACGCTCTTCAAAGCTCTTCTTTTTGTTGCCCTGGCCGAACATCTTGTTGGAGGCCTGCTTCCATTGGTCTCTTCGTCCCATAATGTCCCTCCCTCTTTGTTCTGGAACGGTTTATACCGCCTGGCCCGACTCCCGGTCTTATCGGGTGCTATCCATCGAGGGCCTGTTCGCTGCTCTCGAATCCGGACCCTCCGATGGTGGTCTCAAGCCCTTTGTTCCGGTAAAGGTCCGCGGGAATCTCGAGAAATACGGGATCCATCGCTTCTACGTCGCGAAGTGTCCACTCCAGTCCCAGCCAGCCGTACTTGTCCTGGCACCAGTTGTGGAATGGAAGGAGGTCGACCCGGACGATGCCCCTCTCCATGTTCGCCAGAAGGTTCGCTGCGGCGGTATGAAACTCGACCGAATCGTTGAAGCCCGGTACCACCGGGATGCGAACCCAGGTCGGCTGTCCCGTTTCGGCGAGGAGGCCCAGGTTCTCGATGATCCGCTCGTTGCTCACGCCGGTTCTCTCTTTGTGCCGGGCCGGATCGATGTGTTTCAGATCGAACAACACGATATCAACGTGCTCTATCAGCGATTTGAGCACCTCCCATTCGCAATATCCATTCGTATCCAGGCAGACGTGCAGCGCCCTGGCCTTCGCCTGTTCGAGAAGGCGGCGGGAGAATTCGGCATGGGCCGAGGGTTCGCCCCCCGACAGGGTCATTCCGCCTCCGGAATTGTCGTAGAAGGGCCTGTCCTCCTCCACTTCATCGAGGATTTTCTCGATCGACATCGGTCTTCCGACGACCTCGAGGGCGCCGTACAGGCACGCGTCCACACACTTCATGCACAAGTCGCAGCGGTCCCGGACGATTTTGTGGTACGTGGAGGTTTCCTGCCGGGCCTCCTCGGGGGGGATGGGCGGCCTGATCGCGTCTCGCGGACATGCCTCGAGACATGCGCCGCACTGGACGCAGAGTCTCTTTTTCCAGTACAACTCCGGGACCGCGGAGATGGTCTCCGGATTGTGACACCATTGGCACCGCAGCGGGCAGCCCTTCAGATAGACATTCGTCCTGAAGCCGGGTCCGTCATTGACCGAAAATCTCTGAATGTCGGTGATCAAAACGCTGTCTGCCATATCCCCTCCTCACCCGTGCAGCCGGGCTCCCTGCACCCTACAAGCTCCGTGCAAAGGACCTCACACTCGGGAGCTTCTCCATCCCAAGAATCTGATCAGCGAGTCTTTCGGCGTTTTCCGGCCCCATGACAGGGCCGCACAAGTCGAGGTATTTGTTCTTCACCCGTGTCTTCTTTGTCTCCAGCGGGGGAATTTCCTGGAGGACATCGGAGAAGGCGTTGAAAAGCCTTCCATCGTGGGCCTCGATCTCCACCTGCGATTCGAGTGCTTTCATCTCCGGGTCGAGCACCACCGTGATCCGCTGCATCATGGCCCGCACGTCCGGATTGCGGACCTTCTCGTCGGTGAAGCCTTGATTGCCTGTCTGGCCTGTAACCAGGGCGTTCGCCACACAGTATGGGATACAGAATTTTCCCTCGAGACCGGTGGACGCCTCCTTCTTGCCGGCCGCATCGAGGGCCAGTTGAGACGATCGGACGCGGATCGCGGCGATTTGCTCCAGGCAGAGGCCCTCCTTCTCCACGATCGAGAGCGCAGCCTCCATGGGGGAGTGGGTGGCGTGGCACGAAGCATGGTATTTCTGGGAGAGTCCCTCCACATCCCACTCCCTGCCGAGCCGGGCGGCCGCTTCTTCCGTGCCGTTGCCGCCGAGGACTTGGAAGAAGCCCTGGGGGCCTTCAAGCACATCGTCCGCGCTCGTAAAGTCCTGCTGGGCAAGCAGGGCGGACAAGAGCCCGGCCTGTGACGCCCTGCCCGCATGGAAGGGCTTGCACATCGTCCCGAACACTCGTTTCAGACCGGAAGCCTGGGTTGCCGCCAGGCCCAAGGCCCAGGTGGACCGTTGTGCGTTCAGGCCGAGGAGCCGGGCGCAGCCGGCGGCCGACGCGAGATGACCGATGGTGGACGTGCCGTGCCACCCGGCCATGTAATGTTCCACCCCCGCGCACTGAGCGATCGTTGCGCCTGCCTGCAGCCCGATGAGGTAGGCGGCCAGGAAGGCTTCGCCGGATTTCTGCTGCCATTCGGCGAGGGCCAGAAGGGACGGAAACAAGGTGACCGACGGATGCCCGAGGAAGGCGGCCAGCGTGTCGTCATAATCCAGGGCATGGGAAGCAGCCCCGTTGATCAGCGCCGCCTGGCTTACACTCTTCTGCATGCCGTGCCCGATAATCGTGGCCTGTTGCCGCCCCCCCAGGGTCTCGGCACAGGCGATCAGCTTGCCGACCAGAGGGTCGTCCTTGCCCGCAACGGTCACACCCACCCAGTCCAAAAGGGCCACCTTGGCATGCTCGTACGCCTCGCTCGGGATCCCCGCCGAATCGGTTTCCGCGATGAATTTCCCCAGTCCGGCCGTCAATCCCGGTGTCCCCTCTCCCATTCCTTCCCTCCCTATATCCTGACAGGCTGGGCCTCGCCGAAGACGCCGCGCAGTACGTCGCAGATCTCCTGTAACGTGGCCTCTGCCTTGACGCATTCGAGAATGTCCGGCATGAGGGCCACCGCCTCATCCGCGGCATGTTTCTCCAGAGTGGACAAGGCCTTTGCAACGGATCGATTGTTTCGTTCCCGTTTCAATCGGGCCAGATCCGCCTTCTGGCGATCCTCGGCCGAACCCATCCGCTCCTCGTCGTATGGTTCATCCACGACCCGATTCACGCTGACTTCGATCTCGTTTTCATCGGTGAAGCAATTGACGCCAACGACGAACTCCTCCTGCCTCTCGATCCGCTTCTGCTTCTCATAGGCGCTCTTTGCGATCGCCTTCTGCATGGTCCCGTTCTCAATGGCGGCAACGGCGCCGCCCATCTTCTCGATTTTATCGAACTCGGCCCATGCGCCCTCCTCGATCTCGTCCGTCAACGACTCCATCATATAGGATCCGGCCCAGGGATCGTTCACGTCCGAGACCTTTGCCTCGTGGATCAGGATGCGGGTTGCATCCAGGCTGAGTTGAACGGCTTCCAGGCTGTGCCCGAGGCCGAGGGGTTCGTCGAAGGGAGGGAAGCATAACGGCTTTCCCCCGGACATCCCGGCGGCAAGCCCTCCGACGACGGTCCTTGCAAGGTTGTTCAGGGGCCTTTGGAGGGTAGTGGAAGAACACCCGATGTGGGCGGTCGCGGGCTGACGTATCAACATGCTTCTCGGGTTTTTGGCCCCGAAGCGCTCCTTGAGCATCCTGGCATACATGCGCCGGGCGGCACGCTGGAAGGCGATTTCCCGATAGATCTCCATGCTGCCGCCGAAGGCGTTGAAGGTGAACATGGGTGCAAAGCTGTCCACCTCGAGCCCGGCGTCGATCCCGGCCTGGAGGTAGGCTGCGGCGTTGGCCATCGAAAAGGCCAGGTCCTGGGTACGGGTCGCTCCGGCCTCGCGGATGTGGTACCCCCCGATGCTGGTGACATTGAGCTTCGGCATGTGTTCCGTGCAGAATACGAGGATGTCCCGGAAAAGCCTGAGAGACGGCCTCGGAGGGTAGATGTAGGTGCCCCGGGCGATAAACTCTTTGAGAATATCGTTCTGTGGGGTGCCTCGGAGACTTGCCAGCGGGATGCCCCGTTTTTCGGCCAGGGCCGCGTACATGGCGATGATCACGGCCGCAGGAGCATTGATCGTGAAGTTCGAGGCGACCTTGTCCATTGCCGTGTCTCCGGTGGTGTACGCCTCGTATATGATCTCAAAGTCTCTCAAGGAATCGACGGCCACGCCTACACGGCCCACCTCTCCTTCCGCCTCCGGGCTGTCCGAGTCGTATCCGCACTGTGTGGCCAGATCAAAGGCCATGTTCGGCCCGCCCGTACGGCCGATTCTTTGCATTCGCAACAGGTAATCCCGGTAGTCGGATGCAGTGCCGAATCCTCCATACTTGCCGACGCTGCCCCCTCCACCCCAATCCGGTCGGTGCCCCTGTCTGGCGGCATCCTCGGCAAAGGCCCTCCAGAAATCGAAAGGATTGTTTCCGGCCGTAAAAGGATACTGTCCCGGGAAACCGACCTTTTCGAGAAAATCGAAACCGTCCCGGCCCGCCGGGGTGTAGAAGTTCGTCGGGCTCTTCGGAAGATTGAACCGCTTTACCCGGGGTTCAAGGATCTTTTCGCGCCACTCTTTTTCCGCCTGCCGCACCTTCTCGAGCTTTTCCTGCGTCCCTGCCATTGCGATTCCCCTGCGAAAAGGTGACTACCTGTCTCCATTGGGTTGGATCCGGGACCGGATATATTCCGCGATCATTGGAATCGAGGCTCCCGATGTAAACACCTCCCCGACCCCAATTTCCTTCAACACCGGGATGTCCTTTTCCGGGATGATCCCCCCTACGAGCACCAGAATGTCATCGGCTCCGTGTTCTTTCAGACGCTCGACAACCTTACGGGTCAGCGATAGATGCGCTCCGGACAGGATGGAGAGGCCGAGTACGTCTACATCTTCCTGAAGGGCGGCTGCGGCAATCTGGTCCGGTGTCTGTCGAAGCCCCGTATAGACGACTTCGAATCCCTCGTCCCGCAATCCGTAAGCAATCACCCGTGCTCCCCGTTCATGTCCGTCAAGGCCTGGCTTTGCCACGAGTACCCTGATTTTTCGCTCCTCGCTCATCCGGTTCCTCCCCAATCCGTTCCGCCTGTCGCTGACATGCAAGGCTTTCGCTCAGAAGAAAAAACGCATCGAATTTCTGAATGGTTGGGCAAGAACGATGCCAAGCAACCTTCCGATAATCTAACTCTTTGTTTTACTTGCGCAATGCTTGGCCTGTCGCCCGAACCGCCACCAGCGAGCAGGAATGTCGATGGGGTCAATGATGACCCATTTGAGGGCCTGTTTCATTGGTAACCGGACGTTTTCGTTGGAGGAAATTGTCTTGACCCATGAAAGCCACAAGATTCCGGGTGACGGGTCAATTTCGGGACAACTCTGTTGACAGCCTCGTGATCCTGCATATATGCTTTTGTCCTAAGTCCACATGACATCCCTGGCAAACCTCGAAAAGGGGCGGAAAAGATGACTGTCACCGTGCGAGTCCCGGGTTCCCTGAAGCAGTGGTTTGGAGGCAGGGACGAAGCCTTCTGCGAGGGGGGTACCCTTGGGGAGTGCATCGACCAGTTGGACCAAAGGTTCCCGGGCATCCGCGACCGTCTTCTGAGCGAAGAAGGCCGTTTGGGTGCTGTTCTCATCTTTCTGAACGGGGAGAACGTGAGCAAGCTCGATGGACTCGCCACGGCCGTCCGGGATGGAGATGAGATCGGGCTCATACCGTTCGCCGCAGGGGGGTAGCACGATGATCATTGACGATCCGAGATCGAAGTTCATCTTCCTCTATCATCCCCTGGTATTAATGGGCAGGAGCTACACGGTGTACCAGGGCAGAGAGATGACGAACGGAGAGGTCCTCGAATACTGGGGCAAGTGGATTGTTCTGGGAGATCGCCCGAGTCTCGATGACCTGGCGGAGAAGCTCGATCCGTTTGTGGAAAACAAGGAGATTCCCTGCATCAAGTATGACCGATCCCCTCCCCGGGGCCTCGGCGTGCAGGAGTGTGTGATGATGGTTTACTGCGACCGGCGCAACCGTGATGAGGTTTGGAAAATTCTGGCTCGTTTCGGGATCAAGTTGAAGGCCTGGGTCACGGAAAGGGATACCATGGAAATGTGGTTGCCCGGCGGGCTTCTGCTGGAACGATGGATGTCTGCGCAGGGATATGATGAAGCTACCCGAAACGCCGTTCGAGAAGATGCCGGCAAGAGGCTCAACCATATCTTCGATCACCCGGAGGAAATATTCAAGAGCTGGGAACAATAGCAAGTGTTCCCTCCATGGAAGGAAGCCCCGATGCCTGAAAATCAACCTGGCCGGGAAGACCCGTGCCGACCCGCGGTGCTCGATGGCACGGACCTTCGGAAGGCCGTGCAGGACCTCGAGAAGAAGAGCCGGTTCTTTGAAATGCTGATCAGGAGTCTGCCGGGCATCTTCTATGCCTTTGATGAAAATCGACAGTTGCTCAACTGCAACGAGAACATCGAAAAGGTAAGCGGATATTCCCGGGAACAACTTCTGCATATGACGGTCGACGAGCTTTTTTTCGGGCGGGACCTCAAACGCATAAAGAGGGCGATCCGAACCGTTTTATCCAAGGGGGAAACCACGGTAGAGGCGGAGATAGTGAGCAAGTCGGGCGAAAAGGTCCCGTATCTTTTTTCAGCCGTGAGTACGACCATAGAAGAGGCGTCGTATGTGTTGGGCATGGGAATCGATCTGACCGAACTGAAGCGGACGCAGGACGCCCTGAAAGAGAGCGAGGCCTTTTACCGCGTTCTGGCGGAACGGATGACGGTGGGGGCCCTGTTGTGTCAAAACGCGCGGATCGTCTTTGCGAACAACGCTCTCGTATCGATGTTCGGATGCCGCGACGGAAACGAACTGTTCGGCCGGGATATCGGGGACCTTGTTTCCAGGGAATTCGAGATCTATTTCCGGGAGATGTTCGATACCCTCGAGAAGAAATTCGCCAGGCAGAGATCCTTCGAGACCCGTTGCCGCACCCGGGCGGGGCGGGTGATCTGGATTCAAGGCAGGGCGAGCCTGATTCGGTGGAAGGGACTCCCCACGGTTTTCATGACCGCCCGGGACATTACGGAGGAAAAAGAGAGAGAGTTGTCCATGCTCGAGGAGACGGAACACCTCCGAAGAGAGAACGTCACCCTGCGTTCCTCGATCAAGGAGCGTTATCGCCTCGGGAGAATCATCGGCAAGAGCCCGCTCATGCAGGAGGTGTACGAACTCATCCTGAATGCCGCGGCCACAAACGCCAATGTGATCGTGTACGGGGAAAGCGGGACGGGCAAGGAGCTGGTTGCCAAGGCGATCCACGATTTGAGCAGCCGATCGGAACAGGAATTCGTCCCTGTCAACTGTGCCGCCATCCCTGAAAATCTGCTGGAAAGCGAGTTTTTCGGGCACAAGAAGGGGGCCTTCACCGGTGCCCATGCAGATAAACGGGGCTACCTCGACCTGGCGGACCGGGGAACGCTGTTTCTCGACGAGGTGGGTGAGTTGAGTCACAACCTTCAGGCAAAGTTGTTGCGGGCCATCGAGGGAGGAGGTTATTCGCCGGTAGGAAGCAGCGTGAACAAGGTCTCTGATTTCCGCATCATCTCCGCCACGAATCGGGACCTTCTGGAGCAGGTCAGGAAAAGGGCCTTGAGGGAGGATTTTTTTTACAGGATTCACGTCATCCCAATCCATGTCCCCCCCCTGCGAGACCGCAAGGAAGACATTCCGCTCCTCGTAGAGCATTTTCTCAAGCTCTATTCCGAGGATCCCGGGCCCAGCCCCATACCCGGACAAGTCATGGAGGCCCTCATGAACTACGACTGGCCCGGCAACGTGCGGGAACTCCAGAATGCAATCCAGCGGTTCATCGCCGTGAAGCGACTCGAATTCATCCCGTCCTCCTCGTCTACGCGGAATGAGTGGATCATGCCGGACCCCGCTTCGGCCATCGGTACGGACAGCGGGGTCCAACTCACCCGGAGCGTTGAAGAGGCTGAAAGGGCTTCCATCAGGCAGGCGCTCGAACTGTGCAACGGCCGGAAAGGGCAGGCCGCAAAGGCCCTCGGAATCTCGCGCAAGACCCTCTTTCGAAAGATGAAAAGGCTGGAAATGACGTAACGCCGCCTTCCTTCATCGAGATATGCCGTGTCATAATTGTCCCAGCAGAAGCCTCCCGGAGTCAATGGTGTCCCCAGCCTCCGTCACGCTATGAATACAGGCCCTTACGTCTCTTTCTGCATTGAGTTGTGGCATTTGTGCCCCAGCGACTTCAGCACACCTTGTGGTGCAATCTTCTTCTCTTTTTCACTCTTTCATGAATTGAAACAGACGATTAGAGACTTGTAAGGGTTTTCTGGCACTCTTTTTGCCTTTTTTCGAACCGGCTGAAGAATGGGAGAGGTATAGCATTCATCTACCTGCACAGGGGCAGACAGGAACATGACCATTGCCTGGCAAGAGCTCGTGGCCGGCGTCAAAGGGGGCAATTTGAGAGCCCTGGCAAGGATGATCTCGCACGTCGAAAACAGGGATGCGGGCTGGAAGGATGCGATGAGGGCGATCTACCCGGAAACCGGGCGCACTGTTGTTTTCGGTATTACGGGGGCTCCCGGCGCGGGAAAGAGTACCTTGACCAGTAAGGTTGCCCAGGGACTTGTCGCAAGAGGTTTCAAGGTCGGAATCGTCGCCGTCGATCCCTCGAGCCCTTTCTCAGGAGGGGCGCTGCTCGGTGACCGCCTTCGCATGCAGGAAATCGCCACCCTCGATGGGATTTTCATCCGATCCATGGCGACTCGCGGGACCCTGGGGGGTCTTTGCCAGGGGGCCCGGGATATCGTCCGCATTATGGACGCCTTTGGCAAAGACATCGTACTGATCGAAACGGTAGGGGTAGGACAGGACGAGATCGAGGTTGTCCGGGCCGCCGACCTGGTTCTGGTGGTCTGTGTCCCGGGGCTTGGAGACGGAATCCAGACCCTGAAGGCGGGCATCATGGAAATCGGCGACCTTTTTGTGGTGAACAAAGCGGACCGGGATGGTGCGGACGAGGTTGTTTCCGACATCCAGGCAATGCTCGAGATCGCCAAGAAAGACGAAGAGCCTGTACCGCCCGTGCTGAAGACCTCGGCCGTTACCGGGGAAGGAATCGATTCGCTCATCAACTGGCTCTCCGAACGCCGGGAAGGCACGGAGTCGGTTGCGGCAGAGAGCGCCGATCGGGTCCGCGAGGAGATCCTGACCCTGATGGAAGAGGAACTCTTCCACCACATCCGTTTGCAATGGACGGGCAATGGAGCCCTTCAGGCAGCGGTGGAGCGCGTGATCGCCGGGAAAAGAGATCCCTACTCCGTGGCGGAGGAGATGCTTTCGACAATCCGGCATGTTGAACCCGAAACCGTAGAGCACGGCAAGCAGGGGGGCACGAGAAGATGACGCAGTTGATCGGAGCTTTTTTTTCAGCCGTTTTGTTGTTCAACGCAATTCCCCACCTGGTGCAGGGGATCTGCGGAAAAAGGCATATGTCGCCCTTTTCCGTTTCGTCACACGCCGTGACGAACGTGCTCTGGGGATGGATCAATCTTGTGGCAGGAGCGATGCTCGGCAGGGCCTGCCAATGGGAAGCGTGGCATGCGGCTCCCTGGGTCGCCTTCTGTGCCGGGGGCATGGCCGTTTCCGTATACCTTGCGGCATTCTGGTCCAATCCGGATGCTCGCCTCCCGTGGCACAAGGACGCATAGGCAACGGTCGGCAGGGATTGTACCCGACCCTTCTACTCCGCAAGCAGCGACTTCCTGAGGAGCACTCCCGGAACGATGGATTCGAAACACACCCCGGCGCATGGGATCTCGGCGTACTGGCGGCTGAACCGATCAGGACTCGAGGCTGTCGAGCTGGCAAACATCTTGCGGGCCCTGCGGAAGGTAGCCGGCCACCTGGGGCCGAATGTAGGAAGGATCGAGTACACGGGCATGTCGCAGGGAGGAGGCTCGCCCATTATCCTCGAGCCCGCTGCCCTCATGGGGCAATATCCGGTCCCTGCGAAGCAGGTCGATGATCTTGTAGGACTTGTCACTCATGAAGCCCTCCATCGCACGGAATGGAGCGATCATGTCTGGAGGCTCCTCGAGCCAATGATCCATACCCTGCCCGGCCTGGCCAATGTGAGGTTCCAGAAGATCGTCAGCGTTGGAGAAGATATTTACGTTGACATGATGGCGGACAAGACCGTTTTCGGGCTTTACACGCCGATGGCCCGGAGCCAGGCCTTTGCCGATGCCAGAGCGCGGTTCGATCCGAAACGGCTCTCCCTGGATGCGCTGGTCTATCTCTGGTGGACCGCCGCGTGGGGAGGCGACGGGGACCTGGCTTGCCCCCTGCCATACCGGGAGCCCCTGCAGGCGCTGGAGAGGCTGACGGGCCTGCTGGGAGAGATCAGGGACCAGGGGAAGGGGGTAACCGACCGCTGCGAGAGGAGGGTGGAGGCCTACCTGCGTACCTGGGAAGAGATCAAGGATTCGATCTCTTCTCTCGACCTGGTCGACAAGACCCTTCAATGGTATCCCTCTTCTTCCCGGCGTGAGGCGCCCGATGTACGAAAACGGGAGGCGGGGCCCGCAAAGAAGTCTTTGTCTCCCTATGTGATGCACCAGATCGAGCTGCAACTCGCACACGGGTCTCCGGTCATCACGCCCATTATCCAGGCCGTGGTCGGCTATGACAATGACGATGTGGTGCCTACCTCCCGGTGGGATTTCAGTGTCCCGTCACGGCCTGTGATCGACCCTCATCTGGTTGCGAGGTTGAAGTCCATTTTTCTCACCTACGCAGCCCAAAAGACCATCCTGAATCGCGGCCTTCTGAGCGGCAAGATAGACCGACGGCGCCTGTACAGGGCCCCCGTCTCCGGGCGATGTTTCCTGCAGAAAGAGAAACTGCCGGACCTGGAATGGAATGTGACCTTGTTGATGGACGCGAGCGGTTCCATGCGGGGCAGCAAGTGGCGAATCGTGGAGAATACGGTCGGGAATCTGCACAAGGCCCTCGTCGGATCCCGAAACCATTTCCAGGCCTACGCGTATTTCGAGGTGGACGGGGTCTGTATGATTTCCCGGCTGATCCGGAACGGGCAGCTCCTTTCGGTCCCCCCGAGCGGCCGGACGGCATCGGGGCAGGCGATTATCGCCGTGGCCTACTTCATGCCCAAGGGACGGAAAAGGAACCTCCTCATCCATGTAACCGACGGGGAATCGAACATGGGGTGCGACGTGCGGTATGGGATCGAGTATTGCCGCAAACAGAAGATCCATCTCGTCACCCTCGGATGCGCCTACAAGGAGCGTTCGACCATGCTTCGCCAATACGGAAGGTCCATACAGTTCATCGACCACTACGGACAGCTTCCCCGGGCCATCGAGAGGCTTCTTCAACATACCTTTCTGTACGGCAACAAACCTCATCTCTACGGTGACGGGAGGACGCAAGGCACGCGGGTACAGGCCACGGCTGTCCTGCCGCCGGACGAGCGGAGTTCATGAAAGAGATGACAAACCGGATCTCGAAAAGAGCCAAGAAGAAACCACCGCTCGCCGAGGGGCCCGGAGAGGGGTTGGCCGTTGGTGTGGATACCGTTGTCACCCTGCATTTTGTCGTCCGGGATGAGGAGGGCAACGTCTTGGATGACATGTATGAGAAAACGCCCTTTCAATTCATTTTCGGACAGGGCGATCTTCCACCGGGCCTTGAGGAGGGTATCGCAGGGCTCACGGCAGGGCGGTCGAAGACGATCGTCGTTTCTTCGGACAGGGCTTACGGGGAGAGGGACAAGGATCTCGTGATCCGTGTCCCACGGAGTCGGCTGCCTTCCGAAGACTGCGTTGTGGGGAGTCGGTACAGACGGCTGAACGCGGATGGAGAAAGCGAGCTCTTCACGGTCATCGGGTATCTTGGCGACTGGGTGTACCTCGATCGAAACCACCCCTGGGCGGGCAAACAGCTCGAGTATAAGGTGCATATTGTCGAGGTTGCGGCTTTGTTTGCTCAAGTCCCCGCCGGGCAGGACGAACGGGAAGGATGAAAAGGGTCATCGAGAAGGAAGGCACCATGAGCCGACAAACAGGTCATTCAGCCAATGATCCGACCACAGCCGAAGGTCCTTCGGGGAACTGGCAAAACCGGGTCACACGGATCCTGGGGTCTTCCTATCCGATCCTTCAGGGTGCGATGCGCATGATTACCCTTGGGGAAATGGCTGCCGCCGTGTCCAACTGCGGCGGATTCGGCCAGATTGCGGCCTCCGGCCTTTCCAGTGACAAACTGCGGTCCGAGCTGAAACGCGCCAGGGAGCTTACAAATCGGCCCATCGGCGTAAATATACCGATCTACAGGCCGAATGCATTCGATGCCCTGGAAATCGCCATCGAAATGGGCGTGACAACCGTTACCACCTCTGCCGGGAATCCTGCAAAGATGATGGAACGTATCCGGGAGGCAGGCCTGCGGGTCGTTCACAAGGTGTCCAACGAGAGCATGGCGCAAAAGGCCCAGGCTGCGGGTGTGGACGCGGTGGTAGTGACAGGGTTTGAGGCGGGGGGGCACATAGGACGGAATGATGTCTCGACGCTGTGTATGGTCCCGCAGCTGGTCGATTGCCTGGACATTCCTGTAGTTGCCGCAGGGGGCATCGGGGACGCACGGGGCCTGGTGGCTGCCTTCGCGCTCGGCGCCGAAGGCGTAGAGATGGGGACCCGGTTGCTGGCCACCCGCGAATGTCCGATCCCCTCGTTTTTCAAGGAAAGGGTCTGTTCCGCATCGAGTGACGAGACCTTCATCCTCGGCAGGAAGGAGATGCCCATACGCGTCCTGAGAAACAGGCTCACCGAACAGATCGAGAGCATGGGAGAGGCCCAGGCGGATGCGTTCCTCCAGGATGCGGGGGAGACAAGTTATGTGCAGGAGGGCGGCAACAGAGAAAACGCGACGATGCCGTGCGGGCAGAGCGTTGGGGTCGTGAAGAGGATCGAGACGTTGGCCGAGGTTTTTGACGAGCTGATCGGCGAGGCGAGAAAGATTTCTATCGGTTTGGGCAGCCTGTTCGGAGGAGGAGAAGGATGAGTTGGGAGCATATTCTGCTTGAAAGGCGGGATGGGACGGCCACGATCACACTGAACCGCCCGGAACAATACAATGCCTTTGCCGGGCTCATGCGACAGGAAATCGTCGAGGCCCTCGATGCGGTCGCCCGGGACCGGGATGTACGGGTCGTGATCATCACGGGCGCAGGCAAGGCGTTCTGTGTCGGCGGCGACGTAAACGAGTTCGTTTCCGGGACGACCCGGGCCCTTGAAGAGCACGTGTCCAGCGAGCGTCACGCCATGTGCAAGGCGGCGCTTCTGATCAACAGCATGGAAAAGCCGGTAATCGCCTCCGTAAACGGCGTGGCAGCGGGCGGCGGGTGCAACCTCGCCCTGGCGTGTGACATTCGGATTGCCAGCGTGAAGGCCCGTTTCGGCCAGGTCTTTGTGAAGCGGGGCGTTCATCCCGATTGGGGGGGGATCTATTTCCTGCCCAGGCTCGTGGGCTACAGCAAAGCGGCCGAATTGATTTTTTCGGGCGAGGTCGTGGGAGCCGAAGAGGCATTGCGGATCGGAATGGTGAACCAGGTTGTGCCCCATGAAGAACTGGTCCGGACGACACGCGACCTGGCGGAGAGAATCGCGAAGAATGCGCCCATACCGATCGCCTTTGCCAAAAGGGGCCTGCAGAACTTCCAAAAATGGGATCTGCCCCAGGCACTCGACTACGAGGCTTATGTCCTGGAGGTATGCAAGAAGAGTGAGGATTTGATGGAAGGGTTCGCCTCGTTCCTGGAAAAGCGGGACCCGGTCTTCAAAGGGAGGTGAGTTGCGCATGGGCGAGCGGAAACAGATGGAAGAAGTGGATGCCCTGAACGAGACCGGCAGGCAATGTCTCGAAAGGGGCCGGTTGGACGGGGCCTGCCAGGCCTTCTCCAAGGGCCTGGACCTGCTTCGCGAGAACCCGGATCCGAAGAGGCAGGCCGCATTGCTGAACAACCTCGGGCACGTTCTGGTGGCCATGGACAGGCGTGACGAGGCCCTCGAACGCTTTCAGGAGGCCGGCCGTTTGAGCGAGGGCATGGGGGACCGCACGGGCCAGGCCTGGCAGCTGGCGAATATGGGATCTGTTTACAGAGACCAGGAAGAATACGAAGCCGCCCTTGAGCATTATATCCGTGCCCTGTCTTTCTTCGAAGAGGAAGAACAGCCGATGGGGATGGCGGATCAGTACAGCAACATCGGTTACATCCACGCCATGAGAAGGGAGCGGGAGATTGCCCTGGAGTGGTTCCAAAAGGCCCTGGCCATGTACGGCTCGCTCGGGCAGGAGAGCAAGGCCTCGCTGGTGGAACAGAACATCAAGGTTCTCCTCTCTTCCGGGAGGCGGTAAATGCGGGGCTTGGAGCTTGCGGAACGGTATTTCGAGGAGGTCGGTCTCCCGATGCTGAGGAGGCGGTTCGTCCCTTACCTCGACCGCACGGCGGCCGGACTGGTGGGTGACGGGTCCGAGTGCTTCGGTTTCGACGATTCCATTTCCCGGGATCATGACTGGGGTCCGGGGTTCTGCCTTTGGCTCTCCAAACCAGACCATGACGAAATCGGCGGGAGACTCCAGGCGGCGCTGGACGAGCTGCCGCAGGTCTTCGAGGGCTTCGGCCCGAGGCAGACGAGCAAATGGGGCGACGAGAGGGTCGGCGTGTTTGAAATTTCCGCCTTCTACCGGCGCTTCCTCGGTTTGGAGCGGCCTCCCGAGGACCTGGACACCTGGTTGCTCCTGCCGGAAACCTCCCTGGCGGTCTGCACAAACGGCAAGGTCTTTCGGGACCCGTTGGGAGAATTTACCGAATGGAGAGAGACCCTCATGGCCTTTTATCCGGAGGATGTAAGGCGAAAGAAGATCGCTGGGCGCTGCATGACGATCGGACAGGCAGGCCAGTACAACCTTCCTCGGTGTGTGCGGCGCGGGGAACACTTCGCCGCCCAGTATGCGGAAACCAAGTTCTGCGCGGACGTAATCTCCCTTGTCTTTCTCCTCAACAAGCGGTACATGCCCTTTTACAAGTGGATGCATCGGGCCGTGCGGGACCTGTTCGTCCTGGGGGCATGGGTGCACGACAGGATAGCCGCTCTCATCTCGGAGCGGGACGTTTCCCGTAAGGAAAATCGTGTGGAGGAAATCTGCGAGGCGCTGATCCTGGAGTTGGGTCGACAGGGGTTGTCCGACCACCCGAGTACGTTTTTGCCGGACCACGGGCCTGTTGTCCAGGAA
>WFRX01000370.1 GCA_015486285.1 bacterium
GAGCCGGGTCGCCCCGGACCAGTGTACGTTTGGCGCACCTTCCTGCTTGGCCGCCTCTTGGAGGGCCTCCATCTCCTCCCGGCGCATGAGTTCCGCGTCCTTGAGCGCAAACTCCATGCCCAGCCTCTCGTACTGGGCGGCGCAGAGGTTGTTGAAGGCGAGCAGATCGTATCGCTCCACGCGCGGCATCTCCTGCGCCACGAACCGGGCCGCGGCCCGGACGTTCTCGATTCCGCCCGTATGGCCGGGGATGATCGGGGTGCGCACCCAGATCGGCGGACCGTAGGCACCCAGCCTGCGGGCGTTGGCCAGGATCGGTTCGAGCTTGACCCCGGTCATCCGTTCGTGGGCCTCCGGGTCCATCTGCTTCAGGTCGAGGAGGAGTAGGTCCACGTGGGGCAGGACCGTTTCGTAGAGGTCCCAGGCGGCGATGCCGCTCGTGTCCAGGGCGGTGTGCAGGCCTTCCGCCTTGCAGCGCTCCAGGAAGGGGGCCACGAACCGGGCCTGGGACATGGGCTCTCCACCCCCCAGCGTCACCCCTCCGCCGCTCGTGCGGTAGAAGGACTCATCCTTCTTGACCTCCGCCAGAAGATCTTCCAGCCTCCACTCCTTTCCGACCACCTCCAGGGCCGCCGCCGGGCAGGCCTCCTCGCACGCCCCGCAGGCCGTGCAGCGGTCCCGGTCGATCCGGAGCCCCTGCGGGGTAAGCTCGAGGGCCTCTTCCGGGCACGCCTTCACGCAGTCCCGGACCCCGATACAGCGCGCCTCGTACCAGAGAAGCTGGGGCCGCGGGGAGATGCCCTCCGGGTTGTGGCACCAGAGGCAGCGCAGGGGACAGCCCTTCAGGAAGACGGTGGTGCGAATCCCCGGGCCGTCCTCGGTCGAGAATCGCTGAACGTTGAAGACGATCGCCTTCGGGTCGTCCGTGCCGGGTTGGCTCATGAATTCATCCTTATCGTCTTACGCGGGCCCGGACCCTCGGTTGTTTGGACAGGGGAAACTTTCAATATATCGCATAGGAAGGGGAAGGACAAAGCTCCAGAGAGCGATGCGGGGATCGGGGTCAGGCCATTCAGGACAAAGGCTGGGAAAGGGGGGCGCGCCTCCTTTCAACAAGAGGTGCATCCCCCCCTTTCCTCTCTGGCCAGGCCGAGTTCCTGTAACTTGTCCGCGGTTGGAGTGCCGGTCTCGACATTCCAGCCCCGCTCATCGTAATAGTCGTCGAGTATCTTTTCGAAGGCCTGCTCGTCGATCCGCCTTCTTCCATAGTAGTCCATGAATTCCTTGTCGCCCTCCGGCGTCGGTTTCGGCCGGAACCAGAGCCGGGGCGGCACATCCTCTTTCCTGGAAAACCCTTCCTTCACGTTGAGCTGTTTGAGCAGATTGAAAGATCTCTCCCCGGCGGCCTTCAGCTCGGCCGCTCCGGTTTCCAGGCCGGTGACCGCCGAATAGAATTCCGCCAAGGTGATCATGTTCAGGGGAGCGCCGGTCATCGGGTAGGTCAGGCAGGTCCCGAGGGAATCAAAAATGGTGGATACATCCTCGATGTGTCGCGTGAGTCGGGCTGAATTGAAATCGTCCTCCCCGAAGATCCTTGCGGCGACCTCCGGCCCGGCCCCGGTCTTCGCAAATTCGTCCCGCAGTTTCTCGAGCGGCTGCAGGGGCATGGACGCGATCCAGTGCCCCTGCGGATGGTGTCCGCCGCGGGGATTGACGACCTGGTGAACGATGCGGAGATTGAGGTTCGTATCCCTCGCGTCAAAGATGCAGGGGGCCCCTTTGACCAGGCCGATGAATTCGTGAGGGTCCGCACCGAGGGCCTTCGCCGCTTCCAGCCAGCCTTCCGCGAGAACCGCGCCGAGGCCTTCCCGCCGGATCGTCTTTTCGAGCAGGGGCAGGTAGCCTGCCGGATCGTCCCGCGAAAGCCGCACGCCGCCGGCTTGCCCTTCCGAAAGCGTCCCCTTTTCCCGGCACTCCGTTGCCATCGCCATGAGGCCCACGGAGGACAGGGCGCAGATGCCCGCCCGGTTGCAGACCTCGAGCACCCTGACCGTGGTGCGCCAGTCTTCGATCCCCAGCATCTGCGCCAGGATGGCGGCGTGGAGGAAGTGGTTGGTCTCGGTGTGAGCGCCTTTCCAGGGTCCGTCGCTGACGCGCTGAATCGGCTTGCAACGGATCACGCAGCCCGTGCAACCCCGGGTGCGTTCCACCGCCTGCCGGCACTTGTCCACACCGTACAGCCGGTCCCACTTGTCCACAGGCCAGAGCCCGGGGTTCAAGGATGACTTGTACAATTCCCAGCCCAGGTGAACCCCCAGTTCGTGATAAAGGGGCATCATCGGGTTGTTGCCGAGGTGTTCGAGAAGGGGCGCGAGCGCGGCCTTGAGCCGATCCGGGTCCTTCGCGCGTACCCGTCCGGTGCCGCGCACGCAGATCGCCTTCAGGCCCTTGGATCCCATGACCGCCCCGAACCCGTTCCGTCCCAGGGTGGACATTTTGTCGGTCAGGGCCAGGGCGAATTTCACCCGGTTTTCCCCCGACGCCCCGATCGTGATGACGCCGCAGCCGCTCACGCGCCGCTCTAATTCCTCGGCCGTCTCGTAGGCGTCCATCCGGCCCCAGAGCCGGTCCGCATCGATGATCTCCACCTGGTCGTCCATGATCTGGATGACGACCGGTTTCGGGGCCCTGCCGGTGATGACCAGATGATCGTACCCGGCCCGTTTCAGCATCACCCCGAACCGCCGGCTGCCGCTGGACGCGGAGGCCACGTAACAGCGGCCGTCTTCGGTCGCGGAGAGGGCGAATTTCGTGGTGCCCTCCACCTTGCCCGTCCCGGGAACACGGGTGCCCACCAGCGGACCGGCTCCGAGGACGATCGGATTCTCCGGCGCGAAAGGGTCGGAGCCCGGCCTTTGCAGGCCTTCGAAAAGCGCGCAATTCATGCCGGCGCCGCCGACGAACCGTCTCGCCAGGCCCATGTCGAGCGGCTCCTGTTCGATCTTCCC
>WFRX01000371.1 GCA_015486285.1 bacterium
GGATATCAGCGCCGCATCCCAGGAGAACTTCAGCGCCACCCAGGTCGTCAAGTCCTACACCCTGGAAGAGCACGAGACGGAGAAGATGCGCGGCCTGAGCCGGCGCTACCTGGCGATGAGCGTGAAGCTGGCGCTCACGCGGAACATCCTCTTCAACGTCATGACCGCGGTGATCGGGTTGAGCGAGCTTGTTCTTCTGGCTTACGGCGGCTGGGAGATCGTAAACGGCCGGCTGACCAAGGGCGAACTCGTGGCCTTCAACGTCTACCTCGGCATGATGGTGTGGCCCACCATGGCCTTCGGTTTTCTGTTGAGCGTCTGGCAGAGGGGGATGGGGGCCATGAGCCGAATCGAGGAGATCCTTGCCGAACCGATCGAGCCGGCGCGGCTGATCAAGGTGAGGGGAACGCCCTGGAGGCGGGGTGATTTCTGGGAGCAGGGCATCGACATCCGGGGCCTCACGTGGGGGTACCCCGCAGACGCGAAAGAGGCGGACTCGCGGGAGGCGGCAGTGCTTTGCGATGTCAGTATGCGCATCGAGGGGGGCCGGTTTACGGCCCTGGTGGGCCCTACCGGGTGCGGGAAGACGACCCTTGCGAGGCTGATCGCCCGGCTGGACGATCCTCCGCCCGGGACGGTGAGCCTCGGAGGCGTGGACCTGACGGCCATCCCTCTGGCCGACCTTCGGAGCCATGTCGGGTTGGCCATGCAGGAGTCCTTCCTGTTCTCCCTCAGCCTGGGAGAAAACATACGATTCGGCCGGCCGGATGCCGCGTTCGAAAAGATCGTGCAGGCTGCGGAAAACGCGGAACTTGCCAGGGACCTGGTTGAATTTCCCCGGGGCTACGACACCCCGATCGGGGAGCGCGGGATTACGCTTTCCGGAGGACAGAGGCAGCGGGCCGCTATTGCGAGGCTTCTCGTGTACGACACGCCGATCCTGATCCTGGATGACTCCCTTTCCGCGGTCGATTTGAAGACCGAGGAGCGGATCCTCGCCCACCTTCGTGAGCGGCTTGCCGGCAGGACCGTTTTGCTGATTACCCACCGGATCGCAACGGCCGCTGAAGCGGAATACGTGTATGTGATGGACCAGGGGAAGATCACCGAACAGGGTACCCATGAAGAGCTCCTTGCGTCGGGCGGGCTCTACGCCCGGCTGGCCGAGATCCAGAAGCTGCGCGAGGACCTGGAGGTGGCCTGATGAGGGGGAACGGGGCGGACGGACCGATCGTGGAGCATCGGCCTGTGGACCGCCGGCTGATCGCCATGGTGTTGCGCTTCGCGCGCCCTCACTGGCGGTTGATGCTGGGCGCCGTGTTCTTGCTGCCCTTCATCACCGCAGCCCAGCAGGTCCAGCCCTACCTGTTCAAACTGGCCGTGGACGGTCCGATCGACCGGCAGCTGGCACTCGGGCTCCCGGTCGTCCCGGAGACGGTTGTCGAGCTCCTCGAGCTGGCAGGGGTCTTCCTTGCGACCCTCGTCATCGTCTTCCTCCTCGAGTACCTGCTCACCTACCTGATGGAGACGGCGGGCCAGCGCGTGGTCTACGGCATGCGGATGACCATGTTCGAACACCTCCAGCGGCTCGATCTCGCCTTTTACGAGCGCAACCCCGTGGGCCGGCTCATGACGCGGGTGACGAACGACCTGGAAGGGATCAGCGAGTTTTTCTCCGCCGGCCTGGTCAGCCTGATCGCAGACCTGTTCAAGCTCGTCGGGATCCTGATCGCCATGTGCCTCTTGTCGGTCAAGCTGACCCTCTGGACCTTCGCGGTAGCCCCGCCGCTGCTCCTTGCGGCCGGCTTCTTCAGGGTCCGGCTGCGGCGGGTCTTCCTGGAGATCCGAAAGCGCATCGCCCGTATCAACACCTACCTGGCGGAGAGTCTCAGCGGTGCTGATACGGTCAAACTCTTCAACCGTGCCGGGCGCAACGACGAGGAGTTCGAGTCCCTGAACCGGGACTACATGAAGGCCAACCTCCGGTCGATCTTCTTCGATTCGAGCCTGTACGCGGTGATCGAGCTCATCAGCACGGCGGCGATAGCGGTGTTCATCTATGCGAGCGCCATGAGCATCGAAACGGGTGTGATCACCCTGGGGACGGTCGTGGCCTTTGTGGAGTACATCAAACGCTTCTTCATACCGATCCGGGACATCGGCATGAAGTATTCGATCATCCAGAGCGCCTTTGCCAGCGCGGACCGGATCGATCAGCTGCTGTCGGAGGAAAGCCGTGTCGGGGAGCCGCCGGAGCCGATCGTCGCCGGCAGACTGCGGGGCGAGATCGAATTCCGCAATGTCACCTTCGGCTACAAGCCGGGCGAGCCGGTCCTGAAAGATGTCTCCTTCCGCCTGAAGCCCGGGGAAAGGCTTGCGATCGTCGGGGCAACGGGTTCGGGAAAGAGCACGATCCTCAAGTTGATCAACCGCTTCTACGATGTCTGGGAGGGCCGCATCCTGGTGGACGGGGTGGACATCCGGGCCTACGATGTACGGAGCCTCCGCCGTCGAATCGGACAGGTGCTCCAGGACGTGGTGCTTTTCTCCGGGAATATTGTGGACAACATCCGGCTGGACCTGGATCTGCCCCAGGAGCGAATCGACGAAGTGGCCCGGCAGGCTCAGGTGCACCGGATCGTTGCGCGACTCCCCCGGGGATACCGGACGGAGATCAAGGAGCGGGGCACGAACATCAGCCATGGGGAGAGGCAGCTCCTTGCCTTTGCGCGCGTACTGGCCAAAGACCCGGAGATCTTCCTGTTCGACGAGGCCACGAGCAACATCGATTCCCGCACGGAGATGCTCATCCAGGAGGCCCTGGAACGGGTTCTCAGGAACCGGACGAGCCTGATCATCGCCCACCGGTTTTCCACGGTGTCCGTTGCGGACCGCATCCTGGTTCTGCACAAGGGCCGCATCGCCGAATCCGGCACCCACGAGTCCCTGATGGCTGAAGGAGGCCTGTACGCCCGCCTCTACCGGCTGCAGTTCAAAGACGCGGCCGGCGGCTCGGGGCCCTGAACCCCATCCCCGGGAAGACGCCCGCCCGGCTTGCCGCCATCCTCAAGTAAGAGGCGAAACAGGCCGATCTTACAAGGGAAATTTATCGTCGAGCCGGGATCAGACCCAGGTCGGGGGAATTCGTTGGCCCAATACATCTACTCGCTCAGCCCGATTGCGCTCTGCAGCTTTCTTACCGTGGCTGTGACCCTCCTGTTCGCCTGCTGGGGCCTTTTCCTGAACCCCAGGGAGAAAACCAACCAGTCCTTTTTCCTCATGGGCCTCCATGTCGTTGTCTGGAACCTGGGCATCGGGCTCATGCTCTGCAGCCGCGATGCGCTGACGGCCGAAAAATGGTACCGGCTCTCCTATTTCGGCGTTGTCTTCATATCCCCGGGGGTCTATTGCTTTACCTCCACGGTTACCCGTCGATTTGCCCGGTGCAGGCGCCAAATCCTCCTGGCCTATACCCTGGCCCTCCTGTTCGGTCTGGAAGGGGTCTTCGGGAAGGCGACGATCACGGGAATGTGGGCATATCCCTGGGGCTTCTACCCCCGGTACGGCCCATTGAGCCCGGCCTTCCTAGCTTTCTTCCTCTTCTGGATGGCGCTGAGCTTCTGGAACCTGTCCCGGCGGCTTCGCGCCGTACAGTCCGGCATCGAGCAAAGCCAGGTTAAGGTGTTGATGCTCGCCTTTTCGATCGCATACCTGGGAGCGTGGGATTTTCTGCCCTGTTTCGGGATCCCCGTCTATCCGGTCGGCTTCTTTGCGATCATCATCTATGTGAGCCTCATCTTCTGGTCCATCTACCGCTACCAGTTCCTCAACCCATCGCCGGAATCCCTTGCCCGGAAGGTTCTGGCCACGATCGCCGACTCCATCATTGTCCTCGACCGTGACGGATTCATTCGAATGGTGAACCCGAAGGCGGAGCAACTGCTCGGGTATTCCGCCAGCGGACTCCTCCAGAGAAATTTCTCCGATTTTGTGGATCCCCGGAGCGTGAATACCGCCCAGGGCCTTGTGCGAAACCTCGCCTCCCGCCGGACGGATGTGGTGTCCGGGGTGATCTCCCTGAGGGACAAAGAGGGAAAATCGATTCCCACCTCGTGCAACCTTTCCGCCATCCGGGACTGGTCGGGGAGGGAACTCGGGTTTGTGCTGGCGTGTCGGGACCTGAAGGAAATCGTTCGTTCGCGGGAAATCATACAGGAACATGAGGAGAGGATACGGGATACCCAGGAACGATATAACGCCCTATTCAACAGGAGCCTCTTCGGTGTGTTCGTGATGGACATGGAGGGCAACTTGCTGGATATGAATGAGACCGCCCTGCGCCTGTTGGGCTATACGAAGAAAGATGTGCTTGGTATGGCGTTGACCGCCCTTTTTACGGAAGAACAGATGCCGGTAGTGCGGGAACGCATTGCGGAAATCAAGCAGGCAGGCTACCGAAGTGAAGCCGGGACGTACCAGCTGAGAAAAAGGGACGGGGCTCTTGTGTGGGCGGAAATCGAGGCGTGCCTGATCTTCCGGCGGGGCAGGCCCTACGCGATCCAGGGGATCCTTCGGGACATCACGGAGCGGAAACAGGCGGAAGAAGAACTGAAAAGACACAACGAGGAACTCAAGGAGCTCGACAGGATGAAAGACTCCTTTCTCTCCTCGGTTTCGCACGAGCTTCGAACGCCCCTCACCTCGATTCGATCCTTTTCCGAGATTCTGCTCACCTATGATCAAGAGGACCCGGCCACGCGAAAGGAGTTCCTCCAAATCATCAATGCGGAAACCGAGCGGTTGACACGCCTGATCAACGATGTCCTCGATCTGTCGAGGATCGAGGCGGGAGGGATGGTCTGGAAGGATACGATCCTGTCGGTAGAGAAGATCATCCGGGACATCCTGCCGGCTCGGCGGAAGCTCCTGGAGGAGCATCGTCTCCGGCTCGTCCTGGACTTGTCGCCCGGGCTGCCTCCTGTTTTCGCCGACCCTGACAGGATCCAGCAAGTGATTACGAATCTGCTGGCGAACGCCGTCAAGTTTTCCCGGGAGGGGGGCGAGATCCGCATCCGGGCCGAGGCGTTTGAAGGCAGGCGGGCCGACGAACACGGCATGTGGATCAAGGTCAGCCTGTCCGACCAGGGGATCGGGATCGACGAGCAGGACTTCGATGTGATCTTCGACAAGTTCCGACAGGTGTCGAACGACACGATGAGGGACAAGCCCGAAGGCACCGGCCTGGGGCTGCACATCTGTAAGGAGATCATTCTCCACTACGGGGGGAACATCTGGGTCGAGAGCGCAAAGGGGAAAGGAAGCACCTTTTGCTTTACCCTTCCGGTTGCGGCCGGGGCCGGCAGTGGTGTGGGTCCGGATTTCCCGGCAACCGAACAGCTGGCCTCGTAAGGCTCGCGTAAAAACAACTTCCCATTTTCGCATCCCATCTTCGGGCCATCTTCAACCCCTCCTCAATCGCAGGATCCTCGACATAGCTGTGCCCGCTCCCTCCCCTGACTCGCCTTGCAATCGACGAAACATTGTTGTTAGATGAACCGGTCTGGCGGCTGAACCGCCAGGACCACACCGCTCGCGCAATTTCCTGCAAAGAATCGTCGGGGCGCTTTTATGAGGGGCATCAAGCTCCATTGGCAGATCCTGATCGCCCTCCTGCTGGCCGTGGCCGCGGGCGCCGTCCTGGGGGAAAAGGCCCTCCTGTTCCAACCCCTCGGTACTCTCTTCCTCAAGGCCCTGAACATGATCATCGTACCCCTGGTGGGTACGTCGATCGTCACGGGGATAGCGAAAATCGGCGGCGGGGAGGGTATCGGGCGGCTGGGGCTGAAGACGTTTTTCTACTATATCACGACCAGCCTCTTCGCCATCCTGGTGGGGCTGGCCCTGGTGAACCTGATCGGGCCCGGGCGGGGAGCCGATCTGGGCCTGAAGGCGCCCACCGAAGAACTGGCCCGCGCCATGCAGGAGCATTACAGCGGATCCCCGTGGAGGACCATCCTGGGCGTACTCACGCGCATGATTCCGACGAACCCTTTCCGTGCCATGGTGGACGGGGAGATGCTTCAGATCATCCTGTTCTGCCTCCTCTTCGGGTATTTCATTACGCAGGTCCCGGATCCCTATCGCAGCCGGATGGCAGGCCTTTTCGAGGCCGGGTTCCAGATTATGATGAAGCTGACCCATTTCATCATCCTTTTCGCGCCCATCGGGGTTTTCGGCCTCGTGGCCAAGATGGTGGCAACCTCCGGCGTGGGTGTTTTCCGGGATCTGGGCCTCTATGCCATTACGGTCCTGGCGGGCCTCCTCGTTCATGCATGCGTGACACTGCCCGGACTGCTGTTCCTTGCCGGAAGGGGGGTGAGCCCAAGGAAGCACCTCAGGGCCATGGCCTCGGCCCTGCTCACAGCGTTTTCCACGAGCTCCTCTTCCGCGACGCTCCCGCTGACCATGGATTCCGTGGAGGAGAATGCAGGGGTATCGAACAGGATTTCGAGTTTTGTCCTTCCCCTCGGGGCGACGATCAACATGGACGGGACGGCCCTGTACGAGTGTGTGGCCGCCATGTTTATCGCGCAGGCGTACGGGGTTCACCTTAGTTTCGGGCAGCAGTTTGTCGTAGTGATCATGGCGCTTCTCGTGTCGATCGGCGCCGCGGGCATCCCCATGGCCGGGCTGGTGATGATGGTGGTGATTTTGAAGGCCGTCGGCCTGCCCCTGGAGGGCGTGGGACTGATCCTCGCGGTGGACAGGATCCTGGATATGTGCCGTACGACGGTCAATGTCTGGAGCGATTCGTGCGGGGCCGTGATCATCGCGAGGTCGGAAGGCGAACCCCTGACGCGGCTCATGCCGCAAGGCACCAGGCGAAGGGGTGGAGCCTGATCTGGAGGGAGAGACGGAACCCGGGCCAGGACCACGCGGTAAGACTTACCCGAAACATAGCGATATTTATGTGTTGAGCCGCTAGTCCCAGCGGGGGGGCTTGAGGTCGGGTTCCTCTACCCCGTCGGCCAGGGGCATGATCCAGGTCACATCGTAAGGTTGAAGCCGTAACGAGAGGCTGCCCCCGTCCGCGGTCCATTTCTTTCCGGAGAGGATATCGACCCAGCGGGCCTCGTCCCGGCCGGTTTCGCCCAGGGGAACCTCCAGGTCGCAGGGCCGGTTCGTCACGTTTACGATGGCCAGGATCTGTTCATCCCCCTCGGGGGAGGACCGAAGGACCGCGAAGACCTGGGGTGAGAGGAAGAGGACCTTCTGGGGGCCGACCGGGTGAAAGGCCCGGTGTTGCATCCTCGCGATTCCGTACCCGCCCAGCTCCCGGATTCGGTAGAGCTTGTTTGTGGGATCGTTCCACGCCTCCATGAGCGTCTTGTAATCGAGGATCGTGCGGTTGATGGCCCGGTTGGACCGGGTCGCCATCACGGCCTTTACATCGTTTCGCTTCCCGATCAGCCCGAGCAGGTACACGCCGGGGACGCCCTTGAGCACCAGGGTGATGCTGCGCGCGGCCAGGAGGCGCTTGACCTGGAGGTCCATGTCTTCGCCGACATCTTCCCGGTTCAATGCGCTGAACAGGGTGATGTTGATCTCATAGGGCACCTCGACGCCGTGCCGGCTGGTCCGGTACGAGACCAGTCCCCCGTGTTCTTCGGCCCGGCGAATCATCGCATCAATGGCCTCCTGCGGGAGGATGTCCCGAACCCCCAGCAGCCCGAACCCGTCATGGGAGTCGAGGAAATTGAAGAAATGGGTTGTCTTCGAAGGCGCTTCGAGCCCCTTCGCCCACTCGGAAAGGGCGGTGGAATCCTCGGAGTAGAAGGTGTGCAGGATGAGGGGGGGAAGGGCGAAATTGTAGACCATGTGGGCCTCATCGTGCCCGTTGCCGAAATAGGAGACATTTTCTTCGTGAGGGACATTCGTCTCCGTGATCAGGGCCACGCCCGGCGCGACCAGATCGAGGACGTCGCGGAAGAGCTTGATGATCTCGTGGGTTTCCTCCAGGCTTGCGCAGGATGTGCCCGGTTCCGCCCAGAGGTAGGTGGCGGCGTCCAGGCGGATGATATCGGCCCCATGCCGGATATAGAGCAGGAGGATGTCGATGATTCGCAAGAGGACATCGGGGCTTTTGAAGTTGAGATCGATCTGGTCCGGGGAGAAGGTCGTCCACACGTACACGGGTCCGTTGATCGACTGGAACCGGGTGAGGATGTCGCTCGTCCGCGGGCGCCGGATCCTCTCCCGTTGTTCCTCGGTCAACTCGTCGGGCGAACGGTACGAGATGAAAACGTCTTTGAGGTAGGGATCCCCGTTGAGGAAGCCCTGGAAATAGCTGCTCTTGGAGGAAACGTGGTTGAAGACCCCGTCGAACATGAGCTGCCGGCTTTCGTCCAGTTCCTCGATATCGCTCCAGGACCCGAGGTGGGGGTCCACGGTTTCGAAGTCCATGATGGAGAAGCCCCTGTCCGAGGAGGAGGGAAAGAAGGGAAGGATGTGAAGGGTATTGACGGCCGACAGGATCGTATCGCAGAGCTTGAAAAGGGTGTGCAGGGGTGGTTCTCCCTCATTCCGGACGAGGTCCCCATAGGTGATGAGAATTACGTCCTTTTCCGTGAACCGCTCCAGGGGATCAAAGGTCTTATCTCGCTCGATAAGCTCCGGGGGCTTGTGTGCGTAATAAACTTTCAAGATCCGTTCCAGTTCGGGCATGGCCCCATTTGCCGCCTCTTCCCCGTAAAGGCGACGAAGCCTTCCGAACATCCTGTCGCGGGTCCCGGGCGGAATCTCCAGCAGGGGGCGGAAATAGTCGGGCTCCGGGGCATGGACCGTTTTCGCGTAACGCTCGGAAGACACGGCCTTTCCGGTTGGATTTGGTTCCTTTCCCATGGTGCGTGATGCGCTCATTTCCTTCCTTTCCTCGAATGCTTTTGGTCTAAAAATGTGAATCCCGGCAAACAGGGACCGGATTATTCTAGCAGAAATGCAGCCGGCGGGCGATGGGCGGCCTTTATCTGGATCCGCTTTCCTGATAGTAGTGGATGAAATGAAGACCTTCTCGTTCGTTTTTGTACGGCATTTCGACCTCGCCCTCGGGGCGGCACTGCTCTTCCTGGCGGGCGCCCTGCTTGCCTTCCCGGCGGTCAGGAAGGGCCCGGCCCTGTTGACCCGGCCGCCCCTGGTCCTGTTCCGTATGGTGCGCCGGATGGTTGGGACGCACCCCGGCATGAACCGTTTGTGGCTGCTCATTTTCGGTTTCAACGGAACCGTCATGTTCCTGTACATGGCATCGGGCGTGCGCCCCGGGATCCCGGCGGCGATCTCGTTCCTGACCGGCTACAACCTTGCCGTCATCCTCCTGGTTGCGGGAGGTATGGAGGAAGCGGGCGATTTTTCTCCGGTCAGCCGCTGGAAGCCTGCGAAATGGGTTGCCGGCCTGTGTGGCCTGGCCGTGATCCTGCTTGAATTGCCCTGTTTCTGGTATTCCATCGCCATGGGCATCCGGCTCGGACAGGAGGTCGCCGAGGGCCGGACAGGCTACCTGGAGGGAATGGCCGCGCGGATGGATGCATACGGGCAGATCATTCTGCCCGTGCTTCTCGTGAGTGCTGTATGCGAGGCGATCGCAATCCGGGGAATGAGCGCTTTCCCTCCCGGCGACACCCCGATCTCCTGATCCCCCGTTTCATCCGTCCGCGTAATGATCCCGGTAATTTCCAAAGAGCCTTTGTATGTGCCGGGCCGGGTCCTCCTCGTATTCCTCCCTCGCTATGTCGATCCATGCAGGAGGTTCCGCGGGGGAGGGGAGGCGGTGCAGGGCCCCGGCCTGCTTGAAAAGGGGTTGGAAATCCTTGGGCGTCCGGTCGCGGCGGAAGATGCCCATGTGACGCC
>WFRX01000372.1 GCA_015486285.1 bacterium
CCCCTCCCCCGCCTGCTCGGCAATCCTCGATATTTCCTCCGCCCCCAGGATCCCTTCTTCATCCGGGATCGGGTGGCCCGCCTCCCTCACCGAGACCACCTTCAAGGGAGCCGTATATCCGTACTTGACCGTGATCCTCCCGCTTGTGAGCCGCTCGCCCAGGATCTCTTCCATGGCCGCGGCCATCGGCGCGCCCGCCTTCCCGGCACCGATCACAAAGACCCGCTTGTAGTCTTCGAGCCGATACGATCGGCCGGCCACATGTAGTGCGTCCTTCTCCCTTCTCACGGCCCTTGCAACGGCCTCCCCAGGCTCAACCGCCTGGAGGCCTGCCCGGAAAATGCTTTCCAGATGTTCTCTAACCTCGGTCCCGGCCATATTTCACTCCGGCGAAATGGAAATGCTGCTGTGTTTCAGTAGAGTTCGGCCGTTCGGAGCTGTCCTGGGTTCCCTCTCCGCTTTGCTTGGGCTCCGTCTCCCTCTCCCCCGAAGTCGCCCGGCGCAAAGCTCCGAGGGAACCCAGGACAGCTCCGCTCCAGCTCGTCCACGGAAACACAGCAACATCTTCATCTGGACTCACCAGCAGACCCCACACCACCTACTCCACTAAAGTTGGAGAAGCCGACAGGCGTTCTGCCCCAGGATCCGTCTTTGCGCATCCGCGGACAGCCCGCCTTCCATCATCTCTCTTCGATACCGGGACGGACGAATCAACGGGAAGTCCGTGCCGAACAGGATCCGTTCCGGGCCCAGGATATCGACCGCAATCCTGTAGACCCGCGGATCGTAAAGAAACGGCGAGGCCGCGGTGTCGTAATAGAGGTTCTCCACCCGCTTCGCCACGCTCTTCATCAATTCGTAGAAGAAGAGGCCCCCGCCCCAGTGCGCAAGGACCAGGGTCAATTCGCCGGCCTGTTCGACGAACCTCCAGAGATCACGCAGGCGCATGTCCGTCTTGCCCGGGTAGTTGTGCCCCACGGATTCGTTCGTATGCAGAAGGAGTGGAACGCCCGATGCGCGGGCGGCTTCTCCCAGGGACAGGAGATAGGACCACTGTTCCTCGCCCATGCCGGACGTGTAGAAAGCGACCTCGCCGATCCCCCGCATTCCCTCCTCGAGGGCAAGGACGGCCCCCCGGACCGCCTGTTTTCCCCCGGTAAGGGAGGGCGTATAGAAGGGGATGAGCCGGTCGGCGTGACGCGCCCCCGCATCCTGGAGATAGGCGTTTGCCTCCCGGCAGAGGCCCGCGTCCGCCCACGGGAATCCGAACGTAACCGCCTTGTCCACTCCCTCCTCGTCCATCGCCTGGACGAGGCTCTCCGCATCCACCATCCGCGCACGGGGATTCCCGTAAATAAGAGCAAAGGCCGGCTCTCTTTCCGCAAAATCCTGCCGCCTTGCGATCACCTCGGGAGGAAAGATGTGTGTATGAAAATCAACGATCATGCCGCCCGCCTTTGACAATCCGTCCTTGTCTGCAATAATTGGGGCTGCCTTGCCTACCCTGCAGGGTATACACCTTTGCTACGGAATTTTCCAGCCTCATATCCGCGAACAACCTGCATCGCCCCGGGCGATGATGTGCAGAGGAGATCCTTCCATGAGCAAGCAGACGGTTCTTCTGTCGCAACTCGACGACGGCATCCTGACCTTGACCCTGAACCGGCCCGCGGCGATGAATTCCTTCAGCCGCGAACTCCTTCACGCCTTGGGCGCCGCCATCGAGGATGCAAGTTTCAACACGGAGGTCCGTGTGGTCATCATCACGGGGGGTGCGGGGGAAAAGGCCTCGTTTTCCACGGGAGCCGATTTGAAGGAACGGGCCACCATGAGCGAGGACGAGGTCAAGCGCTTCCTCTTCAACATCCGGAACACCTTCACGGCCGTGGAGAACATGAAGCAGCCTGTAATCGCGGCTATCAACGGGTATGCCTTCGGCGGCGGACTGGAGCTCGCCCTTGCATGCGACATCCGGATCGCGGCAGAGGAAGCCCGGATGGGCCTCACCGAAACGAGCCTGGCCATTATCCCGGGCGGGGGCGGGACCCAGCGGCTTCCCCGGATCGTGGGGCTCGCCAGGGCGAAAGAGATGATCTTGACGGCCCGACGCATCACGGCGGAGGAGGCCCTCGCTATCGGACTCGTAAACCGGGTGGTACCCGGCGATCGACTTCTCGCCGCCTGCCGGGCCCTTGCAGCCGAAATCGCTCAAAACGGCCCGATCGCCGTCCAGCAGGCAAAGTTCGCCGTGAGCAAGGGCATGGACGCCTCTCTCGAGGTCGGCCTGGGTATCGAATCCGTTGCGTACTGGCACTGCATCCCGACCGAGGACCGCCTGGAAGGACTGAAGGCATTCAAGGAGAAGCGGAAGCCAATCTACAAGGGGCGCTAATGGCGTGGCTGGGCAAGTTCACTATGTTTCACGGGAGGCTCGCCGTTCGGTGGTGTCCCGGCCCCCTCTCCGATTTGCTTGGGCTCCGTCTCCCTCTCCCCCGAAGTCGCCCGGCACAAATCTCCGAGGGGGCCGGGACACCACCGAACAACTGGAGCCCTGGAATGCAAACATGGCGAACTTTCCCAGCCACTTCCCTAATGCGGCTTGCGCCGCAAGGTGAAAGTTGATTTGCCTCTTAACTTGTCCGGCTCCCTCACTCAATGGCCGTGCAAAGCGAATATTGCGAGCCGAAGGCGTGGAAATCTCCCGGATCGATGTGCTACACGGGATGCCTGCCGCAGCAATGACAGAAAATGGGCTACTGGATTCGAGGCAGGAAATGGGAAGGAAAGAAGGTCTGAGTACTGAGCGCGGGGGGCAGGGAGGAAGCCTCTGGCGGCTGGTTCCGTCGAGGGTGAACCTGCGTGACGTGACGCTCCGGGACGGGCTGCAGTCCGAAGACATGCTCATGAGCCTGGAAGACAAGGTCGCCCTGGCGGAACGGATGATCGGCGCGGGGATTCGGGAGATGGAGGTCACGGCCTTCGTACACCCCGACAAGGTGCCCGCCATGGCCGATGCGGAGAGGCTCTGGCGGGCGCTGCCGAGGCGGCCCGACGTATCCTTCTCGGCCCTGGTCTTCAATGCGAGGGGCCTGGACCGGGCGATCACGGCCGGAGTCGATCGGATCGCCGTCTTCGTGTCGGCCAGCGAGATGCACTCGAGAAGGAACACGGGCAAGGGCATCCAGGCGTCATTGGAAGAGGCCCGGCAGGTGCTCGCCCGCGCAACGAAAGAGGGCATACGGTTCCGCACAGGGGTTATGAGCGCCTTCGGCTGCCGACTCGAGGGAAAGGTCCCCGCGGACCGGGTAATCCGCCTCGCCCGTGCCTTGCAAGAGATGGGCCCCGAGGAGATGACCCTGGCCGACACCTCCGGCACCGGAGACCCCCGGCAAATCCTCGAAAGGGTGTCCGCCTGCCAGAGTTTCCTGGAGGGGGCCAGGCTGTCCCTTCATCTCCACGATGCCACGGGGTGGGCCCTGGCCAACCTGGTGACGGCATTGCAACTCGGAGTCGACACCTTCGACGTGACCCTGGGCGGCCTGGGAGGCTGCCCCTTCCTGCCGGGCGCCCCCGGCAACCTTGCCGTACATCGGGTCGTCCGGTTTCTGGACGCCATGGGCATCGCCACCGACGTTGATCTCGACCGGTTGCAGGACGGGCTTCACTACCTGGACAAGATCAGGACAGAGGCGGAAGGCGAAGGATGAAAGAACGGGGGCGAGGAGCCCAAGCAAACCGATACAAACAAAATCCACGGGGATAATGGGGGGCGGGGATCCGGTACCATCACCTGTTGCGGCCGAGGCTTTCGCAGGGCGACTTCCGGGAGCGGGGGCGAGGAGCCCAAGAAAGCCTCGGCCGCAACAGGTAATGGCACTTTAGTGCAGGAAGGAAGCGGCCTTCTTCTCCTCAAAGGCGATCAGCAGCTCGATCTTCTCGTGCACCCTCTTCAGCTTGAGCCAGGCCTCCTCGAGCTGGGTTACGTGCAGATCCCGCCGCAGAAATTCGACATAGGCATCCAGGATCAACTCGCTTACCCGGTCAATCCCATTGAAGCTCAGGCCATACCGGAACCGGCCCGCCTCTTCCCTGCCCGGGTCCGCATCCCTCCACACAATCCGGGCGGCCAGGGTCAAGCTGTCCGCACCGGCCGGGAGGGGCAGCTCGAAGGGGATCACGGTTTCCACCGCGCCGAGGGCCTTCCGGCTCTCCAGGAAACAGCCGGATTTTGACACGTTCATAACCCGGTAAGGCAGCAATGGATCCATATCCTCGGACTGGGTCTGTCGCACAGGAAGCCTTGCGTGTTGTCTCCTCTCCATTCCCCTCTTTCCTTTCTGCCCACCAGGCGAGTGGACGTTCACGCTGCTCGGTGCCCCCCAAGCCTCTTCAAATGTCATGCCATCCAGGCGCCCCTCCCGCCGGGGAAGAGGACCGGCCCGCTTCCCTTTGATTTACGGGGAATTACAGGGGCAGGCAAAACCGCTCAAGACGGGTTTCCGAGCCTTTCATAGAGGAGAACGGCACGAGGTGTGTCGCATTTTCCCCAAGTTGTGGAATTGTTTTCCGTACGAACCGAAACGGCTCAAAGAATGGGGCCCGCCTCTCGTAGCCTTCCATTTCTCCCTTGCGGAGCAGGCCGCATTAGGAAGTGGCCTTGAGTACGACCAGGGTCAGGTCGTCCTGCTGCCTGTCCTGGGGATCCGGCCCGCCGATGTGTCCCCAGACCGCTTGAA